>JAFYQB010000084.1 GCA_017547285.1 Clostridia bacterium
ATTCGTCCCTACACGCCTCGGCACAACGGCAAGGTTGAACGCAGTCACCGTGAAGACCAAAAGCGTTTCTACGACGTTCGCTGCTTTTACTCCCTCGCCGACTTTGGTGGGCAGTTAACTGCCCACCAAAGTCGCAGCAACACCAGGCCCATGCGGCCTCTCAACTGGCTTTCACCTAGACAGCGGCTTTCTGCCTTCACTGTCCAAGATGTTTGACAAACCTACAAGCAGAGGTGCGAGTACAATTATGCTGTAGGTGTACTTGAGTAATGACTATAGAACAACCCATTGCAAAAACCAAACGCCTATCTGCCGTCAGCCGCAGGCTGACCGAGGGGTAACCCACCGTCCCGTTTCTTCTTTATGATTTCTCACAGGAGATTGCATTTTCATCCAAAATCCTATATAATACATTCATCTGGTTTGAACCGACACAACAATCCATATCAGGAGGTCATCATCATGAAGGATCCCAATTGCGGATATTGCGTACACGGCGAGCCCCTTGCTGCTTTCGGCATTTACATTTGCGACCTGAGCGTGAGCTCTCTGTACCTGTTCAAGGAGCAGAGCCATCCCGGCCGCTGCATCGTGGCCTATAAGGATCACATCAGCGAAATCGTGAACATCAGCGATGAAGACCGCAACGCCTTCTTTGCCGACGTAAACCGCGCTGCCAAGGCCATCCACGCCGCTTTCAACCCCAACAAGGTCAACTACGGCGCTTACGGCGATACCGGCTGCCACCTGCACTTCCACCTTGTGCCCAAGTACAAGGATGAGTATGAGTGGGGCGGCGTGTTTGCCATGAACCCCGGTCTGAAGAAGCTGACCGACGAAGAATACGAAGCCATGATCGAGAAGATCAAGGCGAATCTGTAAATACATACAAAAACGCTCATATCTATGAGCGTTTTTGTATTTGTTCAACAATCATTTATTCTTACTGGATTTTACAATCAGCACTGAATGGCGGATACAATCGCAAAGGAGAAACTTCCAAATGAAAATCAGAAGAAGCGGTCTTTTTTTCTTGTTGGCGCTGGCACTTCTTTTTTTATCGAGTTGCGCATGCAACCACGAAAACGTGCAGATCATCAATTCCACATTACCGACTTGCACAAGCGAAGGATATACTGGTGACCAACAATGTATCAAGTGTGAAGAAATAACACAAAAAGGCGAAGCCATAGCCCTTCTGGGGCATAATGCGGCAGAAGCAGTAAACATAACCGAACCCAGCTGCATTTCAAACGGCTACACCGGAGATGTATTCTGCTCTGTATGTAACGAACTGCTTGAGCAGGGCAAAGAGATTCCCGCACTGGGACATTCTGCAAGTGAAACGCGCAATGCCGTGAATCCCACCTGCAGTGCAAACGGCTACACCGGAGATGTGTTCTGCGCTGTGTGCAACGAACTGCTTGAGCAGGGCAAAGAAATTCCCGCACTGGACCATTCTCCAAGTAAAACGCGCAATGCGACGAATCCCACCTGTACAACGGACGGCTACACCGGAGATGTGCTTTGTACAACCTGTGGCGAGGTTCTTGAACCTGGTACGGTTATACCTGCATCAGGCCATCGCCCTGGCGAAGCAGTGAACGCCATAGAAGCCACTTGCCTTTCGGAAGGCTATACGGGCGACTGTACATGCACGGTTTGCAGCGCCGTTGTTCCCGGCATAGTGATTGAAAAACTGCCTCATACTTATGAAAACAATGTCTGTTCAGCATGTGAATGGCGCACACCCGGCGTTTATCTGAACGATACATTGGCCATGACATGGGAAGAAATCCTTGCAGCTGGTTTTCTGGAAGTAAAAGATGGAGAAGTCAAACTGCTGAAACCTGGTTTGAAGGGTCTGCTGGTTGTAAATGAAGGAGTCACTTCTTTTAACGAATACAACTATTTCATTTCCTGCGATGTTGAAGCGTTATATCTGCCTTCTTCTTTTAAGAGACTGGAGTTTCTTTCTTTCCATCAATTGAAATATTTGCGCACATTCGGTCTGGAAGAAATGCAAGGCGGCACCATGTTCGCTTCCCATGTAATCGAGGAAGTGGTTCTTAATGAAGGATTACGCGCACTCTGCGCAGGCGCCTTCCGGGATAAAGAAAATCTGAAAAAGGTACACCTGCCAAGCAGTCTTAACAGCATCGGCTCAGACGCTTTTGAGAATTGCTATTCGCTGACCGAAATTGACTTGCCTGAAACCCTGACCGAAATCGGGAACCGTGCATTCCGTCGCACCGCGCTAAAGTCCATTTCGCTTCCCGCTTCCGTTCAGCGCATTGGCGGAAACATTTTTTCGGAATGCAAGCAATTGGTGTCGTGCGATCTGTCTCAAACACAAATTACCGAGTTGCCGTTCGAATGTTTCACTTATTGTGCGGTTTTGAAAGACATCCTGCTGCCTTCCACCTTGACCAGCATTGAAGGGCACGCATTGGGATCCAGATATCCTAACAGCGGTGTTGCAGTAGAACACCTGGATATTCCAGAGGGTGTGAGTATCGTAAAGCTCTCAGGCGTTTCCACTCTGGAGCACTTGAAAACAATCGTATGGCCTGTCTCCCTTACCGAGTTTGGCTATACTGCTCCTGCACTGGAAACCATCTTCTATCGTGGAAATGAATTGCAGTGGCAGTTTGTTGCCGGCACAGAGCTATATGAAGGCACCAATGTGATATTCAATTATCAGGATTAAACTTCTGGTCATAATCTTATGCAGCAAAGGGGCATGGCGATTTTGCCATGCCCCCTTTGCTGCAGGAAATCATTCATTTGCCGAATCACTCCAATGATACTTGCGCAGCTTCACCCAGTACCACACACAAACCGACGTACCGGCAAAGCCCAGCACCATAAAGAACGCTGCCGCGCCGCTGCCTTTACCACAGCCAAAGGCCTGCGCCGCCACTCCATACGGCGATACTGCCGCCATCAACGGTTCAAACACGTCATCTACCATCCATCCGCCCAGCAGAAAGCCCAGCGGAATGGTGAAGAACTGCAGGGAATTGCGGCAGCTGTATACACGGCCCTGCATTTCCGGCGGAATGGTGGTGCGCATGATGACATCCAGATTGGCATTCATCACCGGAATGCTCAGCCAGCCCAAAACGCTGCCAATGCACCAGATCACCGGAGAACGTCCCAGCGCCAGCAGAAAGTTCTCCGTGCTCATGGAAATCATCAGCGTGATGCACACCATCCGCACGCGGTCATTGGGTTTGGGCATCAGCGTGACGAGCACGCTGCCTGCCAGCGTCGCAATGCCGGAGAAAGATCGCACCAGACCCAGCACCGTTTCGCCGCCATTTGATACACTCAGCAGATAAGCGGGCAATGCCGCGTCAAACGCTGAAGCCACCAGATTGATCCATGCCAGAAAGAAGATCAGTTTCAGGATCAGCGGATTCTGTTTGAGCCATTTGAGGCCTGCACTGGCAGAAGTCAGAAGCTTTTCCTTCGATGTTTCTGCTTGAGGCGGCTGCGGAATGCGGATGAAGAACAAAAGCACCGCAAATGCCGTCAGGAAGGTCAGCAGATCAATGGCAATCACCACATCCATGCCGCCAAAGGCGTACACAGCTGAAGCGATCACAGGGGTTAGAATGGTGGTGAGTGACGAAGAAAACGACCTGAGACCGCTGGTCTTCTGGTAGTATTCTCTGGGTGCAAGCAGGCTTGCGGCCACCTCGCTGGCAGGCTTCTGCACGGTGTTCATCAGACCGCTCAGCGCGTTCAGCACGTACATGTGCCAGGGCGCAAGCGTGCCTGTTTTGTACAGAATCAGAATCGTTACGGTGCTGAGAGCAGCCAGCAGGTCGCAGATCAGCATGGTGCGTTTTTTATCCCAGCGGTCGCTGAGTGCGCCTGCAAAGATGCTCATGATCACATAGGGCGCGTACGAGCAAACGCTCATCAGCGCCGTCTGCAGGGCGGAACCGCTGGTCTGATACAGCCACAGTACCAGCGCAAAGCTGGTCATACTGCTGCCAAGGGCGCTGAATGACTGCGTGGCCCACAGCAGAAGATAGGACTTGAGTTCCTTATGGAAAAACCAGAATTTCTTTTTCATTTGACTTCGCTCCTTTGATTTTCTTGGATCCATCAAATTTGCAAAGTCCGAGGCACTCGCTCTTCCTCCATGCAGCGCCTCAAACCTTGTATGGAGCTTTGTCAATGATCAGCAGCACCGCTGCCACTTCCTTTCATACCTTACTTCTTGAAAAGACAGCCTTTCTGAAACCAGGGAAAGGTCATCGGCCACACGCATGCTGCAAACATGACCATCAGGAAATAGCGGATAGCACGCGCGATGTGATGACCATTGAAAATAGCATTCAGAACCGGTTTGGTTCCTTCCTTAATGCCCAGCACCAGCACAAGACCCAGGACTACCTTCAAAACCTGTGTGAGGGGCTTAGCCCTGGTTTCAAAGCGGATATATCTGCGCTCGATCCAGCAGCTGAGCAGCATGGCCGCGCTGCAACCCATCAGCAGATAGGCATTTTCGATGCCATGCTCCATATTGTAAGCGTCAATATCAGCAGGCCATGCGGCAAACTCCGCATACAGCACAAAGGCTACGAACAGTGCAAACAGGCTGCCCATTGCACCATACATCAGCGCAGGTTTCTCATCTCCCTTTTCAAAAAGCGGATAGAAACCAAACACCATGAGCGTTCCCAGCGCCAGAGATACACCCACATCCGCAGGGGTATGTACACCCAGGTACATGCGGGAAAGCGCGGTCAGCAAAATCAGTACAATACAGGTTACCCGAGCAATCCCATTCCGGGTCGTTCTGGCTGGACAACCCAACACGGCGGTTACGCTCTGCGTATGGCCGCTGGGAAAAGAATAGCCGGTTGCATCCGCACGGGCGGCTTCCACAATGGTAAAGTTGGGATCACGTACCCACGGGCGTGGAATGCGAAATGCCAGTTTGAGAAACTGATTCACCAGCGTACCGAAGAAGCCGACGGTCATCAGATAATACCCGCTCCGCTTGTTCACACACCAGAACATAACGATTGCCAGCACAATAAACAGCGTTTCGCTGCCCAGATGAGTAATCGTCGCAAAAAAAGCATCCAGAAACGGATTGCGGATGCTTTCAAGCCAATACAAAAACTGCATATTTTTCCCTCCGTAATACTTTGGTATACATGTTCTTATTCTACTACAATACCTGTTGTTTGACAATCGCCGTCTTTCACAGCTTTCCCGTGCATATGCTCAAGAAGCTTGCACATTCCGGGAGGTCATTTTTATGAAAGACGCTATCGAACTGCGTACCTGCGATCTGGCACAATACATCATCAAACATCGTGCAACCGTACGCGCCGCTGCCGCGCAGTTCGGAATCTCCAAATCAACCGTCCACAAGGATGTAAGAGAACGGCTGAAACAAATTGATCCAGATCTCTACGCTCACGTAAGCCTGGTTCTGAGCTATAACAAAGCTGTTCGCCATCTGCGGGGCGGAGAGGCAACCCGCAGAAAATACCGTTTTCGCTGAATCCGCACGTCTTTCTGTATTCCAAAAGAAGGATTTTACGCATTTGTGACGAATTCATTTCAACAGCGTATTTGTTACGTTTTTTAATGTTGCAAATACGTAATGAAGAGAACAAGGAGTATGGTTAAATGGCAAACATCAGCGATATCGGGATCGATCTTGGCACATCGCAGATCCTGATTTATATGAAGGGCAAAGGCATCATTCTGCGCGAGCCCACCGTTGTGGCCATTGACCGCGATACGCGCAACGTGCTGGCTTACGGCGATGAAGCCCGGCGCATGATCGGGCGAACCCCTGGCAGCATTCTGGCCATTCGTCCTTTACGCGACGGAACGATTTCGGATTTTGAACTGGTCAGCTTTATGCTCAAGTCTTTTGTGACAAAAGCCATCGGCAAGCACCTGTTTGCCCGGCCTCATGCGGTGCTTGCGCTGCCTACCTCCGTCAACGAGATGGAAAAGCGTTCGCTGATTTCCACCATGTTCAACGCCGGCATGCACCGTACCCAGCTTTTGAACCGTTCACTGGCTGCTGCGCTGGGCGCCGGCCTGCCTATGGATGAAGCCTACGGCGCCATGATCGTGGATATCAGCGCGGGTGTTACAGACATTGCTGTACTCTCTTTCGGCAAAGTGGTGGTCAGCGATTGTGCCAAGGTTGGCGGCGACCGATTCGACGATGCGATCATCCGCCATCTGCGGCGCAAGCATAATCTGCTGATCGGCGAACGCACAGCAGAGGAATTGAAAATCAATATCGGTTCCGCCATTCCCCGTGCTGAACAGCTCTTTATGGAGGTGACCGGCCGCAACCTGATTACCGGTCTTCCCAAAACCATGCGCATTACCTCCGATGATATTACCGAAGCCATCGACGAACCGCTTCAGCAGCTGATCGAAAGCATCCATGGCGTGCTGGAACACACCCCTGCCGAGCTTGCTGCCGATATTTTTGAATTCGGCATTCTGCTTTCCGGCGGCGGTTCCGAGCTTTTCGGGCTTTGTGAGGCCATTTCTGACGCACTGAAAGTGCCGTGTACATGTGCCGAGGATCCGCAGACCAATGTGGTCATGGGATGCGGACGCGCCCTTGAAAACATGCGAGATCTTGGCCGCTTCCTGGATGACGGACGCAGAAGGCGCTAAAAGAAATCAAAAAAAACAGTTGGAGCATGATCCAACTGTTTTTTTGATGCTTAAATGTTCTGCTTCTCGTGCTTCACGCTGCCCGTCAGCCAAGTCGCCCGTACGCCCTGTTCACGTTAGCTGTTTCAAAACACGCTTTTCTTATCACCCGCCGGTTCGCTGAAAAGCATACGGCAGGATCGCTCGCACGGACTGCATCACATCATCAAATTCTTCCGGTTTCAGGGACTGCGCGCCATCACACAGTGCCCGCGAGGGATCGTTGTGCACCTCAATCATCAGACCGTCTGCACCGCAGGCAACAGCAGCCATGGCCATGGGTTTAACCAACCATGAAACGCCCGTGGCATGACTGGGATCCACAATCACGGGCAGATGCGTCATTTTTTTCAGCATCGGCACCGCTGCCAGATCCAGCGTGTTTCGCGTGGCTGTTTCAAAGGTACGAATGCCGCGTTCACACAGAATGATCTGATCGTTTCCGCCAGCCATTACATATTCTGCACTCATCAAAAGCTCCTGCAGGGTACTGGAAAGGCCGCGTTTGATCAGAATCGGTTTACCGGTGTGCCCGAGTTCCTTGAGCAGTTCAAAATTCTGCATATTGCGAGCGCCTACCTGAATCACATCCACCTCGTCAAACAAATCAAGCTGGCTCAGATCCATGATTTCCGTCACAACAGGCAGTTCAGTGATCCTTTTGGCCTCCAGAAGCATTTCCAATCCATGCCCGCGCAGCCCCTGAAAGGTATAGGGCGATGTACGCGGCTTGAATGCTCCCCCGCGCAGCATGGTCGCGCCGCTGCGCTTGACAGCCCTTGCCACTTCACAGATCTGTTCCTCAGATTCAATGCTGCATGGACCGGCAATAACACTGAACACCCCGCCGCCCACCTGCGTATCTCCAACCGGAATAATGGTATCATCCTCATGGAGTCTGCGGCTCGCATTCGGATAGGGTTCCTGTATGCGTCTGGCATCCGCAACAATATCCAACGCACGCAGCATTTCAGGATCTACATGCGTAGTATCGCCAACCAGCCCCAGAACAGTCTGTGTCTCGCCCTGAATGGAATGCACAGCGATGTTCATGCTTTCCAGCCACGTAATCAACCGGTTCATCTGTTCGGGCTGCGGATTTTTTTTAAGAACGATGATCATGACCGTTCCTCCTGCCTGTTCAGTTCGAAAACCCGCGGCCTAACCCGCGGACCCGCATTCATCAGATCGATGACATGCTTATACAGTATAACACAAAAAAGCCTTGCGTGTATACGCAAAGCCAAAGGAAAAGAAGAGAAACGAACCATTAGCGTGCTGTCTGCTGATGAACGTTCGCCTCTCATCTTATGTTATTGTGATGATACCATCATGCAAGTTGCTGTGTCAAGGATTTCAAACTAAAAACAGTGAAAATGCAGGAAAGCTGCGTTCTTATGCTGAATTTTAATGAGAGAACCAACAACGAGCAAAGGAACCATGTAACTTCATGAATAAGAACAACATATACAGAACGTTATTTTTCTCAATGTTCTCCATCAGTGCGTTTACTTTCGGCGGAGGATCAGTTATTATTCCTCTGATGCGAAAAAAATGGTTCAGGAGCTGCACTGGCTGGAAGAAGACGAAATGCTGGATATGATCGCCATAGCGCAGTCTTCACCAGGTGCAGTTTCTGTGAATGCAGCAGCACAGATTGGTTACCGTACTGCGGGAATCACAGGCCTTTTTCTTGCTGTATTGGCAACCGTTCTTCCCCCATTCGGATGGATCGCGCTGATTTCTCTGTTTTATGATTCTTTCCGTACTTCGCCTGCTGTGGATGCAATCCTTCGCAGCATGCAGCCGGCCGTTGCAGCAGTGATTCTGTACGCGGCATTCGATATGTTCAAACCGCTTTTGCAAAAGAAACGTCTTTCCATCCTCCTGCTGTTTTTGGCCGCACTGATCCTTGGATTGTGTGGTATAAACATTATCTGGATTTTAATCGGAGGCGGCGCTATTGGCGCATATATGGCTGTTGCAGGAGGAAAACGCCATGCTGATTGACCTGTTTTTCAGTTTTCTGCAGATTGGCCTGTTTGGAATCGGCGGCGGTCTGGTAAGTGTTACGCTGCTGATGCAGCAGGTAGTGACAGAGCGACAATGGCTGACTGCGACCACCTTTAACGATCTGATCGCCATTGCCGAATCAACACCCGGACCGCTGGTGGTGAACAGCGCAACCTTCATCGGAATGCAGCTGGGCGGTGTGCCGGGCGCTGTGGTTGCCACATTTGCATCTGTACTTCCCGGTTTTATGATCGCCCTTGGTTTTGCACTGCTCTACCAGCGTTACCGCAGTCTTTCCCTGATTCAGGGCGTAATGGACGGTCTTCGCCCGGTTATTGTGGCGCTGATTTTTGTAGGCGGCATCAAGGTAATGAACAATGCTTTGTTTGCAGGCGCCGTTCTGTCGCTGCGTTTGATTGATCCCCTTTCAGCCGTTCTGCTGGCAGGCTGCCTTTTCATTCTCTGGAAATGGAAGCCCAGCCCGGTGATTGTCATTCTTGGCACAGGAATCGCAGGCGGGATCCTGAGACTGCTGATTGAATAATGAGTTGCAGCAAACGAATTTCGCAAAATGGAATATTCCAGAACGCTGTCATCCGCGCAAGCGTGGGTGCAGCAAGGCTAACCAGAAAAATGATTTCAGGCTTTTCTGCTTTCCGCCGGACACAAATAGCCTTTTTTCAGCTGGTTTGCAAGCGGAGGAGCATTTACCCTTTCCGATGCCGCAGCATGCATGGAAAAGGCATGTAGCCCAGCTGACGCAGGTGATTCTCAGCGCCCTGGATATGCCGGAGCGCCAGGACGATTATGACTGTTTCACAGAACCTTACCCCGAATATGCAAAAGAGCGCTGACTGTATGTCAACGCTCTTTTCAATTAGCCTTCCAGCATGTTCTTAACATTCAGGCTGGCTGCTTTTACAGCATTTTTTCGTTCGCCTTTGGCAACCAGTTCATCTACTGCATCACGCATGGAAAGGCCGCGCACCAAACCGTCAAACAGCTGGGCTTCCAAAGAAAGCTCGCTTTTTGCTTTTTCCGGCTGTGGGATATCCTCTGCCGCCCATTGGAACGCAATACAGTATTCGCCCTTTTCCGCTTTGGGATTGGCTTCCAGTTCAGCCAGCACGGCGGATACCGTACCGCGAACCGTTTTTTCGTACTTCTTGGTCAGGTCGCAGCTGGCGGATACAAGCGTATTGGGCAATACTTCCTGCACCGCCTGCAAAAGATCTATGATGCGATGAGGCGATTCATGGACAACGCCCACCTTCGATCTGCGGGCCATATCCAGCAGCTTTTCCTTCAGCTCATTTTTCTGACGGGGTAAAAAACCAAAGAACGTAAATTCCGTTACATCCAGCCCGCTTACGCTCAAAGCGGATGCCATGGCCGTAGGTCCGGGAACGGCCAGTACCTCTATGCCAGCCTTGATGGCTTCAGCGGTGAGGATGCTGCCAGGATCGCTGATGCAGGGCGTTCCGGCATCGGTGGTAACAGCCACGTCAATGCCTTCAGCCAGCATACGCTCCACGATTTGCACAGCCTTGCTGCGTTCATTGTGCTCATGACAGCTGGTAAGCGGCGTGTGGATATCAAATGCGCTCAGCAGCTTCTGCGTAACGCGCGTATCCTCTGCCGCAATCAGCGAAACGTTTTTGAGCGTTTCAATGGCACGGGGCGCCATATCGCCCAGATTGCCAATGGGCGTAGCCACAACATACAGAGTGGGCATCGTTACGCCTCCTGTTTCTTTTCAAACACGCGCAGCTTGGCGCTGCGTGCGCGGGTGTTATCCTGCGTTTCGTTCTTGCCGGGCTTCACAGCGCCGCCGGCAAGCGCCTTGCCCAACGGTTTTTTGCCGCATACACAAACGGGCATTTTCGGCGGACATATACAGGGATTCTGAAGTCTGCGGAAGGTATTTTTGGTGATGCGATCTTCCAAAGAGTGGAAGGTAATCACCAACAGTCGACCGCCAGGAGCCAGCAAATCCACAAAATCGCACAAAGCCTGCTCCAAAGGAACCAGTTCGTCGTTCACAGCAATACGCACCGCCTGGAAAGTACGGCGGGCAGGATGGCCGTCATCCTTGCGGCGAACGGCCTTGGGTATGGCCGCATCCACCACAGCCACCAGATCACCGGTGGTCAGGATGGGCTTCTGAGCGCGCTTTTCCATAAACACCTGTGCAATGCGCGCCGCCCATTTTTCTTCGCCATACTCGGTGAGAATGCGGCGGAACTCCGCTTCAGTGATATTCGCCAGATATTCCGCAGCAGTGATACCCTGCGACTTATCCATGCGCATATCCAGCGGCGCATCCTCATGATAGCTGAAACCGCGTCCGCCTACATCCAGCTGATGGGAGCTCACGCCCAAATCCAGCAGCGCTCCGGTCAGTGCAGGCGCCCCGGCTTCAGACAGCAATTCCCTGGCATCATGAAAATTGCCATGAATAGCCTGAAAACCGGGAAAGTCCTTTAATCTATCAGACGCCGCAGCAATGGCCTCCAGATCGCGGTCAATGCCGTACAGCTTCGCCGTACCGCCGGACAGGCGAAGAATACCCTCGCTATGTCCGCCGCCGCCAAGGGTGCCATCGGCATATACGCCATCGGGCTGCGGGTCCATCCATTCCATTACCTCGTCAAACAGGACGGGAATATGGTGAAAATCCATCGTCATTTTACCTCCAAAGGGGCCAGACCCAGCTCGGTTGCAAGGAAGGTAATCCATGCACGGCGGGCTTCGCCGGTCAAAGAGGGTTTGAGTTCCACGCCTTCCTCCATAAAGGAGGTCTCGTCAAACTCCATGGAAAGGGAATCCAGCGGCCAGCCAGGACGGCGAGCCGCCACAGGCTTGTCCACCATCCAGAAGGCGCTGAGCCTTGCATGGTCCTGCGATTTCTGGAAGAAACGCACGCATTCGGGCGTCTTTACGGCAAATCCATCCAGATAATATGCCATCACTTTGCCGCCCAAAGAATGCACCAGTTGGCTGTAATACTCGATCATTTCTTCATCATCCAGCCTTTTGCCGTTGGGCGTGCGGATATGCAGACCCGGCTGACGCGGATCATCCAGCGGAATGGCGTCGAAATACAGACCGGCGTCGTTACCGATCACGTAATCTGCATGCTTTCCGTAAAACGCCGCCTTGATGGCTGCATTTTCGCCGGGATTGCGGCCCGTTTCGCCCGGTTCATCCGTAATGCCCAGATCATTGAGCGAAATCAAATCCACATCGTATTCCGAAAGCGCGTCCTGGAAGAATTTCAGTTTGGCCGGATTGGTGGTACCGATCAGAACCTGCATGGTGAAGCTCCGTTCATTGGGAGATTTGGGGAGGGACGAAGCAGGGGCGGAGCCCCTGCACCCCGCCAAAGGGGCATTGCCCCTTTGGAAAACCGGGGGCCGTGGCCGAATATGCGGCCACGGAGGGATATGTAGCTTGGTGCCATTATCATGTTTGAATAAACGAGCGAGTTTTACACCTCATCAGTCACCTTCGGTGACTACTTCCCCTCAAGGGGAAGCCAATGAGGCTTACCGCCCACCTTACATACGCCTTTTCCGTTCGTTTCTGTTGAAAACAAGCAACCGAAAGGATTCGCGCGCAAGCGAGCCGAGGGTCGTTGTTTGACCCTCGGCGGTCTTAGATGCAATACCAAATAAATCATTCAAGCCCTTGCGGCCATATTATGGCCGCAATCTGGGGTGCAGGGGGCACTGCCTCTGCACCCCAGAGGCCCCTCGATTAACCTTTCAAGTCAGCAATGCGGGCCTTGAGGGAGTCGAGCATGCTTTCGTTGGTAGCCAGCTTGGCCTTTTCGGCTTCTACCAGATGCGCGGGGGCCTTGGCGAGGAAGCCGGGGTTGTTCAGCTTGCCGCTGGCGCGGGCGATTTCGCCCTCCAGATTCTTGAGTTCCTTCTCCAGACGGGCAATTTCCTTGCCGATGTCCACCAGATCGCCCAGCGGGATACGGATCTCACCAGCGGCGCAGACCGCGGCAACAACCTTCTCACCAGCCAGAGCGTCCTTGCCGCCCAGCGCCACTTCGCTGGCATAGGCCAGACGCTGCAGATAGGGCTCAGCGATAGACAGGGTGGCTTCCCAACCAGCTTCGGGAATCAGCACGATATGGGTGCGCTTGCCGGCCTGCACGTTCATTTCGGCGCGCAGGTTGCGGATGGCGCGGATGATGTCCATCAGACCGGTCATCTGGATTTCTTCGGCTTCGAAAGCGTATTCGGGCTTTACTTCGGGCCAGCGGGCAGTAATCAGCATGCCCTCATGCTCAGGCAGATGCTGGTACACTTCTTCGGTCAGATAAGGCATGAAGGGGTGCAGCAGCTTCAGGATGCTTTCGATCACATACACCAACACAGCGCGTACATTGTTCTTCTGCTCCAGATCATCACCCATCAGGCGGCCCTTGGAGAGCTCAATGTACCAGTCGCAGAACTCATTCCACGCGAAATCATAGATGTTCTGGGCAGCAATGCCGAAATCGCCGTCTTCCATGTGGCCGGAGATCTCCGCAACCACCTTGTTCAGGCGGGAAAGAATCCACTTATCGGGCAGCTGCAGCTTGCTTTCGTCGATGGTTTCACGGGTTTCGGTGTTCATCAGCACGAAACGGCTGGCGTTCCAGATCTTGTTGGCGAAGTTGCGGGCGCTCTCCACCTTTTCATCGGAATAACGGGTGTCGTTTCCGGGGCTTACGCCCATGGCGAGAGAGAAGCGCAGCGCGTCAGCGCCGTACTTGTCGATGATCTCGAGGGGATCCACGCCGTTGCCCAGAGACTTGGACATCTTGCGGCCCTGCTCGTCGCGAACGAGGCCGTGGATAAGCACGGTCTTGAAGGGGGTCTCGCCCATCTCTTCCACACCAGTGGTGATCATACGGCTGACCCAGAAGGTGATGATATCATAGCCGGTCACCAGAACATCGGTGGGATAGAAATACTTGAGGTCTTCGGTCTGCTCCGGCCAGCCCAGCGTGGAGAAGGGCCACAGAGCGGAGGAGAACCAGGTATCCAGCACGTCCTCATCCTGATGGATGTTCTTGCTTCCGCACTTGGTGCAGCAATCGGGATCGTTGCGCAGAACCATCATTTCACCGCAGTCCTCGCAGTACCAAACGGGGATACGGTGACCCCACCACAGCTGACGGCTGATGCACCAGTCGCGGATGTTTTCCATCCAGTTCATGTACTGCTTGCTGAAACGCTCAGGCACAAACTGGGTCTTGCCGCTGGTAACAGCCTCAATGGCGGGCTTGGCCAGAGGCTTCATATCCACGAACCACTGCTTGGAAACCATAGGCTCGATGACGGTCTTGGAATGACGGTAGCAAACGCCAACCTCGTGCTTGATGGGCTCTACTTCCTTCAGCAGACCCAGCTCAGTGAGATCGGCAACGATGGCCTTGCGGGCTTCGGCGGTGGTCATGCCGGCATACTTGCCGCAGTCCAGTACCTCGGGCTCGTTCTTGCTGGCCTTGCCGCTGGCGAGCAGCTCCTGCGCAGCAGCGCAGTCAGCAGCGCCGGTCATGTGACCGTCGTAAGTGAACACGCGAACCAGAGGCAGATCGTGACGCTGACCCACTTCATAGTCGTTGGGGTCGTGAGCGGGAGTAATCTTTACCACGCCGGTGCCCTTTTCCATATCGGCATGCTCGTCGCACACGATCGGAATTTCCTTGTTGATCAGGGGCAGCACCACATGGCAGCCATGCAGGTGAGCGTAGCGGGGATCGTTGGGGTTAATAGCCACAGCGGTATCGCCCAGCATGGTTTCAGGACGGGTGGTGGCCAGCTCCAGCATCTCACCGGTTTCCTTTACAGGATAAAGCAGATGCCAGAAATTGCCGTCCATCTCCTTGTGCTCCACTTCCGCGTCGGAAATAGCGGACTGACAGTCAGGGCACCAGTTGATGAGGCGGTTGCCGCGGTAGATCAGATTCTTTTCATACAGACGGCAGAAAGTTTCACGTACGGCCTTGGAGCAGCCTTCGTCCATGGTGAAGCGTTCGCGGCTCCAGTCGCAGCTGACGCCCATGCGGCGCTGCTGGTTGACGATGCGGCCGCCGTACTCCTTCTTCCACTCCCAGGCACGCTCCAGGAACTTCTCGCGGCCAAGGCTTTCCTTGGTGAGACCTTCCTTGGCCATGGCTTCCACGATCTTTACTTCGGTCGCGATAGCGGCATGGTCGGTACCGGGCAGCCACAGGGTGGGATCGCCCTTCATGCGGTGATAGCGGATGGGCGCGTCCTGCAGGGTGCAGTCCATAGCATGGCCCATGTGCAGCTGGCCGGTGATGTTGGGCGGGGGCATAACGATGGTGAAGGGCTTCTTGCCTTCTTCGCGCTTGGCGATGAAAGCGCCGCTCTCTTCCCACATCTTGTACAGCTTATCCTCAATAGCTTGAGGGTTATATACTTTCTCCATTTCAAATTCCATGGTATTCACTCCCTATCTGGTGGATGGTTAAAGTCCGGGGATCAGATCCAGTAGGATGACCGCACCAAGCAGGGCTGAACCCAGCCCTGCAATGCGCGCAATCATACAGAGGCGCTCGCTTTTGCAGTACTTTTCAGCCTGCGTGGCCGCGACCGCTCCCAGCACAAGAAGGATCAGTCCGGGAATACTCAGTCTGTCCAGAATCTTTTGCCAGTTCATACAAGCACCTCCTTTCCAAAATCAGCCTGCCTTACTTAACGGGCACAAGGACTTCCTTACCGCCCATGTAGGGACGCAGAGCCACAGGGATCTTCACGGAGCCATCCTCGCACAGGTTGTTTTCGAGGAAAGCAATCAGCATGCGGGGCGGAGCCACCACGGTGTTGTTAAGGGTGTGAGCCAGGTACTTCTTGCCATTGTCGTTCACGCGAATGCGCAGACGGCGTGCCTGAGCGTCGCCCAGGTTGGAGCAGGAGCCCACTTCGAAGTACTTCTTCTGGCGGGGAGACCAGGCTTCCACGTCGCAGCTCTTGACCTTCAGGTCAGCCAGGTCACCGGAGCAGCACTCCAGCGTACGGACGGGGATATCCAGAGAGCGGAACAGGTCAACGGTGTTCTGCCACAGCTTGTCGTACCACATCATGGAATCCTCAGGCTTGCAAACAACGATCATTTCCTGCTTCTCGAACTGGTGGATGCGGTACACGCCGCGCTCCTCGATGCCGTGAGCGCCCTTCTCCTTGCGGAAGCAGGGAGAATAGCTGGTCAGGGTTTGGGGCAGCTGTTCGCCGGGAATGATCTGGTCGATGAACTTGCCGATCATGGAGTGTTCGGAAGTACCGATCAGGTACAGATCCTCACCCTCGATCTTGTACATCATGGCTTCCATTTCCGCAAAGCTCATAACGCCGGTCACAACGTCGGAACGGATCATGAAGGGCGGGATGCAGTAGGTGAAGCCGCGGTCGATCATGAAATCACGGGCATAGGAGATGACCGCGCTGTGCACGCGGGCGATATCGCCCATCAGATAGTAGAAACCGTTGCCGGCCACGCGACGGGCGGAATCCAGATCGATGCCATTAAAGCGTTCCATGATATCGGTGTGGTAGGGAATCTCAAACTCCGGCACCACGGGCTCGCCGTACTTCTGGATCTCGACGTTTTCGCTGTCGTCCTTGCCGATCGGCACGGAAGGATCGATAATGTTGGGGATCTTCATCATGATCTGCTTGATCTGCTCAGCCAGTTCCACTTCCTTGGCTTCGCACTCAGCCAGACGGGCAGACTGCTCGTTGACCTGCTGCTTTACCTTTTCGGCTTCTTCTTTCTGACCCTTGGCCATCAGACCGCCGATCATCTTGGAAAGCTTGTTGCGGTTGGCGCGCAGGGTATCGGCCTCCAGAATGTAGGCGCGGTTCTGGGCGTCCAGCTCGATCACCTGATCCACCATGGGCAGCTTGTGATCCTGAAACTTGTTTTTGATGTTCTGACGCACTACGTCAGGATTTTCACGAAGGAACTTGATATCGATCATGCTCTTTTACCTCTTTCCGGTTCTTTGATATAAACAAAAAAGCCCCTCACATCCTCAAAAGGACGGAGTTGCTCCGTGGTACCACCTTCATTCGCGGCATATTTCAGCCGCCTCTGAGCGCTGTAACGTGCGCACACGGCGAAACTAACGGGCATTCCCCCGCTTCATCCCGCGCTCTCCCAGGCGACCTTCCGCTTTCTGCTGTGCCGGACCGTCTTTCAGCCGATGAACGATCCTCTCTTGGGCGGCAATGGAGCGTACTCCTCCTGTTCAGTGAGCTTAAACGATGAGGCCGCCTGAACCTTCAAGCAGCCTCATCGTATCGCGAAGAAAGCGAAATTACGCATTCTCCTTCTCGGTCATATCGATGACCTGAACGCCGTTGTAATAACCGCAGTTCTTGCAAACGCGGTGGGCCAGCTTCTTTTCGTGGCACTGGGGGCACTCGACGATGCCGGGCAGCTCCAGCTTCCAGTTAGCGCGACGCTTACGGCCACGGGCCTTGGACACTTTTCCCTTGGGAAGAGCCATGGTTACACCTCCTCATTCTGTTACCCGCTGCAGACGGGCTTCAAAAATCGTCCGCTTGCGCGAACCTGTCTCCGGGGAGAACTGTAGCAAACGTGCTGCAAATGCAACCGCCTTCCGCATCTGTCCCGGCCAGTCAGCAAATTCATTGCCTGGCAACACTGTTTTTCGCATCTGTGCATACAAATGCATTATCACAATGTGACCATTTCGTATTATATGATGGAAGGGTTACTTTGTCAAGCGTTTTTTCGTGTTTGACAGGCATTAATCTACGATTTCACTGAGGATTTTCTTCGTTGTTTTCCAGCAGATCCGCCAGGCCCTCAAACGGACGGTAAGTGCCCTGCTGTTCGCCGTTCTCCTGTTCCGCCCAGACCGTCTTTTCCTCATCCCAGGCAGTCAGTCCGGCGCCGCCGGTGCAATCATGATCGCACTGGAAACGCATGGGCATATTCAAAAGCAGCAGCGTGAGCGTCATGTGGTTCAAGGGGAGCAGCTTGTTATCGTAACGGAAACAACCGTCTTCCTCTTCGTCGGCATCCTTGCGGAAAGTCTCTCTGAATTCCACGTCCACGGGTGCAGAAGCGGTTTCCATGCACAGCGCGCATGGCGCATAGGCTACCGTATGCAATTCTCCTTCCAGCGTAACCACATCATCGATCATGGAAAAAACGCCGTTCATATGAACAGGATCAAAAGTAACCTGATCGCCGTTGATATCCTGCGGTTCAACACAGACCTCTACCTCAAAAGGAAAATCCTCCATCGGGCGTACAAAAGCCTTGGATACATCCAGATTCATGCTGATTCCTCCTGAGAATCCATTATGTAAAAAACGGCGCGGATGGTTGACACCCGCGCCGAGGTTTGAACAAAACCGATTATTCGATGGGCTGACCGGTCACGATGCACAGAGTATCGCGGGCGATCACGATCTCTTCATCGGTGGGGATCACAACGATCTTGACCTTGCTGTCGTCGGCAGACACGATGGACTCCTTGCGGTTGCCTTCAATGTTCTTATCATGGTCCAGCTTGGCGCCCATGAACTCGAAACCGCTCATGACGGACTCGCGCAGCTCAGCGCCGTTCTCGCCGATGCCGGCGGTGAAGACGATCACGTCCACGCCACCCATGGCGGCAGCGTAGGAACCGATGTACTTCTTGATGCCGTAGTGCAGCATGTCACGGGCCAGGGCAGCGCGCTCATGGCCGTTATCAGCAGCGTTGTCGATATCGCGCATGTCGGAAGACAGGCCGGAGATACCCAGCAGGCCGGACTTCTTGTTGCACATATTCAGCACTTCGTCCACGGTCATGTTCTCATTGTTGGCAATGAACTGCACAACAGCGGGGTCCATGCTGCCGGAACGGGTGCCCATCACAACGCCTTCCAGAGGAGTGATGCCCATGCTGGTGTCAACGCACTTGCCATTCTTAACAGCGGCCATGGAAGAACCGTTGCCCAGGTGGCAGGTGATCACGCGGGTGTTGTTGCGGTCCAGGCCCAGGAACTCGCAGGCACGCTTGCTCACGTAGCGGTGAGAGGTGCCGTGGAAGCCGTAGCGGCGAACGTGCAGACGCTCATAGTACTCGTAGGGCACGCCGTACATGTAGGCCTTGGGAGGCATGGTCTGATGGAAAGCGGTGTCGAACACAGCCACGTTGGGTACGCCGGGCATAACGGCTTCGCAGGCTTCAATGCCCATCAGGTTGGCGGGGTTGTGCAGGGGGCCCAGAGGAATGTTGGCGCGGATAGCGTCCTTGACTTCCTCGGTGATCAGCATGGAAGCGGTGAAAGCTTCGCCGCCGTGCAGCACGCGGTGACCCACAGCGCTGATATCGCTCATATCCTTCACAGCGCCCAGCTTGTCGTCGGTCAGAGCCTTGATCATGAGAGTACAGGCTTCAGTGTGGTTGGCGATGGGCTGTTCAAAAACCAGCTGCTCGCCGTTGACCTTCTGGGTCAGCTTGCTGCCTTCGATGCCGATGCGCTCGACCAGGCCCTTGGCCATGATCTTCTCGCCGTCCATGTCTACCAGCTGGTACTTCAGAGAAGAAGAACCGGCGTTCACAATCAAAATTTTCATGGGAAACGACTCCTTATCTTTATTTTTAGATCAAACTTACTGAGCCTTTACAGCGGTGATGGCCACAACGCTCAC
The DNA here is from genome assembly GCA_017547285.1 of Clostridia bacterium. GTDB lineage: Bacteria > Bacillota > Clostridia > Christensenellales > Aristaeellaceae > Limiplasma. The sequence goes on from JAFYQB010000084.1 coordinate 19,435, forward strand.
GATGTCTTCCACAGAGCAGCCGCGGCTGAGGTCGCTGACGGGCATGGCCAGACCCTGAATGATGGGGCCGATGGCTTCGGCGCCGGCCAGACGCTGCACCAGCTTGTAGCCGATGTTGCCAGCCTGCAGGTCGGGGAAGATGAGGGTGTTGGCATGGCCGGCCACGGTGGAACCGGGGGACTTCAGCTGACCAACGCTCTCAACCAGAGCGGCGTCAGCCTGCAGCTCGCCGTCCAGCTTCAGGTCGGGAGCCAGTTCCTTGGCCATAGCGGTAGCTTCCTGCACCTTGGTCACATTCTCGTGTTTGGCGCTGCCCTTGGTGGAGAAAGAAAGCATGGCAACGCGGGGATCCAGGTCCACCAGCTGCTTGCCGGACTCGGCGCTGGCGATGGCGATGGCAGCCAGTTCTTCGGCGGTGGGGTTGGGGATCACGGCGCAGTCGCCGAAAATCATAACGCCCTCGTCGCCCCACTTCTGGTCAGGCAGCTCCATGATGAAGCAGCTGGAAACGACCTTGATGCCAGGGGCGGTCTTGATGATCTGCAGCGCGGGGCGCAGCACGTTGCCGGTGGAGTTGATGGCGCCGGCTACCATGCCGTCGGCGTCGCCCGCCTTGAGCATCAGGGTGCCGTAATACAGGGTATTCTTGGTCACCAGTTCGGCGGCCTGTTCCATGGTCATGCCCTTGGCCTTGCGCAGTTCATAGAGCAGCTCGGTATAGGCGGCGCTCTTTTCGCTGGCGGCGGGGTCAATGATAGCAACGCCGGTCAGATCCGTATTGGTCTCGGCGGCAACCTTCTTTACTTCATCCACATTGCCGATCAGGGTAACCTTGGCAATGCCTTCGGCCAGGATCTTGGCGCTGGCCTGCACAGTGCGGGGCTCGGTGCCTTCGGGCAGCACGATGTGCTTCACATTCGCTTTGGCTTTGGCTTTGATTTTCTCAATGGCGGACATGTTCTTTTCCTCCCTTATGTGCTACAATACACGGGACGGGGTTATCCGGTTGAAGAAATCCCGTGCATACGTACTTCAACCAGTATAGTATACATCTTTTTGATAACAAATGGAAGGGGGAAGCCCAAAAAAGCGCATCTTTTACGCGCAAAAGGGCGATCCTATGAGACCGGTTGTCGGTATTATCTGTGAATATGATCCTTTTCACCGCGGACACGCGCACCAGTTTGAGCTGATCCGCAAGCAGCTGCCGAACGCGCTCATCGTTTGCCTGATGAGCGGCTGCTTTACCCAGCGCGGTACGCCTGCCGTTCATCAGCCTCGCGTTCGCGCCGAAGCCGCGCTGTGTGCCGGAGCAGATCTCGTGCTGGAACTTCCTGCCGCTTTTGCCGTGCGCGACGCTGAACATTTCGCGCTTGGCGGCGTGGAGATTTTGACAAAGCTGTGTTTTGTCACCCACCTTTCCTTCGGCGCAGAGGATGATGAGCTTCCTATGCTTCAGCAGGCCGCCGCGCTGCTGGAATCCCCCACCGCTGCCTTTGAAAACGCATTGCATGCCGCGCTTGCGGAAGGTCGTTCCTTCGCTGCAGCACAAGGCTCAGCGCTGGGCCACTGTCTGGGAGACGAAGAACGCTGGGGCCGTCCCAACAATATTCTTGCGCTGTGCTATCTGCGCGCCATACGGCGGCTGAACAGCCCGCTTCTGCCGCTGCCCGTGCGGCGTGAAGGCGATTACCACGCCAGGACGCTGGATGTAAACCCGTGGCCGTCCGCAAGTGCGGTTCGTCAGGCGCTGCTGAACGGCAATCCGGCTGCGGCCAACGCTGCCTGCGGCTACGAGCTGCCGCTCTCCCCCATTTGCCGCCCGGACGCGCTGGACCAACTGCTGCTGTGGAAACTCCGCTCTGCCTCCGCCGCCCAGCTTGCCCTTCTGCCGGATTGTTCTGAAGGTCTGGAAAACCGTCTGAAAGCCTGTGCCGGTCAATCATCTTCACGAGAGGAATTGCTGTCGCAGCTCAAAACCCGCCGTTATGCGCATGTCCGTCTCAGTCGTCTGTGTACCCATGCGCTGCTGAACATCACCGCGGATTTCCTTGTCCAGAATGCGCATCCAACCTATGTCCGTCTGCTCGGTTTGCGGCGCGAGGCAAGCGAAATGACCAGTCTTTTCAAGCAGAGCAGCCTGCCGCTGCTTTCCAAAGCAGCGAACGGAAATGAAGATGATCCTCTTTTCCAGCTTGATCTGCGAGCCTATGAACTATGGTCCCTGGGGGCAAAGCTGCCCGGCGGACTGATGTTCCGGCAGAGGGTAGCCGTTATCTGAAATGCAAACCGGGGAAACAGCCGATTAAGCCGTTTCCCCGGTTTCTTTATGATTCTGCCGTTTCGATATTCTTTTCCCTGAGCTTTTCATCCACTTCATCGCGAAGAAGCTGGTAGCACACCGAAGTGAGCGGAATGAACAGCAGCATACCGACCACGCCCATCAGACCTTCGCCCAGCACAACAGCCAGCAGTACCCAGATGCCCGGCAGACCGATGGCATTGCCCATCACGCGCGGGTAGATCAGGTTGCCTTCCAGCTGCTGCAGGACCAGGAACATGCCCACAAAGCCCAGCGCCTGCATGGGCGAAGACACCAGAATCAGCACTGCGCCCACAATGCAGCCGATCCATGCACCCACAACGGGAATCAATGCCGTCACCGCAATCAGCACGCTGATCAAAAGCACATACGGCATGCGGAAAATCAGCATGGCAATGAAAAACATTACGCCCAGGATCACCGCTTCCAGGCACTGGCCGGTGATAAAGCTGGAAAATGTACGCTGGGCAAGCGAAGCGGAATGCAGAAAACGATCCACGCGTTCCTTTTTCATATAAGCCCGCATCAGCCGTACAAACTGCGCCGCCAGACGCTCCTTGCCCAGCAGGAAGTAGATGACAAACATCAGCGTAAAGAAGCCGCTCAGCAGGCTCTGATAGGCCGAACCAATGACTGTACCGGAGAACATCACGCCCTTGAGCGCCAGATCGCCGATTTTTTCAAGCCGCTGCATCAGTTCGGGACCTGTGGGCATCTTGAAGCGCTCGCTCAGAAAATCGCCGATTTCAATCTGATAGGGTGCAAGTTTCTGATCCAGTTGCTGAATAAAGCCCGGCACTGCACGCGCGATGGTTTCCAGCGTTGTCAGCAATTCAGGAATGATCAGCGACATCAGCAGGTACACTACCAGAACTACCATCACCAGAACCAGAAACAGCGCAATCGGCCGTTTGGCATTTTTCAGCCACTTTACGCGTTCCATTCTTCCCAATACTTTGGTTTCAAAAAAGCGCATGGGCACATTCAGCACAAAGGCAATCACTGCGCCCAGCACAAAGGGCGACAGGATCACCCAAAGTGTTTTTACAAATCCGGCCAGAGCGTCAAAACGCTGCAAAAGAAACCAAACGCCCAGCAATGTACTGCCAAGCAGCAGATAATCCCGAAACTTCTTTCGTTCCACGCGGTACCCTCCCCTATGAGTGCAAATCACTGCAATCATATCATACCACGTTTTGGGCGTAAATACAGATACGCCAGCGAAAATTTACAGACGCTTCACAAAAGAATGCAGATCATGCCTCCGTTGCCTTCATTGATGATTTTGGAAAGCGTTTCCTGTACTTTGTCCTGTGCATCGGCAGGCATGCGCATCAATTTGTTGGCCAGGCCTTCGCGCACCAGCTCATGCAGGGATTTGCCAAAGAAATTGGTGTTCCAGATGCTCTGCGGGTCGTTCTGGAATTCTTCCATTAAATAACGAACCAGTTCTTCGGACTGTTTTTCTGTACCTACGACAGGCGATACCTCCGTTTCGATATCCACCCGGATCATATGCAGAGAAGGAGCGTTGGCTTTGAGCTTTACGCCAAAGCGGCTGCCCTGCTGCACAATCTCCGGTTCCTGCAAAGTCAGTTCACTCATGCTGGGCGTAACAAGCCCATAACCGGTTTCACGCACGCTGCGAAGCGCCTCCGCCACATGATCGTACTCTGTTTTGGCAGCGACCAGTTCCTTCATCAGCTGCAGCAGATGCGCATCGCCGCGAATCTCAGTACCGCATTCCTCGCCAAGGATACGGTTGAACAAGCCATCCTTCAAAGGCAGATGATACCTCAGTCTGCCCTGCCCCAGTTCGATGCCTCCGCCTTTCATGCCATCCGTATAGGGCGATTCTGCAAAAGCCTGTGCAAACCGGTCATGATCCTGCATCCGGTTTACTTTTTCCGCGCCTGTCCGAACACCCTCCAGCACGTGTTTGACCAGCCAGTGGCTTTCATCCAGCGCATTCAGCCAGCCGGGAACAGTGACACAGATCTCACGCAGCGGGAACTGATACAATACCTGTTCAAACACATCCAGAATATCTGAAAGTTCCATTTCCCGGGCATTGACAGCTACCACCGGCACGCCGTAGCGTTCGCCCAGTTTTTGGCTCAGGCTCTGCGTTTCCCTGGCTTGCGGCGTGCGCGAATTAAGCACTACAATAAACGGCTTGCCCAATTCGCGCAGTTCCCGCACCACGCGTTCCTCCGGCGCGGCATAGGCTTCGCGCGGCAATTCAGCAATCGAACCGTCCGTCGTGACCACAAGACCAATGGTCGCATGGTCAGTAATCACCTTGCGCGTCCCCATCTCCGCCGCCTGTTCAAAGGGAATATCACGATCAAACCACGGCGTATGCACCATGCGGCTCTGCCCGTCTTCTTCAATTCCAAGCGCCCCGTCTACCAGATAGCCCACGCTGTCTACCATGCGAACACGAACGGTTGCCTGATTGTCCAAAGAAATGCTGACCGCCTCGCCAGGCACAAACTTTGGCTGCGTGGTCATAATTGTTTTTCCGCTGCCGCTTTGAGGCAGTTCATCTGCAATGCGTTCGCGCCGCGGGCTGTCATCCATATGATCCAGCACCAGTTTTTCCATCATACGGCTGATCAGCGTGCTCTTCCCGGTTCTGACCGGTCCAACAACGCCAATGTACACGTCGCCGTCTGTTCGCTCGGCGATATCACGGTATAAATCAAATGTCCCTTCCATGTGGAAACCTCCTTGCATAACGCTTGTCAAACCATATGCAAAAGCTTATCCGGGTATGTTCACACAGGAAAGTGCAAAAAAGGAATGAAAAAAAGCTGAGTTTGCGTTATACTATGGAAGGACTCTTTTATTTTTCAGGGAGGAACCGTTATGATGATACCTGCCGAAGTGGCTCAGGCTGCTGATGCGCTGCTTACCGCGCTGCGCGATACAGAAACCTTTCAGACCTATGAAGAACTGAAAAAAAGCGTAATGGCGGATGAAGTAAACCGCCGCCTGCTGGACCGTTTTATGCGTGCGCAGAGTGCTCTGCAGATGGCAGCCATGGCCGGCAGCGACCCGCGCGAGGAAGATACGGCCGAATTTGAAAAACTCAGCACCCTGCTCTATCAAAGCCCCGAAGTTACCGATTTTTTGCTGGCTCAGATGCGTGTGCAGCAGCTTGTGGCGCAGACCATGAGCCGCATTACGGGCGAAGCGGGCATCAGCATTGATATCCGCGAAGCATAAGGAGGCACATAATGCGAAACAACTACGACCGTGAAAGGGATTACGACCATGAATCCCTGCGCGATGAACGTGAATACGGCTTTTACTGGTACAGCGGCCTGTGGCGTCTCTTTCGTCCGCTGCTGGTGTTCGCCACCGCTCTGCTGATCGTTTTCGGCATTGTTTCCGCCGTATGGAACGCCATAGACGAGGCGTTTTTAAGCCCAATCGCACCGGAAGATCAAACAGAGATTGCCTTCTCGGTTGAAAGCGGCAACAGCCTGACACGCGTATCCAACAACCTGGAAGCGCAGGGACTGATCAAAAACAGCACCTTTTTTAAGTACTACTGTGACTTTGCGGGTCTCGGACAAAAGATTCAGGCAGGCGATTACCTGATCAAAAAGAGCATGGATGTGTTTGAGATCGCCGATCTGCTGACTACCGGCGACGGCCAGCCGCTGACGATGGATATCACCATTATTCCCGGCGATACCATTGAAGAAGTAGCCGCTTACCTGAAGGGGCTTGGCGTTTTCACAGATGAAACCGAGTTTCTGAACATCTGCCGTACCGGCGAGGGCGTAACTGACTACTATTATGTGGACGATCTTCTGCGTGCAGGAACTTCGGAGGGCCGCAGATATCTGCTGGAAGGATACCTGGCGCCCAACACATATGAGATCTACACCAATGCAACGCCGCTTTCCATCATCCGCAAGCTGCTTTCCCAGACGGACAAGGTGTTCCATCCCGACTGGCAGATGCGTGCGGACGAGCTGGACATGACCATGGACGAGGTGCTCATTCTGGCCTCCATGATCGAGAAGGAAGCCAAAAAGGCTGATTTTGCCAAGGTTTCCGCCGTATTCCACAACCGTCTTGAGCAGAACATGAAGCTGGAAAGCGACCCCACCATCCACTATGTGACCGGCGAACGGCGCATGAGCCTGCGCTCCAGCGATCTTGCCGTTTCCTCTCCCTATAACACCTACCGGGTAAACGGCCTGCCTGCCGGTCCCATCTGCAATCCGTCGCCGGAGGCCATCAACGCCGCGCTTTACCCGGACGAAAGCTATGTGGCGGAAGACTACCTGTTCTTCTGCAGCAAGAACCCGGAATCAGGAGAACTTCACTTCAGCCGAACGCTCAGCGATCACGAACGCGCAGTGGAAATCTACGCGCCGCTGTGGCAGGCCTATGACGCAGAACGAGGAATGTAACATGAACAAACGAAAGATGGAACTGCTGGCCCCAGTGGGCGGCATGGAACAGCTGCGCGCGGCTGTGCGCTTTGGCGCGGACGCGGTGTACGGCGGCATGAAGAGCTATGGCCTGCGCGCCTTTGCAGGCAACTTTGACCCGGAGCAGCTGCGCGAAGCCGTAAACTTTGCGCACTCAGCCAACGTGAAATTCTATGTAACCATGAATATCCTGCCCGTGGACGCTGATCTGGACGGCTTTCTGGCTGCAGCCAGAGACGCGCTGGAAGCAGGCGTAGACGCCGCGATCGTCAGCGATATCGGCGCTGCGCTGATGCTGCATCAGGAATTGCCTGCGCTGCCCATCCACATCAGCACACAGGCCAATGTGCTCAATTCCCGCACTGCCGTCCACTTCCATCAGGCCGTGGGCGCAGAGCGCATCGTGCTGTCCCGCGAGCTTTCCATGCAGGATATTGCAGCCATGCGGAGGAAGCTGCCGGATGAGCTGGAGCTGGAAGCCTTTGTACACGGCGCCATGTGCGTGGCGTACAGCGGCCGCTGCCTGCTCAGCAACGCCCTTACCGGGCGCAGCGGCAACCGCGGCGCATGTGCCCAGCCCTGCCGCTGGCAGTATCATCTGGTAGAAGAAAAACGCCCCGGCGAATACCTGCCTGTCTGCGAAGATGAACGCGGCACCTATCTGTACTCTGCGCTGGATCTGTGCATGCTGCCGCATCTGCATGAACTGCGGGATGCAGGCGTCATCAGTCTTAAAATTGAAGGGCGCATGAAAACCGCTTATTATGTAGCGACTGTGGTGTCCGCCTACCGCCGCGCATTGGATATTCTGGAAACAGAAGGTGATGAAGCCTTCCTTGCTGCCGTTCCTGCGCTGATGGAGGAACTGCAAAAAGCCAGCCACCGCCAGTCCAATGCAGGCTTCTACTACGGCGCGCCCGAACCTCCCGCAGGAGCCAACGGCTTCAGTCAGACAATGGAATACGTAGGCGACTTCATTGCTTCATGTGAAGCAGGCGGCGAGGCGCTCGTCCGGCTCAAAAACCGCTTCTATGTGGGTGATACGCTCGAGGCCCTCACACCGGATGGCTCCCAGTCTTTCACGGTAACCGCCATGAAGCTGGAAGAAACGGGAGAAAGTGTGCAGACGGCCTCTGTGGCCGGTACGTTGATCCGTATGCCGGTGCCTTTCCGCGTGGATCACGGCGACCTGCTGCGCGGCCCCAACCGCAATCACCGGTAATTTCCGCGGTAAAACAGTTTCGTTTACGGACTATTCATACTTTTCCCCTTGTACTTTCGGGACAGATTTGTTATAATTGGCATATTGACTTTTGGAAAGGGGTACCTGACTATGGATAAACTGCTTTTGACTCTGACTGATGCTGCCGCCGCGACCGCTGTTGCCGGCGAGGAAATGGGCGCTGTTGGCACTGCCGGCGCTCTGATCGGCTCCCTGTTCCCCCTGATCCTGATGTTCGTGATCTTCTACTTCATGCTGATCCGTCCCCAGCGCAAGAAGGACAAGAAGGTCAAGGAAATGCTGGCTGCCCTCAAGCACGGCGACCGCGTGTGCACCATCGGCGGCATTTACGGCACCATCACCGGCATCAAGGATGAGACCATCGAACTGGCTGTGAGCAACGAGAACACCAAGCTGGTGGTTGCCCGCTGGGCCATCCGCAATGTGGAAGAAGTGACCATCGAAAACGACAGCGAGCTGCTGAACTAATCACAGCCGTCTGCAAACATGAAACCTCCCCTGTTCGCATAGACTTGTACAAAGCGAACAGGGGAGGTTTTCATATGTCCAGTTATTCTACGCCAGGAGTCAACCGCACCGCACGCAGGCGCTCGCGCCGCTACCGTCCCAAAGCGCTGGGTACACAGCTTTTGCGCGGACTGCTGATTTCCATAGCCGTTACGCTGATCTGTGTCCTTATCTTTGCATTGCTGATGCAATGGCTCAAGCCCGGCGATTCCGCAATCCGCATTGTCAACCAGCTGATCAAGCTGGGCGCAATCTTTGCAGGCGTGAAAGTCATGCTTGGCCGGAGCTGCGAAAAAGGACTTCTTTATGGCGCGCTGCTTGGCATTTGCTACATGGCCCTGGGTGTGGGACTCTTTGCCCTGCTTTCCGGTCAGTCCCTGCCGTGGACGGCTTACCTGAGCGATATCGCCATGGGTATCGCAGCAGGAGGCATTGCCGGAGCAATCACAGGCAGAGTCTGACATCTTATCCAAAGTGACTGCATTTTTATGAAGTACGGCAGACTTTATGGAAAAATATCGGCAGAAAAACCGCGGTCCACGACCGACGGTTTTCTGTTTTTATCACGCACAAAAAAACCGTCCCGCGAAAAACGCGGAACGGGTTATGGGCCATTGCCCAAACTTACTTGTTGACGGAATCCTTCAGAGCCTTGCCAGCCTTGAAAACAGGAGCCTTGGAAGACTCGATCTCGATCTGCTCGCCGGTGCGGGGATTGCGGGCAACACGGCCGGGACGCTCGCGAACTTCGAAGCCGCCGAAACCAACGATCTGAACCTTATCGCCAGCAGCCAGGGTCTCGGTGATCACTTCAGTCAGGGCAACGATGGCCTTTTCGGCATCCTTCTTGGTGAAGCCAGTCTTCTTCACGATAGCAGCAGTCAGTTCAGCTTTGTTCATAATAGTAGTTCCTCCTCGATTGTTGTAGCCATGCGGTGCATGGAAAAATATCCTGATCTTGCAGGTGGAAAAGGACATTAGCGGGCTGGAACGAACCAAAACCCTTTATTCTTCCCGTTTTCCCGCATTCCAGTATACATCCATTTCGGCCAAAGTCAAGTCCTCAAACGATTTTCCTGCGCTTTTTATCGCATTTTCCATCTTGCGGAAACGCTTGATAAATTTGTTTGTGGAGGAAGTAAGTGCTATATCAGGATCCTTGCCGCACAGCCGGCACACATTGACTGCCGCAAAGAACAGGTCGCCCAGTTCCATTTCGGTATCCTGACCATTTTGGATATTTTCGCGAACTTCTTCCGCTTCCTCATGCACCTTTAGCAGCGCATCCAGAGCGCTGTCAAAGTCAAAATGAACCTTACGGGCTTTCTTCTGCACTTTGTAAGCGCGCAGCAGGGAACTCAGGCCGAGGGATACATCCTCCATTGCCTGCGCATGGGTCTGAATACCGCGCTGTTCACGTTTGAAGGCTTCCCAGTTGGTAAGCACATCCTCCGCCGTATCCGCCTTTACCTGACCGAAAACATGGGTATGACGTTCAATCATTTTGTAGCAGATGGCGCTTGTCACATCATCAATGGTAAAGTCACCGTGCTCAATGGCGATCTGCGTATGCAGCGCGATCTGCAAAAGCACATCGCCCAGTTCGTCATACATATGGTCAATGTCTTCATCGCGGACGGCCTGAATATATTCGTAGCTTTCTTCCAACAGATCAGGAAGCAGGCTTTCGTGGGTCTGTTCACGATCCCAGGGGCATCCATCCGGAGCGCGCAGTTTGGCAACCACCGCCATCAGATCGTCCATATTGAAACGGGTGCGTTCCAGCATAGGAACGCTTGGTACATACACCGCCGTCAGATGATCGTAGCTCTTCTGGCGATCCAGTTCGTACAGAGCGATCTTTTTGCGCTTGAGTTCGCCAGTCTGCTCATTGCCGGTGATGAAGGTGATCTCCATCTCCTCCGGCATCAGCTCCAGCAGTTTCAGCTTGCACTCCCCTGCGCATTCGCGGCTATGCACTTCCAGAAGCAGCAGATCCTCCTGCGGCGAAACGCGTGCAGGCAGGAATGCCTCCGCCGTGTAGAGACGCAGCGCATCCGCATGACTGTCCAGCATGCTCAGGCAGCGTTCTGCATGACTCACACCGGGCAGAACCGTTACTTTGGCGCTGGCAGGCTTTTCTTTCAGGATGGCTGCCACGGTGGTATCAAACGAAGCATCGCTCACGGCGTAGCAGACAGGCTTTTCCCTGCACAGGGCAAGCACGGTCTGAGCTGCCTTGTGGTTGAAAAGATCAAAATCCTCACAGGATTCATAAAGGGCGTCCAGCGTCTCGCAGGCAATCCCTTCCGCTTTCAGAAAAGCAGCCATGGGGTGGCGCTCCGTGCGCAGAACCACACACTGCGCCTCACGCAGAGCGCGTTCCACACCGCGGGTCAAAAACATTTCGCCGCCAGTACCCAGCGTAACGATCGTCAGCTGATTCATCCGTTTTATTCTCCCTTCTTCAATGCACGTCCACGTCCAAAACGGCGCAGGAACGGAGCCAGATCTTCTTTGGTAATAGCACCCACCAGCACAGCCGCACCCGCATAAGCCGCCACGGCAATGCCGATTTCAATCAGCGTCCACAAACCGCTTTCAGGCAGGATACGAACCGCGCACCAGAGCACGGCGGCCATCAGCAGGGTTGCTGCTGCCGGCTTGCCGAATACATTCATCCATTCCGGCTTCATGCCGGTGTACTTATACACAAAGTACAAATTCGGCAGCATACTCAGCGTGTAACAGGTGAGCGACGCAATGGGCGCGCCGTAAATATTGATCTGCGGCATGCCAATCAGCGTATAGTTCAAAAACACTTTGACCGCCACGCCCACCATGAGCGTATACATGGGAATACGCTGCTTGCGCAGGCCCTGCAGAATACCGCTGGTAGCCTGCACCACGGTAAACAGCACAATGGTCATACTGCTTATACTCAGCAGATTTGCGGTGGTCTGCAAAGCTTCAGGCGTATTGAAATGATAGATCAGATCCAGACACTGGCGGCTGAGCATGCTCATGCCCACCGAACAGGGCAGACCGACCACAAAGGCCAACCGCAGACCGAGCGCACTCTGACGGCGAATGTGATGCCCGTCTCCCTTTGCCATCGCACCGGAAATGGACGGTACAAGACTCATGGCGATGGCCGTTGCCAAAGCAGTCGGAACGTTGATGAGCGTAAGTACATAACCGCTGTAGCGTCCGTACAGGCCAAGCGCCGCGGCACGTTCAATGCCGGCATCCACCAGTCGGTTGAGCAGCAGTCCCGAATCGATAAAGCCTGCAATCGGCACGATACACGCGCCCAGCGTGATCGGAATGCTCAGGGACAGCAAACGCTGCAAAAGCATTTTGGAGCCCATCGGAGGTTCTTCCGCATTCTGTTCACGCAGGTCAAACTGCTTCTTCTGTTTGCGGTATACATGCAGCATGTATATCAGCGCCGCGCCCTCGGCAATACTCGTACCCAGCAGCACGCCCGCCGCAGCATAGGCTACGCTCACGCGCATGCCCCACCATGCCAGCGGCAGCGCCACAAATACCTTGCCCACCTGTTCGATCAGCTGGGAGATAGCGGTCGGAACCATGTTCTGCTGACCCTGCATAAAGCCGCGAAGCGCGCTCATGATGCACACCAGCAAAAGCGCCGGGGCAATCGCCACAAAACCGGGCTGGGTGGATACATCGCCGCTGCGAACAGCCAGCGAAGGGCTCATGACAATCATCAGCAGCATGCTGATAAAGCCCAGCGCAGCCAGCATACACAGCGCCATTCTGAAAATGCGCCTGGCGTTGCGTGGATCATCCTTGGCAAGCGAAAAGCTTACCATGCGGCTGATTGCCACCGGCAAGCCGGCCGAAGAAATGGTCAGTAGCATATTATAGGTGGGAAATACCAGCTGATACGTACCCATGCCCTCATCGCCGATCAGCCACGCCAGCGGAATGCGGTACAGGGCTCCCACAATTTTGCAGATCAGGCCAACGATGCTCAGCACCGTCATGCCGCCCACAATGGATTTTTGTGTATTGCTCAAGGCCAAAGCCTCCAAACGACAGATTACCGCGCAAAATGCGGCATTTGTTATTATATACCGTTCTTCGCCATTTCACAAGCGATGGACGCAAACCTTGTCTTGACATTTTATTCTGCGCACGATACTCTTTATAGCATAAGGAGTTGCTGCCCATGTTTTCACAAGAGCGCATTAAATATCTGAAACTGCTGAGCAGGCAGTTTCCCACCATGGCGTCCCTGTATACGCAGATCATCAATCTGAGCGCTGTTTCCAATCTTCCCAAAGGCACCGAGCATTTCATCAGCGATCTGCACGGTGAATTTGAGAGCGTGGAACAAATCCTGAACAACTGCTCCGGCGTGATCCGTGAAAAGCTGCGCCTGCTCTACGGCGACCAGCTTACCCATGCCCAGCGCAGCGAGCTTTGCACACTGATTTACTATCCCGAAGAAAAGCTTAAACGCATTCATGCCGATCACACGCCTGACAAGGAATGGTATCACAGCACGCTCAGCCGTATGCTGGAGCTGGCCCGGCTGCTGTCCAGCAAGCATTCCCGCCGTAAGGTCCGCGATGATATGCCGGAGGATTTTGCCTTCGTGCTGGACGAGCTGATGCATGCCCAGGCAGACGAGGACAACAATCAGCATCTGTATCACGAACGCATTCTGGAAACCATTATCAAAATCAAAAGCGGCGATGCCTTCATCTGTGCGCTTGCCACACTGATCAAACGGCTGGCCGTAGAATGGCTGCATGTGGTAGGCGATGTATACGACCGCGGTCCACGCCCGGACAGCATCATGGATCTTCTGATGGAACGCAGCAATGTGGACATTGAATGGGGCAACCATGATATTCTCTGGATGGGCGCTGCCAGCGGCTGCGAATGCTGCATTGCCGCCGTAGTCCGCAATTCCATTGCCTACCGAAACATGGCTGTATTGGAAAGCGGCTACGGCATCAGTCTGCGTCCGTTGACGGTATTTGCCGAAACCTGCTACCCGGAGCTTGATCCCATCGACGCAGCCATTCAGGCTATTACGGTCATCATGTTCAAGCTGGAAGGTCAGCTCATCCACCGTCATCCGGAGTACGGCATGGAGGCCCGCCTCACGCTTGACAGGATCAACCACAAGAATCACACGGTTCAGATCCGTGAAAAGTGTTACAGTTTAAGCGGATTTACCTTCCCCACGATTGATCCCGCCAATCCCTATTCCCTGACCAGCGGCGAACAGGAAGTGATCACTCAGCTTGCTGAAGCCTTCCGGGACAGCGCCCGCCTGCACAAACACATCCGCTTTTTCTACGAAAAGGGCGCTATGTACAAGTGTTTCAACGGCAACCTGCTGTTCCATGGCTGCATTCCCATGGACGAGGACGGCCGTTTCCACACCCTTGTTCTGGATGGGCAGGCCGTTCAAGGCCGCATGCTGATGAACGCGGCCGACCGCATTGCCCGCCGCGCCTATTACAGCCGGGAACCGGAGGCACAGGATCTGATGTGGTATCTGTGGTGCGGCGAATATTCGCCCCTGTGCGGCAGGCGCACCACCACCTTTGAACATATTTATCTGACCGATCCCGAATCCCATAAAGAGCCCCGCAATCCCTACTACCGCTACAGTCAAAATGCCGAACATTGTCTCCGTATTCTGCGCGAATTCGATTTGCCGCCAAGCGGACACATTATCAACGGTCATACGCCGGTCAAAGTTTCTCAGGGGGAAAGCCCGGTCAAAGCCGATGGGCGGTTGTTCGTGATTGACGGTGGTTTCTGCCGCGCCATTCAGAAGACCACAGGCATTGCCGGCTATACGCTTATCTCCAATTCCCATGGTCTGCGCCTGATGCAGCATGAGCCCTTCACCAGTCTGGAACGCGCGCTGGATGCCAACTCGGACATCCGCTCCGTTCCCGAAGTGGTGGAAACCTACGTTGAACGCCAGTTTGTTGCCGATACCGACGAAGGCCGTGATCTGGCGGAACAGATCGACGATCTGCGCGCGCTGCTCAAAGCCTACCGCAGCGGTCTGATCGTTCCGAAGGGGTGACGGGGGCCTCCGGCGGGCAGGGCGCTGCCCTGCACCTGCAAGGGCTTCGCCCTTGACCCGTGGGCTGCCCGCGTTTTACGCGGGCAGCGTCTTTTTCTGTCTGGAGATGCAATTAAGAACGCCGTGGCCAGTACAGTGGCCACGGCTCGCTTGTCTTATGATCGGCTTAAAAGTGGTGAAGGATCAGTTCAAAGGCAATTTTCAAACCGGGAAGAAGGCTGTCAATCTGCACCCATTCTTCGCGGGTATGAGCGCCTCCGCCCGTATAGCAGCCGGTGCAAATGGCGGGAATGCCCATGGAAAGCGGAATGTTGCAGTCCGTAGAGCCTACGCTGAAATGCATTTCCACATCTGCGTGGTGACTGGCTGCATCGGCAGCGCGCTGTTTGAGCGCTTCTTCGCGCTGTTCATCCACCTCGCCGCTGCACGGACGTTCGCCCAGCAGTTCCACCTCTACCTCGATGCCCTTGGCACGGTAGAACTCGATGGCAGCGTTGAAATGTTGTTCCATGATTTCCAGCGATTCGCGTTCATCCGAACGGAATTCATAGAGCATTTCCGCATACTGAGCAATGGTGTTGACAGAGGTACCGCCGCTGATTGTGCCTACGTTATAGGTGGTTTTGCCCTTGGACGGCACCTTCATGGTGTAAAGTGTATCGATCAGCGAGGCCAGATAGGCAATGGCGTTACGGTTGCCGAATGCACCGTAGGAATGGCCGCCCTCTGTACGCACAGCCACACGGTAGCGTTTGGAACCCACCGATTTGACCACACAGCCGCCGATGCCGCCATCCAGCGAAATAAATTCGCGGATGCGCTTTCCGAAATCCTGCATGATCCTGCGGGAGCCTTTCAGGTTGCCAAGGCCTTCCTCGCCGGAGTTGATCACCAGCAGCACGCCCTCATCCTGGGGACACAGTCCGTTCTGGGCAATGTATTTTGCAACCGTCAGCAAGGCGACTGCATTGGCGGTATCATCCCCCACGCCGGGGCAGAGAATTTTGCCGTCTTCGATCTTCAAAGGCAGCGGAGTGGTATCTGGAAACACCACATCGCTGTGCGCCATATACACAACCAGCGGATTGCTTTGCGTAACGCCGATGGGATAGATCACATTCTGCGCGTCATCAATGTACACGCCCTGTGCGCCCTGTTTTTCCAGCCATTCCTTGCAGAAAGCGGCGCGCAGTTCTTCGTGATTGGACGGTGCGGGGATCTGCGCAAGTTCCACCAGCAGGTCAAATGCCTCCTGCTGATGGGCTTCGATATATGACAGAATCTGTTCATTCAGCAGCATGATATTCCGTTTCCTTTCGTTGACTTGTTTGTATTCAATATATCAAATTCCAGCTGGTTTGTAAACGCCGTTTTCTTGACGCTTTCCAACCGGCAATGCTATAATGGAACCATTCACAACGCGTTCACACAAATTCATGACGGAGGTAACTGTATGCAGCCTATTTTGTTGGGATATGCCATGAGCGAGGGTCTGGACTGTATGACCCAGGAAGATGCCAACCGCCTTACCCATATCAACATCGCATTCGGTCTGATCCGCGATGGTCTTCTTTCCATGCACAACCTGCCGAATCTGAAAGAGCAGCTTGCCCGGATCCGCGCCATGAACCCTGCGCTCAAAATTGTTCTGTCTATCGGCGGCTGGGGAGCGGGCGGTTTTTCGCTGATGAGCCGCACTCAGGAAGGCCGCGATGCTTTCAAGGAATCCGTTCGTAAAGTGCTGGATGAGTATGAACTGGATGGCGTGGACATCGACTGGGAATACCCCTGCAACGACGCCGCAGAGATCGACTGCGATCCTTCCGACAAGCAGAATTTTACCTATCTGATGCAGGCCATGCGCGAGGCAGCCGGACCTGACCGCATTGTATCCATTGCAGCAGGCGGAGGCGATTACTTTGTGCGCGATACCGAAATGGACAAGGTGGCCGAAATCTGCGATTATATCCAGCTGATGACCTACGATCTGAACTGGGAGTACAAAGTAACCCGCCATCACACCAGCCTGTACGCGCTGGAAAATTCCTACCCTGAAGGCAACGCCGATTACTGCACCAAGCTGTTCCATAACGCGGGCGTACCCATGGAAAAGATCGTTCTGGGCGCTGCCTTCTATTCCCGCAAATGGCAGGGCGTAAAGGCTGAAAACAACGGCCTTTTGCAGCCTACCGAAACGCTGGGCGGTTACGGTCCCCGCTATTCCGATCTGGAAGAAAACTATATCAACAAGAACGGCTTTGTCCGTTACTGGGATGACCACGCCAAAGCGCCTTACCTGTTTGACGGCAAGGATTTCATCAGCTACGACGATGAAGAATCCATCAAGGCCAAGTGCCAATACATTCTGGACAACGGCCTGCTGGGTCTGATGTACTGGGAGCACAGCTGCGATCCCACCGGCAAGCTGCTCAAGGCGTGCTACGACAATCTTCGCGGATAACCAACGAAAAACGACCTGTTGGTGGGAGGATTGTTAAGGATGAATTGATCCCACAACAAAACAATGAGCATCCGATAAAATACTCCGGATGCTCATTTGCTTATGGGGTTGTCTAAACGCAATGCACGGATATCGTGCATATCATTGCGCCCTCTGAAATGGTGGGGACGTGTGGTTTCGTCTGCTCGACAAATTAGAATTTGTTTGATTATTTGTTGCTAACAATGATATATGCATTGTCTGTTTCAAAAACATTTGCAACATTCATAGACGATGCATCTATAAGAGAAATAATGTTGTCAGGTGTATCAGGGTATATTTTAACTTTGCGAGTTCCCATATCAATGTACTCGCTTTGATTTTTGTCAATAGATAAACAAAAAATACCACCATCATTTAACAATGCGGCAACTTTTAATATGACTTGTTTTTTATCCTTAAAATGCATCATTGTAAGCGATGAGTAAATTACATCAAAGGTTTCAACAAAACCGTATTCGTTAAAATCACCACAAACAAAGCAAATGTTAGAATAATCTTTTAGGTTTTCTCTTGCTCGTTCTATGGTCTTGGGCGAAATATCTATTCCTGTTAATTTCATACAGTATGGAGCAACCTTTACAGCAATTCTTCCTGTTCCTATACCAATTTCAAGAACATTTTTATTATTGGAAAGTTCTAATGATTCTAAAAACAGTTCTCCATCCCATCCGTTCATATATTCTTGTAGTGGAGGCGGGTCACGAAAAGGGTCGTTATTTTCATCCACTAATAAATCATAATGAGTAATTACATCCATAACACACATACCTGCAAATTCTAGTTTATCGCTTTCATTCTATTACAGCAGTACACAAAACCGCAAGCCACTCAAGGCGTGCGGTTTCGTTGTTTGCATGATGGCAAGCGCAGGATAACTCCATCCTTTCCATCACCCTCACTGCAGGCCGTTTTTTGATTGGTTATTTTGTCAGGCTTTGATCGAAAAACGCTGCAATTTCACCCATCAGTTCCAGATCCAGATAGCGTTTGCCGCGGTTTTCCCGCAGAAGATCGTGGTCGCGGTACTTGTATTTTTTGAAAACAAACCGTTCGTCTGAGCTGTATTTTTTGTAATAGGCATCGTAACCGTATTCGCTCGGCACCGTTTGATCAAGCGCACCGTGTACAATCATCACCCGACAGTCGCTGTTGGCAAAGCCTTTCATGGCTGTGCTGCAGGCATACTTGCCGTATTTCAGATACTCATGCATCCATGCAAAAGGAATCAGAAATTTGGCAGCTTTACCCACCATTTTGCAGCCATGGTATTCAATCAGGTCCATAGATCGGTTGCAGCCCGCCAGCGAAACCACCGCTTTGACCTCCGGGCGGAAGTTCAGAACATTCGTAACCGAAAGCGCACCCCAGC
Organism: Clostridia bacterium; assembly: GCA_017547285.1. Taxonomy (GTDB): domain Bacteria; phylum Bacillota; class Clostridia; order Christensenellales; family Aristaeellaceae; genus Limiplasma. The sequence continues at coordinate 37,919 of JAFYQB010000084.1, forward strand.
TATATCCCATCAGCATCAGCGGAAGGTCTTTCACTTTTTCAATGCCGTACACGCATCCAATCGCATAATCCAGATCGATATATCCCTGAGGCAGCCCGCCTACAACCGCGCCCTCGCTTTCGTCATTCGCCGTTGCGTCATAGGCAAAAACGTAGTAGCCCTGTTTGGTCAGGTAATCAAAGCTGTCCATATAGCCGTTCTGACCGCCAGCGCCAAAACCGTGGGCAAACACAATAACGCCCTTTTCTGGCTGAGCCGGATCATTGTGCTCATACAGATAACCTATCAGCTGATGACCCTGTTTGGTTGGAAAAGTATAGCGTTCGCGCTTCAAGGTTTCAAACGAGGCGATATCGAACGCATCCTTTTTGCTGGTGGTGCAGCGGATGTTAAACCGGCTGCCGTAAACAGACCTGGCTGCCAGATACAGCGCCGTAATGCTAACAATCAGTACGATCGCAAGGATGATCAAAACGATCCCCTTCCTTTTACTCACACTTTTCTCTCCTTACGCCCGCTTATCAAATTTGAAGACGAATCGCGCCCGAAGAGATAGAAATCAAACGCAGCTGTTTGAGCTCCGACAGGCTGCGGTTCAGGCTGCGCATGGATACGCCGGCCATTTCAGCCAGAATATCCTTTGTATACAGAAAATAGTTCTGCTCATTCAGATTCTGCTGGATCAGGCGGAACACCTTTTCGCGCAGGAACATGCACTCGGAATCGATCTTGTCGTTGCCGGATCGCATCAGGCGTTCGCAATGCACCGTAAAGATGTACATGGACATGTCGCTGCAGGTGGACCACATATGCCGGAACTGTTCTTTGGTAAAGCAAAGCACCTGGCAGTCGGTAAGTGCGATCAGACTGCGGTCGGTGGTCTGCATGCCGATGGCTTCCATCTCGCCGAAAAAATCTCCCTCATGGTACAGGTCGATAATCAGCGAGGTATTTTCCGCTTCATACACCAATTTGCAGCTACCTTTTTGAAGAATGCAGAAACGATCGAAGTCATCCCCCGCGCGCTTGATGTATTCGCCCGGCTCAAAATGCAGTACAACCGCATCATTCAGGAACTCCTGCGGAATGGTGTGCAGAAAAGAAGCGCCGCTGTGCTGCATAAAATGACTCCTTTGTTTCAAATGTCTCTGGCTATTATCATACCGTAAAAAACGGCTTTTTTCAACCACGAAAAAAGTCCCCTGCGCCAAAAGGCGCAGAGGACGTATGAACCAAAATCAGTTCAGGGGAGCGGGGAAGTTCTCGGCAACGTCGATCTTGCCCAGTTCCCAGGGAGAAACGCTGTTCTCGGGGTTCTGGAAGTAGTAGGGATGCAGCAGGTAAGCCAGCTTCTCGATGGCCTTGATGGTGCGGGGGCCGAAGCGCTTCATCAGGCTGGAATCGTAGTAAGCCACGCGGCCGGTCTGCACAGCCTGGGTCTGCTCGAAGGTGGGACGGGTCATGATCTCGTACAGGCTGGTCACCTCGAAATCATAAGCGCCGGGCCAGTAGGGGCTCAGGATGACCTGAGGATCGCGCTTGGAGATCTCGGCAAAGGCTTCCTCGCCGTAGCTGTCATACAGGTTAATGTAGCCTTCGCCGTCGTTGAAGATGTTCACGCCGCCGGCGATCTGGATCATCTGGTCAAAGGGAGTGTTGCCGCCCTCGGTGTAGGGGCCGTACTTGCCCCACTCGCCGTAGTCGGACTGGTGAGCGATCTCGAAGTAGGTGCGGATCTGGGTCAGGTCCTTGGTGATGGCCTTGATCTCTTCGATGCGGGCATAGTAGCCGGCAACCAGTTCCTCAGCCACTTCCTTCACGCCCAGCAGCTCGCCCATTTCGATCATCATGTTGTAGATCTCGTCGATGCTTTCGGGCACCCAGCAGTAGGTGGGATAGCCCTTGGCGTTCAGATCTTCCACCCAGGTAGCCTGGTCGGAACCTTCGCACAGAACGATGGTGGGGTTCAGGCCTTCCAGAATGGCGGCGTTGTAATCATAGAACTTGGACACAACGGCTACTTCCTTGTATTCGCCGTCAGCGCCAGGCTTCTTGCCCAGTTCGTACTCAACGTCGAAATCCTGGGTGTCGGTGTCATAGTAGAACTGGTAGGGCTGATAGCCGCCGCTGGTGGTGGCAGCTACGGGGTAGTCGGTGTAAGCGGACCAGCCGACGATCTTGTCGCCCAGGCCCAGAGCGTACACACACTCAACCATGGAGGGAGCCATGCACACAATGCGCATTTCGGATTCTTCGGTGGTCTCGGCCACGGCAAAGCTCATGCTGCACAGCAGCAGGATCAGAGCCATGATGAGGCTGGTAACTTTGGTGAAGCGCTTCATGATATCTTCTCCTTTGAATTTTATTTATACGCCTGTTGGCGCATAAGTACGTTGATCAGTGACCCGCCATATAAGCCTTCTGCTTTTCGTTGAGGGTATCAAAGCTGCCGCCGAAGGACTTGAGCTTGAGTTCAGCCACATAACGGTCCTGCTCCTCGGGAATGTTGTACACCTTGTTCTCAAGGTTCTTGTGGTTCTTGAGAATGTACTCGGCAGCGATGGCCTGCATGGCAAAGCTCATATCCATGATCTCCACGGGATGGCCGTCAGCAGCGGCGATGTTGGCAATGGCAGCATCAGCCATGGTGCAGATCAGACGGCCGTCGGGCATGCGGTAGCCGTACAGGTTCTTGCGCATTTCCTTGCGGGAAACAGCCATCTTGGCCAGACCTTCCACATCGATCTCAATATTGAAGTGACCGGCATTGGCCACGATCGCGCCGTCCTTCATCACGGCGAAGTGCTCGGGGCGGATAACATCGCAGCAGGAGGTGGCGGTGATGAACACATCGCCCAGCTTGGCAGCCTCGTCCATGGACATGGCGCGGTAGCCGTCCATCACAGCCAGAATGGACTTGATGGGATCGATCTCGGTCACGATGACCTGCGCGTTCAGGCCGCGGGCGATGGCAGCAATGCCCTTGCCGCAGTAGCCGTAACCGGCCACAACCACGGTCTTGCCGTTCATCTGCAGGTTGGTGGTGCGCATGATGGCATCCCAAACGCTCTGGCCGGTGCCGTAGGTGTTATCAAAATAGTGCTTGCAGCAGGCGTCGTTTACCGCCATGCAGGGGAAGGCCAGCTCGCCGCTGCGCTCCCACGCGTACAGACGCTGCACGCCGGAAGTGGTTTCCTCGCAGCCGCCCATGCAGCGGTCGGCGTATTCCTTGCACTCGTGCAAAAGCAGGTTGATCAGGTCGGAGCCGTCGTCGATCACAATGTCGGGATGGCAGGAAACGGTTTCCTTCCACAGTTCCACTGTCAGTTCGGGATCGGAGCCGTGAATGGCGTTGACGGTGATGCCGTCATCCACCAGTGCGGCGCAGACGCTGTCGTTGGTGGAGAAAGCGTTGGAGCCGGAAACATGCATTTCCGCGCCGCCGCGGGCCAGGGTCTTGACCAGCCATGCGGTCTTGGCTTCCAGATGGATGGACAGCGCGATCTTCAGACCGGCAAAGGGCTTTTCCTTTTCAAAACGGTCGCCGATGGCGTTGAGCACGGGCATGTGCTGGGCGACCCATTCAATTCTCTGATGTCCCTCTTCCTTGAGGTTGATATCGGCAATTCTGGACATGGTTGAAAGTCTCCTCTCATATTGATGGACTTACAGCTGCTTTCCGGCAGCATGATAGGTATAACACAGTTTGTTCGGTTTCAGCAAGGACAAATGTCCTTTTTCAATCAAAAATTGCCGTGGCATGGCAGAAAATGACTGCGCAGCCACGGCAAAAGACGAACATTATTTGTTTTCCCACTCCAAATCAACGCAGATGGGATAGTGATCGGACAGGTACACGCCGTTTTCTTCGAGCGTCCACTTTTCCACGTTGGTGCACTTCAGATTGCCGCGCACCCAGATGTAGTCGATCTGGATCGAGCCGGCTTCATCCGGGCACTTGCCGAAACCGTGGAAGGTGCGGCCAACGTTCTCGGTCACATTCACATAGCCGGGATGATCTTTGAAGGCATCAAACATCACGGAATCGGGCTCGTCGTTAAAGTCGCCGGCAATGATGGTTGTGGCATTGGGGAAGAGTTCGTGGCTGTCGATATGCTCAAGCGCCTGCTTCAGGCCCAAGCGGCGGGCGCCCGCGCCGTGGTGATCCAGATGCACGTTCAGCACACGAACAACCTGCTCGGCAGCCTTTTCAAACAGCAGCACTTCCGTGACCACGCGGGGGCAGGAGCTCTGCTCCTCAAAGCGGGAGCCGGGCACATAGGGAGTGGGAGACATCCAGAAGGTGTTCATCTCCACCAGGTTGTACTTGTCGGCGCGGAAAGCAACGGTCAGCTGCTCATCACCCAGCATGCAGCCGCGGTTGCGGCCGCAGCCAACGGTGGTATAGCCGTTCAGGTTTTCGCGCAGCCAGTCGGCCACATGGGGCAGCACTTCCTGGAAGCAGATGATATCGGGCTGCTGTTCTGCAATGGTACGCAGAACCAGCGGCTTGCGGTAGCAGAAGCTGTTGTTGCCGTCCTGATTTTTGTCGGTACGGATGTTGAACGTTGTGAATTTCATAAGTATCTCTCCTTTTTATTCGTCAAACAGCCCTGCCTCGCGGAAGGCCGTAATGATCTCGTACTTTTCCTGTTCGGTATAGCGCCTGCCGGGAGCGGCTGCACAGCCTGCGTCAAAGCCCATCTCCTGCAAACACAGTTTGACAGAAGGCACAACCCCGTAGCGGATGCATACGCCGATCACGCGGTTGATCTTTTGCTGCATGGCGGATGCGGCAGCCACATCATTGGCGCAGAACGCATTATAAAGCTGCACAAACCAGCCTGCCATCAGATTGTAGGTGGAACCGATGCCGCCGTCCGCGCCCATGGAAAGGCCGGCCAGCAGGGTTTCATCCGGGCCGTTGATGACGTTGATGTTGCCGCCGCGCAGCTGCTTGATCTGGTACATTTGATAATAGTTGGGAAAAGTGTACTTAACGCCGATC
>JAFYQB010000085.1 GCA_017547285.1 Clostridia bacterium
GTAAAGATCACCGACGGCGCGCTGATTGCCGCCGCCACCCTTTCCAATCGCTACATCACCGACCGATTCCTGCCAGACAAGGCCATCGACCTGGTGGATGAAGCCTGCGCCATGATCCGCACCGAGATCGACTCCATGCCCGCCGAACTGGACGGTGTAAGCCGCAGAATCATGCAGCTGGAGATTGAACAGGCCGCACTGCAGAAGGAAACAGACGAGGGCAGCCGCCGCAGGCTGGAAACGCTGGAAGAGGAACTGGCGCACCAGCGCGAGCAGTTCAACGCCATGAAAGCCCGCTGGGAGAATGAAAAATCCGCCATTTCCAAGGTGCAGAAGCTGCGCGAAGAGATCGAGCAGGTGAACGCCGAAATCGAGAAGGCCGAACGCGCCTATGATCTGGGCAAGGCTGCCGAACTCAAGTACGGCCGTCTGCCCCAGCTGCAAAGCCAGCTGGCAGCCGAAGAAGCAACTGCCGACCAGAAGGAGGCCACGCTGCTTCGCGACAAAGTGACGGATGATGAGATCGCCCGCATCGTGAGCCGCTGGACGGGCGTACCCGTGACCCGCCTTCAGGAGGGCGAGCGCGAAAAACTCCTCCATTTGCCCGATGAACTGCACCGCCGCGTGGTGGGCCAGGACGAAGCCGTGCAGAAGGTATCCGAAGCCATTCTGCGTTCCCGCGCAGGCATTGCGGATGAAAACCGCCCCATCGGCAGCTTCCTGTTCCTGGGCCCCACGGGCGTGGGCAAGACCGAACTGGCCAAGGCGCTGGCGCAGAACCTGTTCGATGATGAAAAGAACATGGTGCGCATTGATATGAGCGAATATATGGAGAAGTTCGCCGTGAGCCGTCTGGTCGGAGCGCCTCCGGGATACGTGGGCTATGAAGAGGGCGGTCAGCTGACCGAGGCCGTGCGCCGCAAGCCCTACTGTGTGGTGCTTCTGGACGAGATCGAAAAGGCGCACCCGGATGTGTTCAACATTCTTTTGCAGGTGCTTGACGACGGCCGCATTACCGATTCGCAGGGCCGAACGGTGGATTTCAAGAATGCCATCATCATCATGACTTCCAACCTTGGCAGTCAGTATCTGCTGGACGGCATCGAAAACGGGCAGATCACCGAACAGGCGCGCAGCAGCGTCATGCAGCTTCTGCGCAGCCAGTTCCGTCCCGAATTCCTGAACCGCATTGACGAAATCGTGTTCTACAAGCCGCTGGAAAAGGCGGAGATCAGACAGATCGTTCATCTGCTGGCCGGTACGCTGAGCAAGCGTCTGGCACAGCGTGATATCACCCTGGAACTCACCGACGCGGCGGTGGATGCCATTGCTGACGCAGGCTTCGATCCCGTGTACGGCGCGCGCCCGCTGAAGCGCTATATGCAGAGCCAGCTGGAAACCATGCTCGCCCGCAAAATCGTGGCGGCGGAAATCCTGCCCGGCCAGCGCGTGGTGGTGGATGCCGGGGAGGACGGACTGACTGTGCAGGCGGGGCAGTTGAATCTGGAATAAGGAAGGAGCGGTTTCACCTCATCAGTCACCTTCGGTGACAGCTTCCCCTCGAGGGGAAGCCAAAAACGTTGCGGTGCATCCGTCCGCTGTCTTCTCCCCACGCCTGTCATCCTGAGGAATGAAATGACGAAGGATCCTGCGAAGCGGCACCCAAACGCTTCGCAGGATCCTTTTCATCATTCCGCCCCATTCAAAAATGCTTCCAACATCTCCCGGTTTTTCTCCAAATCCGGCGCAAGCACCATCATCCCGCTGATTGTTTCATCCCGGTACGTACCCTCAAACGGCACCTGTGCGGTGTGAAAGACCAGTTTATCAGACTGAATCACCATCGGCAGCAGCCCGGCCACATCCGCAATGGTCAGATCCGTTTGCAGCTGCGGCAGATACGTGAGCGCCATGCGCAGAAGCTGCCAGCGGCTCAGGGAGGACGCCTGACGGATCATGGCGGCGATTACCGCCTGCTGGCGCGAGGTTCGCTGAAAATCGCTGTCCAGCTTTCGGATGCGGCTGAAGCACAGCGTTTGTTTGCCGTTCAGCCGCTGCCATCCCGCTTCGGGCAGCAGGCAGGCCTCGCCGTTGTCCTCCAGAAGCGCGTTCAGATGGCGGCGTTCCGCTTCGGTAAGTTCCAGCTCAATGCCGCCCAGTTCATCCACCAGCCGTTCCAGAAGGTCAAAATGCACGGTCACGGTGCGGTGAATCTCCACCCCGAACTGATCAGCCAGCGTCTTTCGCAGCAGGCCTTCGCCGCCGTGTACATAGGCTGCGTTCAGCCGCGTGCAGCCGATCCCGTTCAGATGCACATACAGGTCTCTTAAAAAAGAGACCATCCGCACTTCATTGCGCACAGGATCGGCGCGCAGGAGCAGCATGGTATCGCTCCGGCCTGTGCCGCCGTCATCATCCACGCCAATCAAAAGCACATTCAGCGCGGACTGCGCATGGGCGCAGGAAAGGCCCAGAACCAATACCATTATCAGCGCGGCCGCGCGCCGGAAAAACCTGAATTTCAACACACAAAAACCCTCCTTTGCGTTTTTTCAGTAAATCAACGCAAAGGAGGGCGTTTTTCTTGCATCAGGTATAGTCGGTGTCAAACATCACCACAAGGCGGAAGGTGGGGTCGATGGCGCGGGCGTGCGCGTTGAGCGCATTGAGCACCATTTCCTTCTGCTGGTAGCCGACCGGCAGCACGCAGTCGAAGATCAGATTGGTGTGGCTTTCGCCCGGCACCATGCGGAAATCGTGCATGCTGATGGCGGGGTCCAGCGCGGTCAGGAAATGGCTCAGCAGGTCGCGCACGCGGTTGGCTTCCTCGTTGCCGGTTACGATGGGATCCATGTGGATGCAGATGGGCATTTTCATGATGGTGCCCACCTCGCGCTCGGCGTCGTCGATCATCTCGTGGATGTCCAGAATGTTGCCGCCGGCATCCACCTCGGCGTGCACGCTGGCAAAGCAGCGGCCGGGGCCGTAATCGTGCAGCACCAGATCGTGCAGGCCCAGAATGCCTTCGCGGGCCAGCAGCAGCGCCTTGAGCTGTTCGATTTTTTCGGGATCAGGCCGTCCGCCCAGCAGGCTGTTGACGGTTTCGGAGCACACGCCCCAGCCCGCCTTGAGGACGATGAACGCCACCACCAGGCCGATCCAGCCGTCAATGCTCAGGTGGAAAATCGCATTCACGCCAAGACTGACCAGCACCGCGCCGGTGGCCAGCATGTCGCCGCGGCTGTCCTGCGCGGCAGCCAGCAGCGTGCTGTTTTTGGTATCGCCGCCGGTCTTTTTGTAAAACAGGTACAGCCAGCCCTTGCCCAGAACCGACAGCGCCAGCACCGCGATCACGACCCAGGAAATGGTCAAAGCCTCAGGGTGGAGGATGGAAAGGACTGCGTCGCGCAGAAGCGTTACGCCCATCACCACGATCAGCACGCCCACGGCCAGAGAACCCAGGTATTCCATGCGGCCGTGGCCGAAGGGATGGTCCAGATCCACCGGCTTGCGCGCCAGACGAACGCTGATGAGCGTGACCACGCTGCCCGCAGCATCGGACAGGTTGTTGGCAGCGTCCGCCGTGATGGCCAGAGAGCCGCTCAGGATGCCCATCATAAACTTGCTGCCTGCCAAAAGCAGATTGACCAGAATGCCCACAATGGACGCCAGCGTGCCGTAGGCCGCGCGTACCTCAGGATCCTCTGTATGGGCTGCGTTCGGAACAAATTTGCGAATCAGCCATGCGGTCATATTGAAAACCGCCTCCTTTGCATGAATCATTGGTATGCAGGAACGCCCGAACATTATACCAAAAGTCGGCAAATGGGGCAAGTAAAGAAAGAGATAAAAATAAACCGCCATCCGTTAAGGATGGCGGTGACGGGAGGCTTGCGGCTTCCCGATTTACTTGGCCTTCTTGGCGAGCTTTTCTTCCAGAGCGGCCCAGACGTAGCCGTTGATCATGTTGGCGCTGTACACGCCGGACAGGATGCCCACGATGATGGGCAGGCTGAACTCGCGGATGGTGTCCACACCCAGCACGTAGAGCGCCACGATGGTTACCAGCGTGGTCAGCGTGGTGTTGATGGTGCGGCCCAGGCATTCCTTCACGGAAGCGGCGGCGATCGCAGTACGGTCGGTCTCGGGGGTCTTCTTCTTGTTCTCGCGGATGCGGTCGAAGATGACGATGGTGTTGTTGATGGAGTAGCCGACAATGGTGAGCATGGCGGCGATGAAGGAGGAGTTCATCTGCACAAAGCTGCGCAGGATGACCATGAAGCTGAGCATGATCAGCACGTCATGCACCAGACCGATCACAGCAGCCAGACCGCTGGCCAGGTCAAAGCGGATTGCGATGTACACCAGCATCAGAGCAGCGGCCAGCACCACGCTCAGGATGGCGTTGCGCACCAGCACCTTGCCGGCGATGGGGCCAACGTAGCTGGCGGTGGCGGTAGCGGTGTCCATGGCGGTGTACTTGGCGCTCAGTTCGGCTTCCAGACCGTTCTGCAGGTTCTGGATCTCGGCCTCGTCGCTCAGAGTGGGCACGCGGATCTGCACAATGCTGCCGGCCTCGCCGGAGGTGGAAATGGCATACTCGCTGATGCCCTGGTTCTTGAGGGCGGTCTCCACATCGGCCTGCTCAAAGGCAGAACCCATGTTGTACTGAATGTTCAGACCGCCGGCAAAGTCGATGCCGTAGTTGATGCCGAAGCCGCACAGGCTCATGATGAGCGCGATGGCCATAATGGCGGCGGAAACGCACAGGCAGATACGGGCGCGATTCTGAATCTTCATGATTACTTCGCCTCCTTCACAGCCACATAGAGCTTGGGATTGTCAAACACGCGCACAAAGCGGGTGAGCAGGAAACGGGTGACCAGAATGGCGGAGATCATGGAGGTGACTACGCCGATGAGCAGCGTGGTGGCAAAGCCCTGCACGGAACCCGTACCAAAGGCCAGCAGCACCACGGCGGCAATGATGGTGGTCACGTTGGCGTCGATGATGGCGCTCAGCGCGTTCTTGAAGCCGATGCGAACGGCGTGGATCATGGGACGGCCGGTGATGACCTCCTCCTTCACGCGTTCGAAGATGACAACGTTGGCGTCAACCGCCATGCCGATGCCAAGGATGATACCTGCAATGCCGGGCAGGGTGAGCTGCACGCCGGGCACGATGGCCAGGAACAGGAACACCAGAATGATGTACACGCACAGCGCCCAGCTGGCGACAATGCCGCTCATGCGATAGCGCACGATCATGATCAGCATGACCAGCAGAATGCCGATAACGGCAGCCTTCACGCTGGTGGCCAGGGCATCCACGCCCAGGGTGGCGGAGATGGTATCCAGCTTGTCCTGACGCAGGTCAAGCGGCAGCGCGCCGCTCTGCAGCATGAGGGAAATGTTCTCGGCTTCCTCAGCAGTGAAGGAACCGGTGACCAGCACCTGACCGCCGTAGATGGCCTCGTTGACGGTGGGGCTCATGAGCACTTCGCCGTCCAGGGTGATGGTGATGGCCTGGCCGATGCACTCGGCGGTCTTGTCGCCGAAGAGCTTGCCGCCCTCGCTGGTCAGCTTGAAGCTGATGGCGGGCTGATAGTTGTCATCCACAGTGGGGGTAGCAGCCTGCAGGTGACGGCCTTCCATGAACACCACGCCGTCGGGGCCGGAGAACTCCAGCTTGGCGGGGGAACCGATCAGGTCCAGCACTGCGGCGGGGTCGGTTACAGAGGGGATTTCCACGCGGATGCCGCTGGAACCCAGCTGGCTCACAGTGGCTTCAGGATAGCCCTTTTCGCTCAGACGCTTGGAGATAACGCCCATGGTGGAGTCCAGCAGCTGGCCGAACTCGAAGCCCTCGGCTTTCATTTCCTCGCTCATGGTGGCTTCGTACTCTACGTACACGCCGCCCTTGAGGTCAAGGCCCAGAGAGATGGCCTGCGGCCAGTTTTCCACATTCGCAGTGGGAAGCCAGGGCAGCAGCTTGTAGAGACCGCGGCTGTCCAGCCACGTGCCGTTCAGGCCCAGAAAGCCTACGGCCAGGGTGAGTACCAGCGCAACGCAAAGCGCAGCGATCGATGCAGACCGCTTGTTCAGCTTTACGCCGCGGCGATTGTTGACCTTCATATGTTGTCAACCATCCTTCCGTTTGATATTGATTTTTGGGAACACAAAGTGATGAAGCGGCTTTTCCTCCACTCAGCCGCCCGCCACCTCAGGTCTGAATAATTGATAAACGCTGTTCTCATACCGGACAGCGGAAAGCACACGTCCATTGGCGTCGCGCAAAGCGGAAAGGGGCGCGGCGCAAAGCAAAAACACAGGCAGCAGGCCAATCGCTGCGCTGGCAGGGATGCGGTTTGAGGGAATGTCTGCGGCATCCGGCAGAATGGCGGATACCACGGGGCGGAACACCGCATGAAAATCGGCAGACAGATCCACCGCAACGGGCGCTTCCGCGGTTTCAGGGGTAACGACCAGCGCGCTCAGCATCAGCACCAAAAGGCCGGTCAAAAGCACGGCATACAGCATTTTGCGCACGGTCATCCCTCCTTTGTATCAGCATCATTTTGGGAAAAGCAAACATTATTATATCTTCCGTCCCATAAACCGTCAAGCTGTTTTAACGCCATTTGTGTTTTGGTGGAAAAACCGCCAGAAAATCAATTTGCATCTTTTCTATTGTCATTGCATATGGTATAATAAATCAAACTTGGAAAAAAAGGAACAGGAGGTTGTCGCTCATGGCTGAAACCAAACCCGTGGCCCCGCAGACCAACATCAAACTTGTTAAGAACATCATCTGCGTTCTTCTTGTCGCCGCAGTGGTGCTTGCTGCCATTGGATTCAGCGGCAGGAATGCCGCACTTGAAGAGAATGCCGCTCTGAACGCCAAAATTGAAGAGCTGACCGCCTCCGCTGCCAAACTGGAAGAGGACGCCGCTGCCGTAAAGGCCGATCTGGAAGCCAAAACCGCGGAAGCCGAAACCCTGACCGCCGATTTGGCCGCCAAAACCGCCGAGGCTGAAACCCTGACGGCGGATCTGGCTGCCAAAACCACCGAGGCTGAAACCCTGACGGCAGATCTGGCTGCCAAAACCAGCGAGGCTGAAGCCCTGACGGCGGATCTGGCAACTGCCGCTGCTGCCGCCAAGGCGCAGGAAGAGGCCATTGCTCTGCTGAAAATCGAAAAGGAAGAACTGATAGCCAACCTTGCCGCGGCCGAAGCAGCCGGCAAGGAACTGGAAGCCAAACTGGCGGAGGCGCAGGCCGGTGCGGATGCGCTGGCTGCTGAAAAGGCAGAGCTGGAAGCCAAACTGGCTGAAGCGGAAGCTGCCATTGCCGAGCTGAAGACCCAGCTGGAAACCGCTGCTGCCGAGCAGGCTGCGCTGAAGGAAGACGCGGATGCGACCATCGCCGCCCAGAAGGCCAGTCTGGCCGAACTGGAAGACCAGAAGGCCAAAACCGCCGAACAGCTGACCGAAGCGGTTGCTGCGCTGGAAGCCAAAGCTGCCGAAGTTGAAAAGCTGACTGCCGAAGCCGCCGAAGCAGCCAACGCGCAGGAAGCTGCCATTGCCGCCCTTGAAAAGGAAGGCGAAGATTTGACGGCGCAGAAGGCTGCTGCAGAGGAAGCCCTCGCCAGGGCCGAAGCCGAGAAGGCCGGTCTGGAAGCGCAGGTGGCCGCCATGACAACGGAAATCGCCGCCATGCAGGAGGCCATGGTTGCGCTGGCCGCCGAGGAACCGGCTGTGCCGTAATTTGTGTTCAATAAACATAGAAGGATCCTGCGCGGGTGGTTTCTGCCGCCGCGCAGGATCCTTTTTGCTGTTTACCGGATGACAATAGAGACCTCGATCTCCTCTTCTTCCTGTGGGGCGGTATACATGGACGTATCGCCCGTATAAACCGGATTTTTGAGCATCACACCCACATCGATGCGTTCCTGATTGATTTCATCAATCACCGTTTTGCGCTGTGCCGGAATGCAGTAGGGGCAGGGGTCCAGCCTGGCAAAGTTTCCGCTGTCCAGCTCGGAATAGTTGAACGCCGTGAGCGGCAGAAACTTGTCGCGCACGCTGCGGCAGGTGGCGTATTCGTGATAGCTGCTGCCGCCGTTGGGGTTGTAGTACAGTTCCAGATCATCTGCCGGATAAGGCGTTACGCGGCCGTCGTCATCCCAGACAAGCACTTTGGTGTTGCGCTTCAGGTTATCCCACAGCCAGGAAATGTTCAGCCCCTGCTCGTTGGCGGTGTGCATTACGCGTACGCAGCCGTGGCTGGCCTTGCGGCCCAGCAGCTTGCCGTACTTGGAAAAGTCCTTGGTACCGTCCTTGTAGGTGGTGTAGGGCACTTTGTGCAAAAGGTCGCCGCCGTTGAAGCGGATGCCCATTTCACAGTACATACCCTCGGAATCAAAACCGCCCACCCAGTTGCCGATCAGGTATTCGCCGGTAGCGGTTTCGTTGTAGGGCTGCTTCTGGTTGGCCAGACCCGTGGATACCGACACCGTGGACCACAGCTTGCCATCCACAAACAGGTGCAGCTTCTGGGTCAGCTTGTCGATGATGATGCCGTACTTGTCGTTGGGGGTAACGGTCTTGAGCAGGCGGGTTTTCACATAGCCGCGGATGACGCGGTCGTAGTAATCCAGGCCTTCGATCAGCGTCCAGCCGTTTTCATCCTCGCCCAGCACATGCACGGCGGCGGTCGCGCCGTTGATGAAGCCGCCCTGCCACTGGTTGAGCACCGGTTCGCCGTTCGGCGCATCCAGCGGATAAATGGCTTCCTTCTCCTCAGCGGCCAAAACGGTAATGGGCTTTTGCAAAAGCTCCCAGCAGGCTTCCTCATTGGTGATGTCGTAGTGAAAATCCTCGCCGAACCAGTTGCTGCCGCCCTCGAATCCGGCCAGATCGCCGATGGGCAGATTGTCCTTGTTCTTGTCGGCAAGGGATGCGGCGGGCGCAAGCGCGAGCAGCGCGCACAAAAGGATGCACAGAAGCTGTTTCATGCGTATCTCCTTAATTCCTGATGGTAATGCTGACCTCCACATCCCTGGGGTCGGCCTCGGTCACAGTAACGGTTTCTTCCGGCTCGGCCTCTTCCATGGGGGCGGAGGCGGGCGTGGTCAGATCCAGCTCGGCAAGCTTTTCGGGGGAAATGCCCATGTCCAGATTCGCCTGATAGATTTCCGCCTTGCGCGGGATCTTGTCGCAGTAGGGACAGGGTTTCAGATCAGCGAAGTTTCCTGTATCCAATTTGGCATAATCAAAGCCGGTCAGCGGCAGGAAGCGTTCCTTCACGCTGGAGCAGCGCTCCTCGGAGTGATAATACTTGCCGCCGTTGGGATTGTAATAGACCTGCAGATCTTCCGCCGGATAGGGAATGGGCGTGAGGGCAGCCTCGAACTCCTCCTGCGTGATGACGCCGCGGGCAAAGTTTTCCGCCGCGATGGCGCTCTTGCGGCGCACAGGCTGACACTTGGTGCAGGCGTTCAGGCGCAGGAAATCGCCGCTGTCCAGTTCTCCGTAGGCGAACGCCTTGAGGGGCAGGTACTTGTCGCGCACGGTGGAACACATCCGGTCGGCATGGTAGAGGCTTCCGCCCTCCGGGTTGTAGAACAGCTGGCGGTCATCCTCGGGATAGGGCATTTTGCGGCCGCCGTCATCCCACACGAGCACCTTGGTGCCTTTTTTCAGATTGTCCCACAGCCAGCGGGCGTTGAGGCCCTTTTCGGTGGCGATGCGCTGGGTGCGGATGCAGCCGTGGCTGGCCTTCTGGCCCAAAAGCGCCTCCCAGCGGTCGTAAATCTTTTTGCCGTCGTAGCCGATCTTGTGAGGCACTTCGTGGATCATATCACCGCCGTTGAAGCGCAGGGCGGTGGCGCAGATCATGCCTTCGGAATCAAAGTCGCCCACCCAGGAGCAGATCATGTATTCGCCCGCAGCGGTTTCGTTGTAGGGCTGCTCATCGTTGGGAAGTCCCGTGGAAATGAGGCAGCTGTCCCACAGCTTTCCGTCGATGAACACGTACAGCCTTTGGGTGAGCTTGTCGATGATAATGCCGTACTTTTCGTTGGGCGTAACGGTTTTGAGAATGCGGGTGCGCACATAGCCGCGGATGATGCGGTTGTAGTAGTCCACTCCTTCGATCAGCGTCCAGCCGTCCTCGTCCGGACCGAGCACGTGCACGGCGGCGCTTGCGCCGTTGATGAAGCCGCCCAGCTTGTCCGTATTCACCTTTTTGCCGTCCGGGGTTTCGCGCGGGTAGATCTTTTCGGTCTGGTGCGCGTCCAGCACGGTGATGGGCTTTTGCAGAAGCTCCCAGCAGGCTTCCTCGTCGGTGATATCGTAGTGGAAATCCTCGCCGAACCAGATTTCGCCGGTATCATAGCCCTCCAGCCATTCGGACACGGTTTTGGCCTGCACGGGCGCGGCGGGAAGAAGCATCAGCAGGCAAAGCATGAGCGAAAGAACTCTTTTCATCATCAGGCTCCTTTGGTGTGTTTACAAAGATAAAACGCAGTCGGAAGGCGTTTTCGTGCGCGTGTATGTCAAAAAAGCGCATACACAGAAAAGAATAGCATGTCATGGAAAGAGGTGTCAAGATTTGCAGGCAAAGCTTTGACAAACCTGTGTTTCCGGTTGCGCTTTTCAGCCCGTTTGTGCTATACTGAATGCAGTGTGTAATCCCTGTTCCTGCTCAACAGCATATATATTCATAAGGAGGACTGTATCATTATGGATCCCATCAAAGTAGCGGTCATCGGCTGCGGCGCCATCGCCAACAGCGCCCATATTCCTTCCTACATGGCCAACAAGGACGCCCAGATCAAGTATTTCTGCGATATCATTCCCGAGCGTGCACAGGCTGCCGTTGAAAAGTACGGCTGCGGCACCCCCATCACCGATTATCACGAAGCGCTCAACGATCCCGAGATCGAGGCCGTTTCCGTCTGCACCCCCAACCTGATGCACTCCATCATTACCATCGACGCGCTGAAGGCCGGCAAGCACGTGCTGTGCGAAAAGCCCGCCGCCCGCACCTACGCCCAGGCGAAGGAAATGCAGGAGGCGCAGCATGAAACCGGCAAGACCCTGAACATCGGCGTGGTAAACCGCTTCAACGATTCCGTCAACAAGATCAAGCAGATCATCGATGCGGGCGAACTGGGCGAGATCTACCATGTGTATGTTTCCTTCCGCGCCCACCGCTCCATTCCCGGTCTGGGCGGCGCCTTCACCACCAATGCCATTGCCGGCGGCGGCTCCCTGATCGACTGGGGCGTTCACTATCTGGATATCGTTATGTACTGCACCGGCGACCCCGTGCCCAAGACCGTTTCCGGCGAAGCCTTCTGCAAGCTGGGCAAGGACATGGAAAACTATACCTATACCAACATGTGGAGCGAAAATACCAAGGACCTGAACGGCACCTACGATGTGGATGACTCCGTTGCCGCCATCGTGCGCACCGACGGCCCCGTGATCACCGTGCACGGCGCCTGGGCCCAGAACATTGGCGAAAAGGAAACCTACATCGACTTTATGGGCACCAAGGCCGGTATCCGCCTGCAGTACGGCGGCGGCTTCACCAAGTACGGCGCGGAAAACGGCATGCTCACCAAGACCCAGTATGATTTCAAGAACACCAACATGTTCCAGAACGAGATCGACGGCTTCCTGCGCTGCGTGCGCGGCGGCGAACAGCTGCCCAGCCACATTGATGTGAACATCAAGACCTCCCGCATCATGCAGGGCATTTATGACTCTTCCGCCGCCCACCGCGAGGTTTCGTTTGAGGAGGAAGCCTGAGTGATCAAAATCGGCTTCATTGATTACTATCTGGATGAATGGCATGCCAACAACTACCCGCAGTTCTTCCGTCAGTGGACGGAAGGCTGCGAGGTAGCCTATGCCTGGGGCCAGATTGATAAACCGGACGGCCTGACCAGCAGACAGTGGGGCGAAAAATACGGCGTTCAGGTGCTGGATTCCATGGAAGAGGTCATCGAAAAGAGCGATGTGCTGGTGGTGCTTTCTCCCGATAATCCCGAAAAGCACGTGGAATTGTGCCGCCTGCCCCTGGCCAGCGGCAAGCCCACCTACATCGACAAGACCTTTGCGCCCACGCTGGCAGAAGCAAAGCAGATCTTTGCCATGGCGGAAAATGGAAACACGCCGTGCTACTCCTCCTCTGCGCTGTACTACGCTGCCGAATACGCTGCGCCCCGCCGGAAGTCTGTCAGCATGATTGACAGCTGGGGCCCCGGCGAGTTTGCACAGTACTCCGTGCATCAGCTGGAGCCGATTGTGAGCATCATTCCGGATGCGCCTGTGCGCGTAATGAGCATTGGCACGCCTGAATTTCCCGCCGTTCTGGTGGAATTTGCCGGCGGTCAGCGCGCCAAAGCGGCAGTGTGGCGCACCAACGGCAATTTCTGCATGAACATCGGCTATCAGGACGGAACCGGCGAGCACATTGAAGTCGGCTCCAATTTCTGGGAGGACTGCACCAAAGCCATGGCGGCGTTCTTCCGCGACCCTGTTCCTGCGGTGCCTCATGAGAACACCCTGCGCGTGATCTCCATTATTGAAGCCGGTCAGCGCGCCATGCAGCGCGAAGGCTGGGTGGAGATCGCAGAGCTGTAAACAGGGGAGGCGTCCCCTTTCGCCGCCTGTGAACGAGGCAAACATGTTTCTGATGTCATCCGTAGGGATGAAATGACGAAGGATCCTGATATGCAGTATCGCATTGCATGTCAGGATCCTTTTTTTATAGACGCGGGCCTGGCGGATGAGGTGGGGATGCTGCAAGCAGCTTTAGAGTTGCGTATGGTACGCAGCCCCTCCGCACGCTTCCCCTTGAGGGGAAGCTGTCAGCCGTAAGGCTGACTGATGAGGTGGGGACGCTGCAAGCAGCTTCAGGGTTGCGTATGGTACGCGTACCTTTGTTTGTTGAGCGGGCAAAGCGGCCCGCTCCGCTAGGGCCAAAGGACCCGGGGGAACGTTGAGGTTCCCCCGAGGCCCTCTGGACTCCCTTGCCCCCTTCCAGCGCCGGGGCTGCGGCCCCGGACCCCGGGCTGGGAGCAGCAAGCCCCCATTTCATTGTAGGGGCGATTCATGAATCGCCCGTTCGCGCCGGAACAGGTATTGTCCTTTGCATGAC
>JAFYQB010000086.1 GCA_017547285.1 Clostridia bacterium
ATCTGCGCTCTGCAACCCCAACATTCCCGGCGAACAAACAAAGGAACTTACCAAGTCGCTCCTACCCCGGGGTCCAGGGGCCGAAGCCCCTGGGGGGGGAGGGGGTAAGAGAGTCCAGAGCGCCTAGGGGGAACCTCAACGTTCCCCCTGGTTCTCTGGCCCTAGCGGAGCGGGCCGCTCGCCCGCTCAACCAACAAAGGTACGCATGCCATGCGTAATCCTTAAGCAGCTTGCCGTTCGTCCACCTCATCCGTCAGGCCTTTGGCCTGACACCTTCCCCTCAAGGGGAAGGGTACGGAGGAGCTGCGTACCAAATATGCTTCATTCATCCGTCGTTCTTTCGGAATGAAAAGGCAACGAAATTATTCGTAATCCGTCAGATTCACACTCACCATGCTGCTCACGCCGCGTTCCTCCATGGCTACGCCAAACAGCGTATCGCAGCGTTCCATGGTGCCCTTGCGGTGCGTAACCACAATGAACTGCGTATCTGCACTGAATTCCTTCAGATAATCCGCGAAATAGCTGATGTTCGCGTCATCCAGCGCAGCTTCGATTTCGTCCAGAATACAGAACGGCGTGGGCTTGAGCTTGAGCATGGCGAACAGCAGCGCAATGGCGGTCAGCGCACGCTCGCCGCCGGAGAACAGGCTCAAAAGCTGACGTTTCTTTCCCGGAGGCTGAACAATAATGTCAATGCCGCAGTTCAGCGGATCCGAGGGATCGGACAGGCTGATCTCGCCGTGACCGCCGCCAAAGAGGCGCACAAAGGTTTCGGCAAAGTAGTCCTGCAAAGCGCTGAACTGGCCGACGAACACGGTTTCCATCTGTTCCAGCAGCTGGGCGATCAGGCTTTCCAGATCGGCTTTGGCCTTCTGCAAATCTTCCTTCTGGGCATTCAGCTGGTGGAAGCGCTCGTACATCTGGGCGTATTCTTCAATTGCGCCCACATTGACCGAGCCCATCGCGCGGATGCGGTCGCGGATGCGCTGGGCGTCGCGGTCGGCTTCCGCCTCGTTGAATTCGCCGGCGAGGGTTTCACCGTGACCCGGTTCATCGCTCTGCCTGCGCTGCTCGTATTCGGCAAAAGCCTCCACAGCGCCGGCATAGCTCAGTTCATAGGTATTCCACAGACGGTCGTTCAGGTTGGTCAGATCGGCGCGGATGCGGCCCAGCTGCATTTCCTGACGGTGCATGCGGTCGGTTTCGTGGGAGGCCAGATGCTGGGCGGCGTCGATCTCGCCCTGAATTTCGCGCAGCTCCTTCTGTTTGCCGTCACGCTTGAGTTCAGTGTTGGCCACATGCTGGCGCGCTTCTTCCACGTGATTTTCACATGCGGCAATGATGGATTCGGCGGTCTGCTGCTGCAGCTGCGCCTCTTGCACATCCTGCTGCGCCTGCGTGCGCTTTTCAGTGAGTGCGGCCAATTCTCCGCGGCAGCGCTCGCTTTCGCCGCTCATGCGTTCCTTGTCGCGGCGGATGCGGTCCACGTCATACTCGGCATTCTGCAAAGTGAGCATGGCGCCGGTAAGCGCTTCCTGCGTGTTTTCGCGGGCACGGCGGGCCTTGTCCAGCTGAACGGCCAGCGCTTCGGTGCGGGCGTTCAATTCCTCGGTGCCGGTTTCGTCCTCGTTGGACTGGGCGTTGATGCGCTCCAGCTCCTGCGCAATTTCGGCAAGGCTTTCGTCGAGCTGTTCCACCGCCATCTGATACTGGTTAACACGCTGGGCGTGGGCGGCCAGATCCGCCTGAGCCGTTTTGAGCCGTTCGGTGTCGCGCACCACGGCGATTTCCTGCTGGTGCAGCTCAAACTGCGCTTCCTCGCGGCGTTCCTTTTCACCTGCGCGTTCGGCTTCCATATCGGCAATATCGCTCTGCGCCTTCTGCGCGCGGGCAGTGATCTCATTCAGCTGATCCGCCAGCTCCTTCATTTCACGCTCGCGGCCCAGCAGGTTCTGCGCCTTCTGCTGGATGCTGCCGCCGGTCATGGAACCGCCGGAGTGCATCACATCGCCCTGCAAAGTGACCAGGCGGAAGGCGTGTCCGCCGGCGCGCATGATGGCAATGCCGCTGTCCAGATCCTGCGCAACCACGGTGCGGCCCAGCAGGTTTTCGATCACGTCCCTGTAAATGGGATCAAAGGAGCAAAGTTCGCTGGCCACGCCGATGCAGCCCTTCATCTTGAGCACTTCGCGCTCGCGGGCGTTGAGCGTGCGGCCCTTGATGGTATTGAGCGGCAGGAAAGTTGCGCGGCCAAGGCGGTTTTTACGCAGATAATCGATCAGGGTTTTGGCGTCCTGCTCGGTTTCGGTCACAATGTTCTGCATGCCTGCGCCAAGCGCCATGTCCATGGCAGTTTCGTACTCGCGGGGCACGGAGAGCAGCATGGCCACAACATCGTGCACGCCCTTGAGCTGAGCGCGTTTGGCATAGGTCAGCGCATTCTTGACGGAGTACTGGTAGCCCTCGTAGCCGTCCTGCAGTTCTTTGAGAGTGCGCAGACGGGTGTCCAGCGCACGGGCGGACTGCAAATCCTCCTGCATTTGCTTCTGACGGGCCAGAATATCCTGCAGAAGCTGTTTGGTACGCTGCTCAAAAGCCTCCGCGCCGCTCCTGAGTTCATCCAGCGCGGCCTGATCGCTTTCCAGAGCGGTTCTGGCTTCATCCAGCAAAGTGTTAAGCGCTTCCTCGCGTTCTTCTTCCTGCGAAAGCTGGCGCAGGATATCTTCGCGGCGCAGGGTCATCTGCTGCTGCATGGCGCTCTGACGCGCCTGAGATGTGCGCACATTCTGCATGCGATTCATGCGGTCCATCATGTGCGCCTTGTGGGCGGTCAGCTCGTATTCCAGTTTCTGAGCAGTTTCCGTGGCCTGCGCATGGGCGGTGCGGCGTTCTTCCAATGCCTGACGAGCCTGATTCAGCAGCGCTTCGGCTTCGCTCAGACCGCCGTCGGATTGGTTCATGGTGGCTTCGATCAGGCGCAGGCGGGCGTGCAGGCTTTCGGTTTCGCCGTCCAGACGTTCAATCGTATCTGTACCGTTCTGGATACGGTTGCGGATCTCGCTCAGCGATTCACGCGCGGCGTGCAGCGCATCGTTCTGGCGCAGAAGCGCGTCATGCGCCTGGCTCAGCGCCTGCTGGATTTGTTCCAGCTGATTTTCGCCTGCCGTGCGCTGTTCGGTGGCTTCGGCCAGCACGCGTTCGGCTTCGCGAACAGCATCGCTTACCTGCAACAGAGCCTGCTCAGCGGCAGTTTCCTTCTCGTGCAGGCGGTCGTAGCGCACAAGGTACAGCCGCACATCCAGCTCGCGCAGGGTCTCGGTCAGGGTCAGATATTCTTTGGCGACATCGCTCTGCTTTTTGAGCGGGGTCAGGTGGCTTTCCAGTTCGTCCAGCACGTCCAGCACGCGCACCAGATTTTCATCCGCACGCTTCAGGCGGCCTTCCGCTTCCTCCTTACGGGCGCGGAAGCGGCTGATGCCGGCGGCTTCTTCAAAGACCACGCGGCGATCCTCGCTGCGCTGGCTCAGAATTTCATCAATTCGTCCCTGGCCGATGATGGAATAGCCTTCCTTGCCCACGCCGGTATCGCGGAACAGGTCGATGATGTCGCGCAGACGGCAGGTGGAGCCGTTCATCAGGTATTCACCCTCACCGCTGCGGTATACGCGGCGGGTGATGCTTACCTCGTCATATGCCACATTCAGCTGATGATCGGTGTTGTCAAAGGTGAGCGTTACTTCACAGTAGTTGAGCGCCTTGCGCTTTTCGGTGCCGTTAAAGATAACGTCGGCCATGCTCTGGCCGCGCAGCATCTTGGCGCTCTGTTCGCCCAGCACCCAGCGAACGGCGTCGCCGATGTTGCTCTTGCCGCTGCCGTTGGGGCCCACAATGCCCGTTACGTTCTGCGGAAAGATGATTTCCGTACGCTTGGCAAACGACTTAAAGCCGTATATTTCCAGTTTGGTTAAACGCATTTGGTAAACTCCTTTTGCAGGGGCAGTGCCCCTGCACCACGGATTGCGACCATTTTATGGTCGCAAAGGTTGATGGTTATGTTTAGGGCTGCATCTAAGACCGCCGGAGGCACACCTGTGGTGAGCAAATGCACCGGTACATTTGCTGTGCGCAGCACCAGTGTCTCCGGCTCGCTTGAGCGAGTTGGCTTCGATGGGGGTTGAACGGGTGAGGAAGGGGAAACACCTCATCAGTCTGCGCAGCAGACGGATGAGGTGCTCCAAGCACAAGCCTCGGCTTTCCTCACTTCAGATAGTCATTTCTGTACGCATCCAGTGCTGCAATATCTCTGGCCTGCAGAAATTTCCATTTGGGTGCCTGATATTCCGCGTCAGCGATCAAGTGCCATGCTTCCTCCCACGAATACCAGTTTACGGATGTTCCTTCCTCCAGCTCCGCATCCGTAAAACGAGGATTCAGCTGAACGCTATTCGTAGCAACAACAAAAAAGAAGGAAAGCCGTGTTTGATCGAAATGTGCACGGTTTTCTTCCACGTAGCCGAGTGGTTCCACCGTCATGCATTCGCAGCCGGTTTCCTCCAGCACTTCGCGCCTGACGGCGGTTTCGGGCGATTCGTGGGGTTCCATTCCACCGCCGGGCAAGGAATAGAAGCCGTACTTCTGCGCACACATCACAGCATATTGACCATGAGGATTCCTGACAATGGCACGCGCTGTCAGGCGCGGCGCTGCTTTGGATATGCCGGAAGCGCCAAGGATATCGGCATCGGTAATCCTTTTCAGCAGCTTCATACCTTGCTCCGATACCCTTCCAGTGCGCGCTTCGCAGCGGCCTGTTCGGCTGCTTTCTTGCTGTTGCCGGTTCCGGTCGCCACCGCCTTGCCCATCACGCTGACCTGTGCGGTAAACGTGCGGTTGTGGTCAGGGCCTTCCTGGGCGATGATCGCATAGCTGGGCAGATCCAGCCCATTGGCCTGCGTGTATTCCTGCAGGGCGCTCTTGTCATCGTGTCCGCGCCAGGCAATCAAACGCTCGTCTTCGGCAAAGAGGACGCGGATTACATCGCGTGCAGCTTCGTAGCCGCCATCCACGTAAATGGCAGCGAGAATGGCTTCCACTGCATCCGCCAGAATGCTGGGTTTTTCACGGCCGCCGGTCTGCTCTTCGCCGTGGCCCATGATGAGGCAGCGGCCCAGATCCAGCGAACGGGCAATGGCGGAAAGCGTGCGCTCGCACACCAGGGCGGCACGGCGGGCCGTCAGTTCGCCTTCGTGCAGTTTTCCGTATTTGTGATAGAGCATGTCGCTGACGCAAAACTCCAGCACCGCGTCGCCCAGAAATTCCAGACGCTGGTTATCCGGCAGCTTTGTGGAGGGATGCGTCAGCGCCAGGCGCAGATGGGCCTCGTCGCGAAAGGTATAGCCCAGAGCCTTTTGCAGTTTTTGCATGGTTTTCCTCCTGTGATAAAATATGGCTTACGCCCCCAGCGGATTTTCCACTGGGGGCGTAACGGCGCAAACGGCCTTACTGGTGCGCGTCGATGTACTTGACAACATCGCCGACAGTCTTGAGGTTGAGGATCACTTCATCCTCCACTTCGATGCCGAACTCGGTTTCCAGCTCCAGAATCATGACCATCACGTTGGCGCTGTCGGCCTTCAGGTCTTCCACCAGACGGCTGGCTTCGGTGATGCTGCCGGCGCTTACCTGCAGCTGTTCAGCGATCATACCCTGAACCTTTTCAAAAGTAGTCATGGGTCTCGTCCTCCTATAAGTACAGTATGAATGGAAAAATATCATTCAGCGCGGAAAAACCGCGTGAACTTCGTTACTCCTGTACGGGCTCATCCTTGGGAAGCAGCGCTTCGATCTTGCCGACCACATCGCCCTCCACCATTTGAATCGCCTGACGGATGGCGCATGCCATGGCATGCCCCTTGCAGCTGCCGTGCGCCTTGACCACATTGCCGCGCACACCCAAAAGAGGCGCGCCGCCGACTTCGTTGTAGTCCATTTTCTTCTTCACGCGGCGGAAGGCGGGCTTGGCCAGCAATCCGCCGATCTTGGAGCGGAAGTCGCCGTAGATTTCCTTCTTGATGATATCCATCAGGGTACCGGCAACGCCTTCCATGAACTTGAGGATCACATTGCCTACGAAGCCGTCGCACACGATGATATCAGCCACATCATAGGTGATATCGCGCGCTTCCACATTGCCCACAAAGTTCAGTCGCTTGTCGGCAGAGAGCAGCTCATAGGTTTCCTTGGTGAGCGCGCAGCCCTTTTCAGCTTCGGCGCCGTTGTTCACCAGACCCACGCGGGGGTTCTTCACGCCGCGCATGCTTTCCATGTAGGCGGAACCCATCATGGCAAACTGGTGCAGGTATTCGGGGCGGCAGTCCACGTTCGCGCCGCAGTCAATCAGCAGGAAGAAATCCTTGCCGTTGGGCAAAAGCGGAGCCAGCGCAGGACGGTCGATGCCCTTCAGCCGGCCCAGACGGAACATGCCGCCGGAGAGCACCGCACCGGTGGAGCCGGCGGATACGAAGGCATCCACCGCTCCGTCGCGCAGCTTGAGCATACCGTCCACAATGGCGCTCTGCTTTTTCTTGCGCACAGCCATGACCGGCGCTTCGTTGTTGGTGATGATTTCGGGGCAGTCGGTCAGCGTGAGACGGCTGCGCAGGGCTGCGTCCGCGCCGAATACCTCATCCACGGTTTTCTGTACGGTTTCGATGGGGCCTGCCAGTTCGATCTGCAGGTCAGGGTACAGCCCCAGCGCCTCTTTGGCTCCCTCCACGGGAGCCAGAGGTGCGTTGTCGCCGCCCATTGCGTCCAGATAGATCTTCATAGCGGTTCCTCTTTCATTTATTAGTCAATCTTGATGCAGTATACGCCGCCGGCGTTGGTACCCATGGTGCCGATGACCATCAGGTTGCCGTACACGGCAGGGGAAGCCTCAAGCACGATCTTGGCTTCGGGATTTCCCGGAGCGGTCAGCTGCAGGGAGTTGACGATTGCGCCGGTCTGGGCGTTCATCAGGTGGATCTTGCCGCTTTCTTCAGCCTGCACCAGCCAGGCGTCGCCGTCTTCATTGTATACGGCTACGGGGCTGGAAATGCTGGGACCTTCCAGGGCAGTCTGCCAGGCTACGGAGCCGTCGGCCTTGTTCAGGGCCAGCACCTGTGCGGGCTGCTTGTCGTTGGAGACGGTAAAGATCACCAGATCGCTGATGCTTTCCTGACCGACCACGGGGCTGGCGTATACGCCGGTATCCTTGTTCTTGGCCACGTAGGCAACATCGGGGATCTCGTAGGTCCATTCCACTTCGCCGCTCAGCGCGTCGATGCGGCGGATGGATGCGCGGGCCTTGGTGGAGGTGCGGTTGGTGATGGTGTTGCCGGTGTAGAGGGCGACCTTCTCGCCGTCTTCCACATCCAGGGCGGGCGTGGAGTCAACGTTATCCTCGGTATCCACAACCCACACGGGGGTCAGGGTGTTCACATCCACACACTGCACAACGCCGCTCTGATCGCCGTAGTAGACGTAGTTGTTGTACATGGCAACGCTGGCGTCGATGTTGGTGTTGGTCTTCTTCTGCTCGCCCAGCAGGGTCTTGTAGCCCTGAATGGATTTGCCGAGGGACACTTCGTTGATGCTGTAGTTGTAGGTATCCTTCAGGGGACCAAACTCAGCGGTATACAGAACGCCGTTCTGACCGGCGACAATCATGGTGCCGGTGGTGCTGTCGAACAGGGCGGAGCCGGTAAAGCCGGAATAGTTGCTGTTCTTGTCCTTGCCGTCGCCGGCGATGAGCATGGACTTTTCGTTGGTGACCAGGTTGAGCAGATGATAGCCGTTCTTGACGGTCTTGTTGGCCAGCTTGGCGTTGTACTGACCAACGCCGAGCACGGGCGTGCCGTTGGTGGCCACGCTCAGGCCGCCGCGGCTGGGCGCGCCGATTTCGATGGCGTCACGGGTGGTCTCGCCGGTGAGCAGGTTGAAGAAATGCACCTTGCCGTCCTGACCGGCGATGATGGCTTCCTTGAGCGCGGTCACTTCCTTGGCCGCATCGTACAGACCCATGCTCTTGCGCAGCTCCGTGGGCCACTTGATGATGACAGGCTGACCGGGAGCGGCTACGCCATGCACGCTGCCGTCCTCGATGCGCATGCTGCCGATGGGCTGGCTCCACACAAGGCTCAGCTCTTCGTTTTCCACCTCAACGGTGCTGTAGGCTGCGTTCTGACGCAGGGGACCGCTGCGGAAGGTGAGCACGCCCGCCTGACGCCAGCCGGCATAATCGCTGCCGCCGACGGTGGAGGTGAAGGCGTTGAGCATGTTGACGGCACGGGAACGGTTGTAGTTTTCGATGGTCTTGGTGCCGTTGTAGACGGTGGCGCTCAGACCGAGAACGGCAGGGTCTGCGCTTTCATCCGCAATCGCGCCCAGCTTGGGCAGGGGAGCCGTGGTGGGCACAGGGGTGGGCGTAGGCACCGGAGTGGGGGTGGTAGTCGGCGTGGGGGTCGGGGTAGGCGTGGGAGTCGGAGTGG
>JAFYQB010000087.1 GCA_017547285.1 Clostridia bacterium
AGGACGAGATCGTAGAAGACGAAGTCATCGAAGACGAAATCGTTGAAGACGAAATCGTAGAAGACGAAGTCATCGAAGATGAAATCGTTGAGGACGAGATCGTAGAAGACGAAGTCATCGAAGACGAAATCGTTGAGGACGAAATCGTAGAAGACGAAGTCATCGAAGACGAAATCGTTGAAGACGAGATCGTAGAAGACGAAGTCATCGAAGATGAAATCGTTGAAGACGAGATCGTAGAAGACGAAGTCATCGAAGAAGAGATCGTTGAGGACGAAATCGTAGAAGACGAAGTCATCGAAGACGAAATCGTTGAGGACGAGATCGTAGAAGACGATGTCATCGAAGAAGAGATCGTTGAGGACGAAATCGTAGAAGACGAAGTCATCGAAGACGAAATCGTTGAGGACGAGATCGTAGAAGACGAAGTCATCGAAGAAGAAACCACTGAAGAAGAAATCGTAGAGAACAACAAGGAAGAGACTGCCGAAGAGGTTGTTGAAGAAACCGTTGAAGAAACCTACGAAGAGGAAGTAGTCGAAGAAGAAGAGGAACAGGCTTCCGAGGAAGAAGAAGAACTGTTCGTGATGATCGACGTTGACGGCGACGGCGTTGCCGAGACCCCTGCGGTTGATGTGAACGGCGCGCTGATGTACGACAGCGACTTCGACGGCGTTCCCGATAAGGAATACATCGCACCCCGCATGACCTTTAATCTCAAGCGTCCCGCTCCTCTGACCATTGCTGAAGGCGAAGGTGAGGAAGGCGGCGAAGAGCCCGAGCTGGAAAAGATTGTGATTGATTGCGGCGGCTTTACGATCACTTACGGCGATGAAGTTCCTGCCTTTGGCAAGGCCGCTTTTGTACCCGCGAAGGATGAACTGACCGGCAAGGAACTGGACGTCATCTGTACCGAAACCATCGGCAACGCTGGCGCCTACAACCTGACCGTGGAAGAGAGTGCTCTGCAGACGCTGAAGGACGAGTTTGCGGACAAGTACGAATTTGAACTTGTCCTCGGACTTGCTGTCGTGAATCAAGCCAGCATTGAAGTGACGAAAGACGATGTACTGGCTGCTCTGGCGGCGAACCCCGTGAAGCACGAGTACGATGGCAAAGGCGAATTTACATTTGAAATCACCTTGAACATCGAAGGCAAGAATGGCGAGACCGTTGAAGTTCTGGCCAATGCCACTGCTGCTTCCAACGGCAACGCAGGCGATGAGGTCGTGTTCGATGTTGCGCTGTCTGTTGCGGACGGAAATTATCTCCTTTCTGAAACTGCCATTGCCGGTATCGAAAGCCCGGACGTAACGATCGTTCCCAAGGCTCTGACCCTGGAGGCCGCGACTGAGATCACCAAGGAATACGACGGCACGGCTGTTGAGTACACCGAAGCCGTGGTTGTAAATGGTCTGGTGGGCGACGAAAAAGCCACCATTACCTACACGGATGCTGACGGCAACGCCGATCCCGAGTTTGTGAACGCCGGCGAGTACACCCTCAACTGGGCTGTTGAAGTCAGCGAGGACTACACGCTGGAAACCACCGAAGGCACCATTGCCGTCAAGGTTGAGCCCAAGGCTCTGACCGTGGAAGCCGCGACTGAGATCACCAAGGAATACGACGGCGCGGCTGTTGATTACACCGAAGCCGTGGTTGTAACCGGTCTGGTGGGCGACGAAGAAGCCACCATCACCTACACGGATGCTGACGGCAACGCCGATCCCGAGTTTAAGAACGCCGGCGAGTACACCCTCAACTGGGCTGTTGAAGTCAGCGAGGACTACACGCTGGAAACCACCGAAGGCACCATTGTCGTCAAGGTTGATCCCAAGCCCCTGACCATCACCGCCGATATGCTGGATACCGAAGCGCTGGGCGTTGCTCAGAAGGAATACGACGGTTTCTTCGGCTTCGGTTATGAGGTTCCCGTTCCTACCATCACCGTCAAGACCGGCGTTGGCGAAGAAACCGCTACGCTGGAAATCGACTGGAATGCTTTCAAGTACCTGAACAAGAACCACGGCAAGCACGGCGCTGAGATCCACTTTGACCTGCTGGAAGGCGTGGACAGCAACAAGAACTACATCCTCACCAACAAGGTTGTTGAAGTAGAAGCCGAAATCAAGCAGAAGAAGCTGACCATCACCGCCGACATGCTGGTGGACGCCGGCTTCGCTATGACCAAGGTTTACGACGGCACCGTTGACGCGGATCAGATTTCTGACAAGCTGATGATCCCCACCGGTATTGGCGAAGAACAGATCGTTCTGGTCATCGACGCTGAAAACACCAAGTACGAGAAGGCGACTGTTGACTGCACCAAGGCAAACGTTGTCTTCAAGCTGGATGAAACCGCCGATGTCAACAAGAACTACAAGCTGGAAAATACCGAAGTAGTCGTTGAAGGTACTCAGGAGAACATCAGCATCACCCCGTGCCAGCTGGAAGTAACCGCTGAACAGCTGCTGAACGCCGGCTTCGAAATGAAGAAGGTTTACGACAGCACTGTGAACGCCAGCAAGGTTGCTCCCAACCTCATCTCCGACAAGCTGAATATCCCCACCGGTATCGGCGAGGATCAGATTGTTCTGGTTATCGATGCCGAGAACACCAAGTACGAGAAGGCGACCGTTGACTGCACCAAGGCGAATGTTGTGTTCGAACTGGATGAAACTGCCGAAATCAACAAGAACTACGAGCTGATCAAAACCGCAGTAGATGTTGAAGGCACTCAGGAGAACATCAGCATCACCAAGCGTACCGTTACCTACACCGCCAATCCCGAAAAGTACTTCGGTCAGCCCGACAGCCACTTCAACCTGGCTCTGCCCGCCGAAGTGACTGGCGAGGATGTAACCGGCAAGCAGGTAATCGCCATTGTGTATGACGAAACCGGCCTGGATGCGGACAGCACCGCTGCTCTGGAAGGCGATCTGTACCCCGCTCTGAAGCTGTATGACGCTGCCAACAACGTATACATGCTGCAGGAAGTGGACAACACCACCGAGAAAGCAGCCCTTGTTTGGATCGATGAGAGCGTTGCTGACAACTACGATCTGATCAGCGTTACCTCCATCATCATCAAGTCTTACAATCCTGAAACCTATGACTTCCAGTACTCCGGCGAAAAGGGCAACACCCCCTGGTTCATCGGCGAAGGCGCTGTTACCATCAGCGAGCCTTCTCATGAACTGATGGATGTGTCCGATTATCCCGGCTGGATCGAGAATCCCACCAGCGAGGAGATCGAGTGGACCAGCACCGTGTCCTACACTCAGGATTCCGCTGCCACCGCTCTGGACTCCGATCAGGATATCACCACCGTGCGCACCGTTTACCTGCGCAACAGTGTTGAAAACAGCGAATTCTATCAGGCCATCGCTGCCACGTCCTTTAACCCCGAGTACAAGCACGACCCCATCTACTTCGTTAAGAATGGTCTGGAAGTGACCTACACCAACCCCGACGGCGGCAAGGCCCTCACTACCCGTTCCTCCGAAATCACCCTGGCGATTGAGGAAGAAAGCTTCGTGGTTGTGGATGACGGCAACGCTCCCATCAAGGACCTCAGCACCGGTGAAGCCGGCAGCCATACCCTGGCCATCGGCTCTGCTCAGACGCTGGAAGGTGCCGACATTCAGGGCAACACCGTGACCGCTGCTCCCACCGGCTTTTCCGCCGATGCGATGGTTGGCTACATGATCACCGACGTGGCTGGCAACATTCTGATGAATGGCGAAGAGCTGGCGTTTGCCGAGTATGCAGTACTCTTCCAGCCCGAAGCGCTGGCTGTTGGCTTTAACAACTACGCCGATGTGGACGGCACCTACCATCTGGCCCCCGCTGGCAGCATCATCATCAGCGGTCAGCCCGATGAAATGATCACCATCACCCAGCTGGTTGACGGCAGCGAAAAGCGCACCTTCAATGCTGTGCTTGGCGCGGACGGCACCTACACCATGGACATGAACGAGCTGGGTCAGAAGTTCTTCCTGCATGATGCGAACAACACGCACCTCATCCAGCAGCTGAACGTGACCTACACCGACAAGAACCTGGTGGAAACCACTGCTTCCTCCAACGCCTTCGTGTACGACACCGTTGCGTTCCCGATCGTTGACTTTGCCTGGTCCAACCGCGGCGAGATCATGACCGTTGTGCTGCCTGAGTACGGCACCGTGACTGTGAACGGCGTGAAGGTTCAGGGCGCGACCATCAAGAATGATGTTTCCGGCGTTGTTCTGGAACTGCCGGTTGATCTCCAGGAGAACAACCTGCCCAAGCGCAACGTGGAAATCGAAGTCACCTACACCGACTCCGTCGGCAACAGCTACACCAATACCTACACCAATACCTCTGTTGACGTAGGCCAGCCCATCAGCGCGGTCATCGAACCCGTGCTGCTGCCCAACGGCTACTTCGACGCCCGTCACACCGGCACCCTGCTGCTGACCGTGACCGGTACCGCGTTCGAAAACGTGAACATCAGCTTCTACAGCGATGCCCAGCACACCAAGCTGAGCGGCGTTGGCGAGTGGAGCGTGGCTCAGGTTGGCTACGGCGCGACCCAGTTCCTGATGAAGGGTCTGCCCCAGAACACCCGTCTGGAGTGCGTGATCAGCTATGAGGACATCGACGGCGCGACCTTCACTCAGACCCTGCTGTTCGACGATCACTGCGATAAGCCCGTCATCACCAGCCCCGTGTTCGAAGAAATGCGCGTGCTGACCGGTACCACCGAACCCAACTCTGCTGTGTTCGTTGTCTACCAGGGCGAGCGCTACAAGGCCAAGGTTTATCCCGGCGGCTACTTCGAGGTAGAAATGCCCATGCTGTTCGCCGGCGACACCTTCGAAGTGAACGTTGTGGATATCGCCTACAACCGTTACACCTCCGAACCTGTGGAAATCCCGCAGCTGAACGTGGTTGAAACGCAGGCTTACCCCATGGGCAAGCTGATGAGCAACCCCGCCGATGGCACCTGGTACATGGCTACCGAAATCAACCCCGCTGCCAACAAGGAATTCAGCGTTCCTGTTCTGGCCGGCGCCAGCTTTGAGATCGGTACCTGCAACTACAAGGTGGAAAACGGCAAGGTGACCGCGAACTTCGAGTTTGACACCGACGCCGAAACCATGACCATCAACGGCGTATACGCCGGCACCGTCAAGGAGCTGACCGATGCTCTGCCCCTGGGCGTGCTGCACGAGACTGCTTTTGAGAACAACACCATGGAGATCAGCCTGCCTGTTACCGGCGAAGGTGAACTGTACCTGATCACCCGTATCGACTGCGAACTGGACATCAGCTACGTGGAAGAAACCTACCAGTCTTCTCAGCTGGAAAAGTTCCAGCAGCTTCAGAAGTAAAGCTTGAAAGCTGAATAGTACCCCTAAAACGGCGGGAGCTGTAGCGGCCTTTGATTTGATCAAAATTCTATTATCAAACCAAGGCTGCCCAGCTCCCGCCCTTTGATATCAAATTCCGCACAATGGGAGGGTTTGCATGAAGAACCATCAAAAACGCCTGTCCGTATTGGCTGTTCTGCTTAGCTTTGTGCTGTTTATAAGCGCGGCGCAGGCAGAAATTGCAGCCAGTGTGGTCGTAAGCCAGTTTTTGCAGGACGGCAACAGCGTAACCCTGTGCGCGAATGTTCTGGATGAGGAAAACAACGCCGTCAAACAGCCCTATGAAGCCATTGATTTTCAGATCACCATCGACGGAGACGAAACGCTCAACCCGGATACTGTTTCCAGACTGAGCGAGGCCGTTTCCGGAACGGTGTATGCCCTGGGTTTTGATACCTCCATTTCCATTACCCAGAAGGAGATCCGCGAGATTCAGGCAGAGGTGGGCAAGCTGATCGACAGCATGCTGCCCGAAGACCGTATGTGCCTGATGAGTTTTGGCGAAAAGATCTCCATGCTTCAGCCCATGACCGGCGATAAACAGCTGCTTCACAATGCGCTGAACCAGCTGAGCAATAAAGAAAACGAAACCCATTTGTACCGCGGTATCAGCGAGGCCATGAATGCCGTTGCTGAAAACAAAAAACTGAACCAGCGCAGCGTGATCATCCTGTTTACGGACGGTATGGATGACTCCGACGGCAGCTTTGGCATGCTGCAGGTGCTGGACCAGATCAAACAAACCAAGGTACCTATTTATACCGTGGGTCTGACCGGCACCATCAGCAAGGCGGACCTTACCTCCATCGGCCGTATTTCCCGCTATTCCGGCGGTAATATCTACGAAGAAAAGGCAAGCAGCATTGCACACAATATGGAGCAGATCCGCGGGGTGATCGATAACGCGGTTGCCCTGACCGTTCAGCTGCCCTATGACTATTTTGCCGCTGGTAACCTGACCTGGGAGGTGGAATACCGCGGCGGTATGCAGGCCGTCAGAAGCAGCGCCTATATGCATACGCTGAGCCTGGAGGGCGTTCCCACGCCTACGCCCACGCCCAGCCCCACACCCACGCCCAGTCCTACGCCTACGCCCACGCCTACCCCCAGTCCCACCCCGACGCCTACGCCTACGCCCACACCAACGCCTACTCCGAGCCCCACGCCGGTTGTAACGGCTACGCCGGAGCCCACGCCCACTCCGGTGGTAACGCCGGAGCCGACCGCGACACCCTATCTGTACGGCAACCCCGTTGCCGATACGGTGATCGCCGGGATCCGTCTGGGCGATGTGATGGCCATGACTGGCCTGTGGATCGCGCTGGCGGTGGTGATCGTTCTGCTGATCGTGCTGATCGTACTGCTGGCTGTGCGCCGCAAAAAGAAAGCGAAGCACGATGCAGAACTGACCGAAAAATCCACCGGCAAAGACCACCACTTCAACAACGGCAAGGTGATTCCGGTCACGCCGCAGGACATTCCCGCTGCGCCGCCCGCTGCAGACGCTTCGGAAGTAACGGTTCAGCCCTATCACCCTGTGAACAGCGGCGAGGAAACCGTGCAGCCCTACGCTGGCAATCCTTCCGACAACGAGGAAACCATTCAGCCTTACGGCTCTGATAACGAAGAAACCATCCAGCCCTATGGCTCTGACGATGAGGAGACCATCCAGCCTTACGGCGATGACTCCGAGGAAACCATTAACCCCTACGATGACGAGCAGACCCTGCCGCCCGAATGGGAACCGCCGGCCGTGATCCGCTTTGTGGTGGATACCAAAGAGGAAGCGCCTTTTGAAAAGGAAGTTTCCTTCACGGATTCCATGATCATCGGCCGCAGGCAGGAATGTCAGCTTTGCATCACTCCCAAGTACATTTCCCGTTCGCATCTGGAACTGCTGAAAATGCCGGATGGCGTGTACATCCGCAATCTGTCCGCCGAAAAAACCAGCCGATACACGCTGCTGAACCAGGCGGAACTGGATGAGGAAGAACGCAAGCTGGAAGACGGCGATGTGCTGGAGATCAACCGGACCAGAATTGAAATTCACATGGTCACTGAGTAAGGGCCAGAGGATTCATCAAATTGATATTTTGAAGGTGAAAGTATGGGTATCAGAATGAGTAACAGCGTACCGATTATCATTATTGCCGTTTGCCTGGTGGTGCTGGGTCTGCTGATCGCGCTGGCCGTTTACAGCAAAAAGGGCAAAAAGCCGAGTTACGATGCTCACGAGGCGTCCAACAGCATCAACCACAGCTACAATCAGAACAAGGTGATCACGGTGCTGTCCCAGAATGCGGAGCAGTACGATATGCAC
The DNA here is from genome assembly GCA_017547285.1 of Clostridia bacterium. Lineage (GTDB taxonomy): Bacteria > Bacillota > Clostridia > Christensenellales > Aristaeellaceae > Limiplasma. Next base: position 7,735 of record JAFYQB010000087.1, read on the forward strand.
CACCCCGTCACCAAGGCGGAGCCTGCCGCTCCTGCAGCGCAGACCTCCTCTGTGCCTCCGTACACGCCCGTGGCGCAGACTACTTCCGTGCCTCCGTATACGCCCGTGGCGCAGACCACTTCCGTGCCTCCGTATACGCCCGTAGCGCAGACCACTTCCGTGCCTCCGTATACGCCCGTAGCGCAGACCACTTCCGTGCCTCCGTACACGCCTGTGGCGCAGACCGCTTCCGTGCCCCCGTATACGCCTGTGGCTTCCGCTGAACCCGTACGTCAGCAGGAACCTCCGCGTTCCTATCCGTCCTACCAGCCCAATGTGAACGCAGAGCCTGTGCAGCCCTATATGCCCCAGCCTGTGGACACCGAGGCGACCATCCAGCCCTATACCGCGAATCCTGCGGATGACGAAGCCACCATCCAGCCCTATACCGATTCCGAGGAAACCGTGCAGCCCTACGGCGACGATGTCGAGGAGACCATCAACCCCTACGATACCGAGCAGACCCTGCCTCCCGCCTGGGAGCCCCCGGCTGTGATCCGCTTTGCGGTGGATACCAAGGAGGAAGAGCCCTTTGAGCGGGAAATCTCCTTCACGGATTCCATGATCATCGGCCGCAAGTCCGATTGCCAGCTCTATGTTGCACCCAAGTACATTTCCCGTATGCATCTGGAACTGACCAAAACCCCGGAAGGCGTGTTCATTCGCAACCTGTCTCCCGAAAAGACCTGCCGCTACACGCTGCTGAACAAGGCGGAGCTGGACGAGGAAGAGCGCAAGCTGGAAGACGGCGACGTGATCGAAATCAGCCGTACCCGGATCGAAATCCACATGGTAACCGAGTAAGCAAAGAAATCGGAGGGAAAACCGATGCTGAAAATCCTGTCCGTTATGATGGCTGTTGTGCTGCTTTGCACAGGCCTTCAGCCTGCTTTGGCGAAGGAACTGGCTGTTGGCAAGGATTTGATCGTCTATGGCGACAGTATTGAACTGGTGCCGGATGTTGAAAACATTACAAAGTACAGAATTCAAGGAAACAATAGAAAATTCAATTTAGATAATGATTGGCCGGAAGGCGAGACAAGCTACGTTTTTTCCATGCTTGTTGGTGCAAAATATGGTGTTGAATACAATGTTGACTTTGTAGTCAATGGACCCAGTGAGCAGGATTACCGCGTTGAGTTCAGAAAGCAAGATGAACTTCAAGGCGCGTTGGATAACGGTTCTATATGCGTAGTGTACCATGGTGCAGACGGAAATAAGTCTTCTGGCAAACGGCTTCCGAGTCAGAAAAAAGGGGAACCTTTTTCTGCTGAAATTACTCATATCAGTTTCCATGAATATGCCAGTAAAGATGGGTTTGTTTATAGAACCGTTATCATTCCTGATTCACTGCAGGTAAAAAGCGGAGACAAGGCGCTGGAGCTTGATCCGGAAGCGGGTTTGGGTCTTTACAAGGTTCCCAGTGGAAATGTATTGGAGTATATCACTGTGGTTCCGGCTTCCGAAGCCACTGAGACCGAACAGCCTTCCGAAATCACCGAGACTGAAGAGACCGAACAGTCCTCCGAAACCACTGAGACTGCTGAGCCCGAACAGCCTTCCGAAACCAGCGAGGTTGAAGAGTCCGAACAGCCTTCCGAAACCAGCGAGGTTGAAGAGTCCGAACAGCCTTCCGAAACCACTGAGACTGCCGAGCCCGAACAGCCTTCCGAAACCAGCGAGGTTGAAGAGTCCGAACAGCCTTCCGAAACCACTGAGACTGCTGAGCCCGAACAGTCTTCCGAAACCACCGAGGTTGATGAACCCGAACAGTCTTCCGAAACCAGCGAGGATGAGGAGTCCGAACAGCCTTCCGAAACCAGCGAGGTTGAGGAGTCCGAACAGTCTTCCGAAACCACCGAGGTTGAAGAGCCCGAACAGTCTTCCGAAACCAGCGAGGTTGAGGAGCCCGAACAGTCTTCTGAAACCACCGGGGTTGAAGAGCCCGAACAGCCTTCCGAAACCACCGAGGTTGAGGAGCCTGAACCGTCTTCTGAAGCAAACGCTGCCCAGCCGGTTGAGATCGCTCAGGAAGAAGAGGAAACCGATAGCATTATGCTTGTGCGTATCCCGAGTTCTTCCACCGATGTAGATCCCGGAAGTTCTGCATTTTCTCAATCTTCAACTGGCGGTTCCGCAACGATGAGCAATGCGACTTTGGTCAGTGAAACTGAAGCGATTGACGAAACTGCTGAGGAAGCTGTGACTGAACCGGCTGACGAAACTGCTGAGGAAGCTGTGACTGAACCGGCTGACGAAACTGCCGAGGAAGCTGTGACCGAACCGGCTGACGAAACTGCCGAGGATGCTGTGACTGAACCGGCTGACGAAACTGCCGAGAATGCTGTGACTGAACCGGCTGACGAAACTGCCGAGGAAGCTGTGACCGAACCGGCTGACGAAACCGCCGAGGAAGCTGTGACTGAACCGGCTGACGAAACTGCCGAGAATGCTGTGACTGAACCGGCTGACGAAACTGCCGAGGAAGCTGTGACCGAACCGGCTGACGAAACTGCCGAGGAAACTGTGACCGAACCGGCTGATGAAACCGACGAGGATGCTGTAACCGTATCGGCTGACGAAATTGCCGAGGAAACTGTGACCGAACCGGCTGACGAAACCGACGAGACTGCTGTGGCCGTACCGGCAGACGAAACCACCGATACTGCCGCAAAGGCAGATGTCGAGTCTGTAGAAACAGTAACGGAAATGCCTTCCGCTACGCCTACGGTCACGTCGACTCCCACGGCTACGCCGACCATCACCCCCACCCCCGAACCCACCCCCACGGTAACGGCAACTCCTGTTGTTACCTCCGAACCGACTACCGAACCGACCGCTGCTCCCACTGCTGAACCCACGCCCGAACCCACCCCCGAAGAAACTGCCGCGCCCGTTCCTGCCGAGGAAAGCAATCATCTGACGCCCATGTTTAACGGCGAAAAGGGCGTGCTGGCGCTGGGCGTTCTGACGATTGTGGGCCTGCTGGGCCTGGGGCTGGCGCTGATCCGCCTGAGTAGGGTCAATGCGCTGATCCGTCAGGAGAGAAAGCGGATCGCCGAGGACGAAGGCGAGGCAACCCTGCCGGTAAATAAGAAAGAGAGAAGGAAAAAATAATGGCTGTTAAACTGTTGGCTTCTGCATGCAGCGATAAAGGCTGCGTACGAAAGAACAACGAGGATAGCTTTTGTCTCAATGGCCATTACCTGAGGCGCGAGCAGATGGACGAAGGCGGCTTGTTCAGGTGCCATGCCGTTCCCTATTCGCTGTTTGCTGTTTGCGACGGCATGGGCGGCGAGGAAGCCGGCGAAGAGGCCTCTCTGCTGTCTGTAATGCGCTGTGCGGAAAGCCTTGCCTCCGGCGAAAACCTGTATGACCGTGAACGGCTGATCTATTTTATGCGTTCCGGCTGCGAAGCCGTGTACGGCCAGGCAAGACAGCGCGGCAATCACTCCGGCGCCACCATGGCGCTGCTGGTTGCGGCCAAGGAACGGCTGCGCATCGCCAATATGGGCGACAGCCGCATCTACCACCTGCACGGCGGCGCCATGAAGCAGCTCTCGCTGGATCATACCGAAATGCAGAAACTGCTTTCGCAGGGCCTGATCACCCCGGAACAGGTAAAAACCCATCCCAAGCGGCATATGATCTACCAGTACTGGGGCATGCCGCTGGACCGTGCGCCGTTCCTGCCCTATATTTCCACCTCCATTCCGTACCACAATCACGACCGATTCCTGCTGTGCAGCGACGGTCTGACGGACATGCTCACCAACCAGCAGATCGCCGCAGTGCTTGCCGCGCATCAGCCGGTGGAATGGATTGCCGAAACGCTGGTGCGCCAGGCCAAGGAACACGGCGGAAGAGACAACGTGACCGTTGTGGTTGTGGAAGTTGTGATGGACAACGAAAACGAAGCGCCGGAAAAAACGGTCAACATTCAGGAACTGTACAAGAGCCGCAAATGGCTGCGCTGCCTGATGGCGCTGCTGGGCTCGCTGAATTTGTACCTGCTGTTGGAGTGGGTGGATCTGCTGTTCCTGAAATAAACAATAACGCGGGAGTGAACACGGAATGGCCCCTAAGGAAGACGCAAACAAGGCAAGAGAGCGTAAAGAGCAAAAAGTGAAAACGTACCTGCCGCGTCTGGGGGATGGCCAATGGCAGATGGACGATCTGATTGGCAAGGGCGGCAACGCCTCTGTTTTCCGTGTGTACCGCGGAAGCGGACGCAACAAAATTGAAAAGGCAGTCAAGCTGATATCGATCGATACGCGCTATGTGGATCTGGCCGTCTGGGGCGTGCGCCTTCAGCGCGGCGAGATCTCGCTGGAAGAATACCAGAAAAACGCGTGGAACGCCCTGAACGATACCATTCCCGAACTGCGTTTCATGGCCATGCTGTCCGCCAGCCCCAATGTGCTGGCTTATGAGGACTATCTGTTTTTTGAAACAGAAGAGGATCACCAGTGGAACGTTATGATCCTCATGGATATGCTCAAGCCGCTCAACCAGCACCTCACCAGACCCGGCGCCAGCCAGCTGGATGTGCTGCAGATGTGGCGCGATATGGGCATGGTGCTGCAGCTGTGCGCTCAGTTCAGCGTTCTGCATCTGGATATCAAGGACGCCAACATTCTGGTCACCGAGGACGGCCGCTACAAGCTGATCGACTGGGGCCAGGCCTGCTACCGTTCGGAGATCGTCCGTCTGGTCAGGGAGCACAAGTCCGTGCGCAAAGGCACGGAAAGCTACATGGCACCGGAGGTGTTCAACAGCAACCCGCCCGTGGCCTATGACGAGCGCGCCGACCAGTACAGTCTGGGTCTGGTAGCCTATTACTACTTCAACAACATGCGTCTGCCTTTTGCAGACAAACCCTGGGGCCAGCTTTCGGAAAGCGAACGCACCCAGATCAAACAGCGCCGCGTAAACGGTATGGAACCGCTGCCCCGCCCGGAAGGTCTGGCGGAGGATATCTGGCAGGTGCTGCAGCGCACCTGTGCGCATCAGCCCGCACACCGCTATTCCAGCGCGGCGGAAATGGTTCATGCCATTGATATCCTGATTGCCGCCCGCGCCAAAAAAACCAGCAAGGGCGGCGGCAAGGGATTGATGCTGGGCCTGGCGGCAGCGCTGGTGGTGGCAGGTACGGTTGGCGTACTGATGGCTATCGGCGGGGATGAAGGCGCTCAAACGCCCGTTCCTCCTTCCGTTACCGCTCCGAAAACTGCAACAGCCGTTCCCGAAACGCCGGTTCCCGAGACGCCCGTCCCCGAAACCCCGGTTCCTGTTACAGCGGTTCCCGAAACGCCTACCCCCACTCCGTCTCCCACGTTTACACCTGCGCCTACTCCCACGCCCGAAATCACCCCCACGCCTACCCCCAGTCCCACGCCCACGCCTACGAAGCGTCCTGCTCCGGCGGAACAGCTGAGTGTGGTTATGGAGCCTGTCTTATTGCCTAACGGCTATCTGGATCTGCGCCAAACGGACAAGCTGACTCTCACTGTCAGCGGCGAGGCAGACCGGGAAGTGGTATTGTGGCTGAACGGCGAGAAACTCGATAACGTTATGCTGGAGGCTGGCGGCTGCATCTTTGAATTTGACACCTCACACTGGCCGCAGCATCAGCCCATTGAACTGCGGGTGCATTACGCAGAATCCGATGATGACCGTCTGGATTTTGCTCAGACTGTTCTTGTGGACCGCGAGGTCGAGTCCCCTGTACTGACCTGTGAACTGGATGCGAAGACCACGTTCCTGACCGGTACTGCGGAACCGAACGGCGCGGTATATGCGGTTATCAATCATGGCGAACGTTACAGCGGCATGCTCAATGAGGACGGCGAATTCCGCATTGATCTGCCCCTGCTGAAGGCCGGAGATACGATTGAAGTGATCGTTGAGGATATTGCCGGCAATCAGGCCTCTGTAACAGAAAAGGTTCGCGAAGCCCGCGATACCATCGCTCTGGACGAGCTGCCGGCATATGTGAATCCCGCTCAGCCGCTGCTGCTTTCCGGCCGTGCCGCTGCCAATGCACAGCTGAACGTGCAGTGGTCTGTCCAAAACGAAGTTTACGAAATGACCGTTCCCGTGGCGGGCAACGGCACCTGGCAGTGCGAGCTGGACTGCTCCAGGGCCCAGAACCTTGCCGCCATCAGCATTCAGGTCAACTATGCCGACAGGCAGGATACGTCTTATCAGCAGACCGCTCAGGTGAAGGCCAAGGTGCTGGCTGAAAGCATGCTCAACGACCTGAGCATCCAGCCTGCGCTGATCAGGGACCGTTACCTGAACCTGAAGGAAGGCAGCAAGATCGCCTTCAGCGGTCAGGGTGAACCGGATCTGACGCTGATCGTCCTTCGTGACGGTCAGGAGGCCGCACGTACGCTGACCGACGCCAGGGGCAGATGGTCCGTTGAAATGGATACCGCGGCATGGCCGCAGAACGAAGAGATCAGCCTGGTATTCCACTACGAAATGGATACCGAAGGCAGGCTGGACGACAGCCTGACGCTGATTGCGGATACCGAAACCAGCGAACCCAGGGTTCTTGATCCGCTGAATGAAAATACTGAAATCCTGCAGGGCGTTGTGGAGCAGGATGCGATCGTAACGGCTGTTTTGAACGGTCAGGACTGCCCTGTGAGCACGAGCGGCGGAACGTTTATTATGTCGCTGCCCATGCTGCACGCAGGCGATACCCTGGTGCTGACCAGCACGGACGAAGCCGGCAACACCGCTTCCAAAACCATGACCGTAGAGGTTGGCAGCCGCGATGAGATCCGCCTGAACAGCCTGCCGGATGTGATCCGCCCGCAGGATCCCCTTGCTGTGAGCGGCCATTCCGCCGCGAACCGCGAAGTGCTGGTGCAGTGGACCATCGGCAAAGAGAACGGAGAAACCGTGCTTCTTGCCGATGCGGACGGCGCGTGGGCGTATACGCTTGACTGCAGCAGCGCGCAGCATCTGTCTGCCGTGCGCGTCACCGTTGGCTATGCGGACGGCAAGACCCCCGAACTCAACCAAAAAGCAGAAGTATCCATCGACGCGCAGTGCGCGCTGGATACCGACAGCTTCACTTATACCGAACAGATGACCCGCATCGCCGGCAATACAGACCCCGGCGCGCGCGTAATACTTCAGACGCCGGACGCACGAAACAGTGTGACGGCGGATGGAAAGGGACAGTTCGTCTTTGACAATGTCCGGCTGACTGCGGGCAGCTCCTTTGAGTTGATCGCCGAGGACGGCGTTGGCAACACGACGCAGCTCCCGTACAGCGTGCAGGCGGGCGAACGTGCGCAGATCACCGTGGAACTGCCGGAAGCAGAGAACGGCTACCTGAACGCACAGGCGGATCAGCTGACTGTGCGCGGCGCCGCTCAGGCGGAGCTGCCTGTGCTGGTAACGGTTGCAGGCAGGGAGCACAAGGTCATGACGGCTCCGGACGGTACTTATGAGCTGATCCTGTCTGCCGATGCGCTGCAGCCGGGCGAAGTGAACATCACCGCCGCCTACGCCGACGGCTTCTGCGCCGAATGCGCCGCCAGCGCACAGCTTGAAAGGGATGTAACGCCGCCTGAAATGGTGATCGATAAGTTGATGGGCGATCACGAACTGGAATGCACAGAAAAAGTGATCGCCGGCTATACCGATCCCGGCGCTATGGTAACGATCAATGTGGACGGCCGGGAAAAGACCAGGCAGGCTGATGCGGAAGGCTCTTTCGCATTTGAAGAAGAGCTGATCGCAGGCCAGCGGATTATGCTGACGGCAGAGGATGGCGCGGGCAACCTTCAGACGATGACCATCACGGTCACCGAGGAAGTCAACGATGTGCGCATCCACATCACCCGTCCCGAAGCGAATGAGCGCATTGTCAACGGCGCGTTTGGCGCAAAACTGGCGATCCTTCAGAACGGCAGCTCACAGTTCTTCTACAGGATCGAGCAGGATGGACAGACGCTGGTCGAATCCACCATTGCAGGCGCTCAGATCGTAGAAATGAGAGCGTCTGAGAAGGCAAAGGAAGAGGCACGGTATACCGGATTGAAAGGGTATTATGATGGTTATAATGCCAGAATATCCCGCAAGCTGCCCGGTTTGCCGTTCGGCGAGCTTATTTTGTCCGTATACTTGAACAACCCCGACGGCGATCCCGTTCTTCTGGATACTGTGCCTTTTGTCAATGAAGCTCCGCCTGAAATTGATGGAGTGGACGATGAGGAAGACAGCAACAAGGTGACGGAATATCAAGATACATACTTGACCGACAACTATGCCTTTGGACTGGATGAATGGAAGACGGATACCTTCGCACCCTCGCAGGTTTATATGACGGCCTGGATGTGGCGAGGCAACAGTACCGAAAGCCACAGTTTGCAGTTTGAGATCGATGGCGTGCGCTACACGAGTGAAAGCTTGAAGGCTGCCGGAGGCGAACTGGAAGAAGTGTATACCAAACGTGATGTAATCACAGAAAACGCAGGCCGGGAAATGCCGGACATCAAGCCGGATATTCGCAAAGCAGGCGAGATCATCATGTTGGATCTGTCCTTCCTGGGCGAAGGTACGCACGATTTGAAGATCATTCACGTTCACAATACGGAACACACGCACTTCGCCAGCAGACGCATCAAACTCTCCAGCGCCGTAGAGGTGCAGACCGATTTGATCGAGCAGCTGAAAAACCAATGGAAATAACCGGCAGGGCGCAAGCTGCTGCTGAAAAGCACGGAGGGGTCCTCCGGCGGAGAAAAACCGCCGCCGGAGCGCTCCGGCAAGAAAGGGAGTACAAAGCATGTTCTTTCTGTGGATTCATTGTGGAGATAACGGAAAAGAGTACTATTTGCCTCAAGTGGACAACTGGTCCGGACGTTTGCGCGTAGGGCGCAACATGACCGGCAACATGACTGTTGAACTGCCGGTAACGCTGTTCAACGGCGAGGCAATTCTGGAACTGCCGGAGGGTTTCCGCTGGGTTGAATGCCACGACGGCGGCGTGCTCAAGCATCTGACCCGTGTGGTAATCGAAAAAGAGCATGTGCGCCTGAGCATTTACGTGGCCAAAATGGAAAAGGAAGCCATGGCCATGCGCAAGTTCATGATGCCTGCGCACTCCGTGACCATCGGCAGCAAATCCGACAATCTGCTGGTGTATGATGAAACGCCCGTTTCCCGCACCCATGCCAGCTTCCTGCGCCACAAGGACGGCGAATGCCAGTTTACCGACCGCAGCCGCAACGGCTCCTTCGTGAACGGCCGCTATCTGTGCAACGCCAGCTGTACGCTGCAGTACGGCGACAGGATCCTGATCCTGCCCTCGCTGCTGCTGGTTTACCTGGGCGACAGCTTTGCCGTCAACCACACCGACCAGGTGGTTTTCCATCCGTCTCTTCAGCCGGTCAAGCCCGTGCTTGCGCCTGAAAACCAGACGACCACCGAGCTGTCCGTGTGCAGCGAATATCACCGTGCGCCGCGCCATGTGCAGCAGCCCAACACCCATGTGATCGAAGTGGACCCGCCCATTGAAAAGGAGCGCCGCAAGGAGCTGCCCACCTGGCTGGCCATCGGTCCCTCCACGACCATGATCCTGCCCATGCTGGTCAGCTCCATGGCGACCGGCCGCAGCGTAGGTGCCAGCATTGCCATGATGGGTACTTCTTCCGCGCTGGCTGTGATGTGGGGCATCATCAACCGCAACTATCAGAAAAAACAGACGGCGCTGACCGAGGAAGAACGTCAGCGCGTCTGCAAGCAGTACTATGCTGAAATGGAAGAGCGCATCCGCGCCGAGACTGAGCGCGAGCATAACCGACTGATGCACAAGTACCTCAGCGTCAGCGAATGCGCCGCGCTGCCCACCTCCCGCGAGCATCGCCTGTGGGAGCGCCTGGTTTCCCATGACGACTTCCTGCAGCTGCGTCTGGGCCTTGGCGAGCGCAAACTGCCGGTGGAAATCAGCGTCAAGCCGCCCAAGATCTCCATGACGGACGATCCCCTGCGCAGCGAGACCATGCGCCTGTACGACCAGTACCATATGATGAACGATGTGCCCATCACCGTTTCTCTGCGGGATAATGCCATCGTAGGCATTCTGGGCCAGAAGACCAACCCGTGGCTCATGCAGAGCATGGTGGTGCAGGCGGCGGCCAACCACAGCTATCACGATGTGCGCATCGCCATTCTGCACAGCGAAGAGGACGCCGCACAGTGGGCGTTTGCCAAGTGGCTGCCTCACGTATTTGCCTCGGATGACCGCTCCATGCGCATGGCGGTGTCCGATCCCAACGCCATCCGCGATGTGCTGGCGCATATCGACGGCGTTCTGAGCATGCGTGCCGATATGCAGCGCGATGACGGCGGAGAGGATGGCGAAGAAGCCGCAGCTGCCTCCGTGCTCCCGTGGTACCTGGTTTTCTGCACGGATCCTTCCCTGATGGAAGATCATCCCATCATGCGCTATCTCACGGCCTCCAATCTGGGCGTTACCTTTGTTATGCAGACCGACACCATGGAGCAGCTGCCCAAGGAATGCTTTGCCGTGATCGAGGCCAAGGAACGCCTGGGCGCCATGTACACCATGGACGGCACCATGACCGGCGTTCGCTTTGAAGCCGCTACCGAGGACCGCCTGCAGGCGTTCTCCCGCAGCATCGCGCCGGTGCGCATCAAGGAAGTGGTGGAAAATTCCGCCATCCCGTCGCTGGTTACCTTCCTGGAAACCTACCAGGCCCGCAAGGTGGAGGACATCGACATCCGCTATTTCTGGAACGAGAACCACGCCTGGCAGAACATCCGCACAACGCTGGGCATCAAGGCGGGCGGCGTGCCCTTCGTGCTGGATATTTCCGATAAAAACCACGGCCCGCACGGCCTGATCGCCGGTACGACGGGCGCCGGCAAGAGCGTTCTTTTGCAGACCTTTATCCTCTCGCTGGCCATCAACTACAGCCCCACGGAAGTGCAGTTCATCCTCATCGACTACAAGGGCGGCGGCACGTCCGAGGACTTCCGCATCCTGCCCCATGCGGCCGGCATCATCGACTCGCTGCAGGGCGAGCGCATGATCTTCCGCGCGCTGGCCTCCATCAAGGGCGAGATCCTGCGCCGCGAGGAAATTTTCAAGAACGTGGGCGTCAACAACATTGACGACTACATGAAGTATTACAGCAACGATCCCGCGGAAGAACCGCTGGGCCACCTGATCATCGTTGTTGACGAATTTGCCGAACTCAAAAAGGAACAGCCGGATTTCATGCGCGAGCTGGTCAGCGCTGCCCGCGTGGGCCGTTCGCTGGGTATGCACCTGGTTCTGGCCACGCAGAAGCCCTCCAACTCCGTCAGCGACGAAATCGCCGCCAACACCCGTTTCCGCATCTGTCTGCGCGTGGCCAGCAAGAGCGACTCCTCCGAAATGCTCAAGCGCCCCGAGGCCGCATACCTCAAGGGCATGGGCCGCTGCTACGTGCAGGTCGGCAACGACGAGCTGTTTGAACAGGTGCAGACCAGCTACTCCGGCGCCGAATATGCGCCCGACGCCCTGCGCCCCGAAGAGCAGCCCCGTATTCTGAACGAATCCGGCCAGCCCATCAAGCTCAAGAAGAAGAAGGTCGCCAAGGACAGCGAAATGGTCCAGAAGGTCAGCGAGCTGGATAAGGTGCTGGAATACCTGAACCAGACCTGCGACCGCTACCACTTCCCCAAGGCACGCAACATGTGGCTGGACGAACTGGCGCAGACCCTGCGTCTGGATCAGCTGGAACCCATGAAGGCCCGCTCCTTTGCCAACGGCCAGTGGGCTCCCGCTCCGGAAGGCGAACTGCTGGCCTACTACGCCATGGCCGACGACGTGGAGAAGCAGCGTTACCTGCCTGTAGCCATGGACCTGATCGCCGAAAAGAACCAGATCGTCTGCGGCCTGTCCGGCAGCGGCAAGACCACTTTGCTGCAGACCATCGCGGCGTCTCTGGCCATGCGCTACTCGCCCGACGAACTGAATATGTACGTATTCAGCCTGACCAGCCGCATGCTCAGCAGCCTGGAAAAGCTGCCTCATGTGGGCGATGTGGTGTACGAGGACGAACCGGACGAGCAGGTGCGCCTGATGGAGCTGATCTATCAGGAGAGCGAACAGCGCAAAAAACTGTTTGCCCAGCTGTCCACCGACAACTTTGTGCAGTACAACAAGGCCGCAAAGGCCGCCGGCATGCAGACGGTACCTTCCATCGTGGTGCTGATCGACCGTATGGCGCAGCTGCGTGAATGGGCCGACCAGAAGAAGGAAGACAAGCTGCAGCTGTTCTACGACATGCTGCGTTCCGCCAGCAGCCAGGGCATCTTCTTTATCATGACCGCTTACGAGCGCAGCGAGCTGCCCGGCAAGTACCAGTCCTTCGTGCACGGCGTATCGCTGCAGATGAACGAACGCATGGACTATGCGGACGCGCTGGGCGCCCGTATCCCCATGGAATGGGGCGGCATCCGCGAATATCCCGGCCGCGGCATGATCGCCCGCGTGGACAAGGAAGCCAAGCAGACCTATGTGTACGAAATTCAGGCAGCCGTATACGGCACCGCCGATTCCGACGCCGGCCGCTCCGAGCAGATCCGCGAACTGGGCGCGGCCATGACCGCCGCCTGGAAGGGCCGCCTGCCGCGCAAAATCGACCGTATCCCCGCCGAGCCCACGCTCAGCCTGCTGCTTGAGGACGAAAGCATGCAGGCCGATATGCAGCGCTGCGACAGGCTGCCCATGGGCTACCTCAAGAACACCGGCAAGACCTTCAGCCTCAACCTGCGCGAACAGTTCTCTCTGCTGGTCTGCGGCCCGCGCAAGTCCGGCAAGTCCAACATGCTTCAGAACATTGCCGAGCTTTTCAGCAGGCGCGATGCGGAGATCCATGTGATCGCCTCCGGCGAAATGGTCAGCTGGGCGCGCCAGCGCGGCCTGAAGGCCTACGAACATGGCGACGACGCCTGGAACGAAGCCTTTGCCAAGATGTTCATGGAAGTTATTCCCGAGCGCAGCAAGCTGCTCAAGGCCGCAGCCGAAAGCGGCGGCAAGGCGGCGCGCGATGCCGTTCTGGCGCAGCTTAAGCCCATTGTGATCCTGGTGGACGATATGGATACGTACATCGACAAGTACGGCGAAACCAAGGAAGCCGTCAAGAACCTGCGCTTCTTCTGCGCGGACAATGTATCCGGCTACGGCATTTACACCTTCGCCTCCCTGTCTCACAACGGCTTCCAGAGCACCCGCATGAAGGAGCCCGTTGTAAGCATGGCGCGCGCAGGCCGCGGCGTAATGCTGCAGGGCAAGCTGTCCGAATGCGATCCGTTCAACACCTCCATTCCCTACAACCGCAAGAACGCCGTGTATCCGCTGGGCGAGGGCCTGTTCATTGCCGATCAGGAGGCTCAGCACATGGTGATTCCGCGCTGGAATCGATGAGCGGGGGTGTGAAAAGTGATTCTGCCTATGATCTTATATGGCATAGACAGCAAAGATAAAGATCTGTTGTTTGAAGCTTTGAACCTTGTAAGCCAAAAGACCGATACGCAATTCCGCATCCAGATTGATACCAACAACGTTGATGATGCGATTCGTGCCATTCAGGACGAATCGCACATCGGCGCGGTGGTCCTCGGCGTGGACAGCCTTCAGAAGGACAAGCAGAAAATCGCGATCCGGCTGGGCCGGCTGACCATGATGTGCAACCGCGATCACTATGTGATCTACGTGATCAAAAACCGTCAGGAGCTGGAACTGGTGCTGCCCCTGTGCGCAAGAAGCGCGGGCGTGCTGGTGTGTCCCGTGGAGGAAAAAGCCATTCAGATGGTTTTCAAACCGATCTTTGAGGATTATCACAATCTCTATGCGAACGAAACATCCGAGGACGGTCAGTGGCTGAACCTGAAGTCCGCCGGAAAGGTATACCGGCTCCGCCTGAATGATATCATCATGGTGCAGGCAGTGGAAAAAATGGTTGAGTTCCATACGGCAAAGCAGAACATTGCCATTTACAGCAGTATGGACAATGTGGAAAAAATGCTTGGTGATGCGTTTATGCGCTGCCACCGTTCCTACTTTATCAACCGTGAAATGATCCAGTATATCGATTTCCGGGAGATGACCATTCACATGGTGGATGGTTCGGCGGCGCCGCTGGCGCGTTCGTTCAAGGATGCCATGAACCGTATGTTTGCTGCAGAAAATGCCTAAGGAGCTTAGCACGGGAGGGACGCTCATGGAAACCATTATTGTGGAGATCTGCATTGCATCCACCGGTACAGTTGCAGATTTTATGCTGCCTGCGCATGTGCAGGTATCCAAGCTCATCGGCGAACTGGCAAGGCTGATCGAGCAGTATTATCAGGAGACCACGTTTGCTTCTGAAACGCCGATGCTGTGCGACATGAACACTCGCCAGTATGTACCTGAAAACCAGACGTTGGCGCAGGCCGGGATCCGGGATGGCCACCGTTTGATGATCGTCTGATCCAAAATAAAATCAGGGAGGTTGTATTATGGGTTTTGAAGTCAATACCGAGGAAGTCAAGAGGGTGGCCCAGGCCATTCAGGCCATCGCCGGCGAGGTAAAGCAGCTTTCTACCGGCAACGTGAACCGCATGAGGAACAGCGTGGAGGATAATCTGAGCGGCGAAGCCGCCGATGCCCTTAAGTCCGCTCTGTCCAGCCTGTCTGCCGACATCAATACCATCAGCACCGGTCTGGACAGCATCCAGAAGACCCTGCAGGACTACGTGAAGCGTGTTGAAGCGGCGGACCGTGCCGCTGAGGCAATCATTCGCGGCTGATGCAGCGGCAAAGATGATCTGTGGAGGAAAGGGTATGAAAACCAGGATTTACAGAGGAATCGCGCTGGTACTGTGCTTGCTTTGCCTGTGCTCTGCCGCGTTTGCTGAAAAAGTTGCCGGCATCAACGTGATCGGCGTACACCATGCCGAGGAGACGCCCACGCTCTACATCGGCGTAAAAACCATGAGCGGCAGCGGCGCGGCCGTTGCTGCCGACAGCGACAATCTCTCCGTGTTTGGCGCATCCGCGCAGGTGCCGCTGCCCGCAAAGCAGCTCAAGGGCGCGCAGCTGGGCCATATCATTGTGGTGGATACCTCCATGTATTACTACAAAAATACAGTGGTCACCACCAAGGATATTCAGAACATCGTTCAGGCCTACCTGACCAATCTGCCCAAGGATGAGCGCGTCATGTTTGTGATCGCCGCCGAGCATGAGCCTGTTTTGTCCAACTATATGACCGTGGAAGAGGCGCAGACCTATGCCTCCGGCATCGAGCTGGGCAATTACACCTCCTCCTGCATTTACACGTCTATCTGCAAGGCGTTTGACCTGGCTGCCACCGCCAAGTCCAACGGCACCAAGTTCAACGACGTTTTCATCGTGATGGACCCCGACCAGGAAAGCAACAACGATACCCAGCACAGCCTGGGCGAAGCCGTGATGGTCCGCACCCATTCCGGCATCGAGTTTGACGTAACGCTGGCCACTCCGTACCGCCAGAAGTTCCTGGACGGCACCAACGAGACCAGACGCCAGAACCTGCGCTCCAGCTTCAACGGTCTGGCCAACTTCTGCCAGCAGGTCAGCGGCAGGTATGTGGAGATCCCGCAGGATAATTCCGGCGTGGATGTAACGCCCCTGAACAGCATTATGTCCGCCGGCTACGGCTCCAGCCTGTTCTTTGCGGTGGACTGCACGGAGCTGCGCAACTACATTCCCGTAGACGGCAAGATGCAGCGCGCGCCCATGTCCCTGTACTACAGGGAGGGCAATGACCAGGTCGTGCGCACCGTGGAAGTGCAGGTCAACACCGCCTTCCTGCCCGCGCCCGATCCCACCGCCACGCCCGCGCCCGCTACGACCGAAACGCCGGTGCCTTCTCCCACGCCCGTGGTCGCCATCGGCCAGGAGGACTCCAAGGCCATCCAGCTCATTCATGCCCTGTACAACATGAATTATCTGGACAAGAAGGAGCATGATTCCTTCGACAGCGAGTGCTACTACGCCTACATCGATTTCTGCCAGAACAACAACCTGACTCCGGACGAAGGTGTTTTTGAGGATGATTATCACCTGATCCTCAGCGGCAGGGCTGTGGCCGCCGTGAAGGTGACGCCCACGCCCGGCCCCACCCCCGAGCCCCCCGAGCCCACCGTTCCGCCCGAAGGCTTTGGCATCAACGACTTTGATACCGCCGATAACGGCGCGTTCATCGCCAGGATGCAGACGGTGCTGAAAAAGCTGAACTGCTATGAGGAAGGCGTGTCCACCAACATGGGCCGCATGGACCAGGCCACCGTGGACGCCGTGGCGCGCTACTGCAAGCACTACAACTGGCGCAACGACCGCGCGGACGGCGTGACCAAGCAGGTGTGCATGGAGATCATCACCAACGGCGATAAGATGACGCCCATTGAGCCCTCGCTGCGTGAAAAGATCAAGGCTTTCCTCAGCCGCGATCTGTCCATCGGCGCGCTCACGCTGAAAATGTGGATCCCTGTTGCCCTGTGCGCGGTGCTGCTGTTTGCCATCGCGGTGCTCATTGTGGCGCTGGGCGGCAAGAAGGAAAAGAAGGGCACAGTTGTATCCGATCCCACGCCGTCTCCCAGCTTCCAGCCTGTTCCTTCCGGCGTTCCCGATCCCTCGCCCTATCCGCCCGTTGCGCCCGTGAACGCCGCTTACGAGAACGAGGACACCAAGCAGCCCTACTTCTCCAAGCTGATCACCCTGACCGTTGAGTTCAAGGGCCGTGTGCGCACTGAGGAAGCCGAGCTGAAGGACGATCCGGATTCCGTGTACACCATCGGCCGCAAGGATTGCCAGCTGGCGCTGGACAGCATGGATACCAGCGCTTCCCGCCACCATGCGGAATTGTACATCAAGAACAATCAGGTCTATGTACGCGATAAGAGTTCCCATCAGAATACCTATCTGAACGGCCGCAAGGTGCGCTCCGGTCAGGAGGGTTCCGTGGTCAACAACGGAGACCGCCTGCAGCTGAGCGAGCACAACGTGACCGTCAGGTGGTAACGCCAGGAGTGAACCAACGCCATGTCTGAAGAAAGAAACCACCGACTGTTTCTGGTATTTGCCATTTTCAACGTTTTTGTCATGCTGTTTCTGCTGATCCTGGAGCCGGTGCTGCTGGTGCTGTGGCTGCTGCTGGTGATGCTGGGCTGCATCGTGTTCAGCCGCGTCAGACCGGATGTGTGGAAGCCAGAGGCAAAGCGCTGGACCGACAAGGTGACCGGCACCAGGAACCGCATCTTCGCCGCCCCCAAAAACGAGGACGCGCGCGTGCTGACCTTTGTGCCGGACCATGAACTGGTATCCACGCAGACGGGCAGCCGCGAACGTTATGTGGTAGACGCCGAAACCTTTACCATCGGCCGCAGCAGCACCTGCAACTGCGTGATCCGCAACAGCCTGACCGTAGGCAAGGAACACTGCCGCATTATCTTCCGCAAATACAGTCAGGAATATTACGTGGAGGATCTGCGCAGCCAGAACGGCACCTACCTGGGCACGCGCCGTCTGGAGCCGTTTACGCAGGAAAAGCTGCTGGACAACTCCGAGCTGACGCTTGGAGACTGCTGTTTCCGCTTTGTGAAGAAGACAGGGAGTGCTGTTCGATGAACGACTGGATCCGCATGGATACGGATGAGACGCTGGACCTGGCAAGACAGCTGGAAAGGCTGAGCGAGGAAATGGACCGCGCAGCCATGCGCGTGCGCATGCTTGAGCAGCATCTGTATCAGCCGGAGGAAGCAAGCGCGGCGCTGTATGAGCAGCGCCGCAGGATCCGGCTGCTGATGGAAAAAACCGACAGCCTGGCAGCGCGTCTCAAGCAGATTGCAGAACTGTTCGGCGGCTGTGAAGAGCAGATCAGGGGCTGGATCAACGCCCACGCAGACGGCTATCTGTACCGGAAAAACGATCTGGGACTGGAAGAATAACCATTCATCCCCAAAATCGTGCAATTCGTCAGTTTCGCTTTCAGAGTTCAGAACGTTCTGCTATACTTCAATCATCAAATGAAGGAACCAAAAACCCTTCGAAATATAAGAAATGGATGGTGACTGAAACTATGAGTACCTGGATCGTAACGATCAGAGCAATCCTTCAGTTCCTTGCCGAAGCCCGTAAAGCCAAGCAGGAGCTTGATCAGGCCAACGAGCAGATGTCCCGTGCCGCACAGGCGCTGTGCGATAAGTGGCAGGGCGATGCGGCTGCTGCCTTTGCCCAGGAACAGGGCGTTCTCTACAGGCACTGCTCTCAGCTGAGCGGCGTAGGCTCCGAGTACATGGACCTTCTGCAGAAGACCGCTCAGATGTACGAAGACGCTGAGACCCGCGCCACCAACGCCGTGAAGGGCTAAGCCGATACGGACTACTGAAAAGGAGATAAGACTATGGCTGCTAATAATATCGTTGTTATCGATTCCGAATTCCATGCGTGTATCGCGGCTTACAAGAGCAGTCTGCAGACCCTGCAGAACGCCGTACAGGCTTATGAATCCGCGCTGAACGCTCTGCGCAGCGACTGGACCGGCAAGGCCTTCGTGATGATGGTTGCCAAGGTGGTTGACCTGATCGCCAAGATCAAGGCCTCCTACGACCGCGTGAATGACGCCATCAACGAGCTGAACGCTGTTGACGCCCTGTTCACCGAGAACGAAGAGAAGCTCAAGAGCAATTTCAACGCTCTGGACGCTGGCTCTGTATCCCCCTTTAACGGCTGACGAATGTAGCGGAAAGGAAGAAGATTATGGCTCTTATTCAAGTAACTATCTCCGAGCTCACGGGCGCTGCGAGCAAGATCGCTAAGGCGAATGAAAGTTTCCGCGAGGCTGTTGCCGCCGTGAAGGCTGCTTCCGAACAGCTGGGCGATACCTGGGAAGGCCCCACCCGCGACGCGTTTGTTGCCGAGCAGGAACAGATCGACAAGTGGTACAACATGATGAGCGATTGTGTTGCTCAGTATGTAGCTTCCATGAACAGCGCCGCCAGCGCTTATCTGGAAACCGACGCTGCTGCCAGCAATTTGATCAAGAGCAACTGATTTTTCAGCGGCTTCATAGCAGGGAGGAAATATTATGTCTGAATATAAAATTAAGGTAAGTCAGGAAGAACTCCAGAATACCATCAGCCAGTTCCAGTCCGCCAAGGAGCAGCTGACCACCGCTTACGGCCAGATGGCTGCTGAGGTGATGGCTCTCAACAGCAGCTGGAACGGCGCCGCCAGCGAAGCGTTCGTCAACCGCTTCAGCGAGCTGACCGCCAACATCAAGACCAGCGACGCCACCATGGAACAGGCGATCACCGGTCTGAAGACCGCCGCTGAGATTTACGAAGAAGTGACCGAGGCTGTTTCCGGCATGTGGAGCGGCGCTTCCGACGCCAGCCCCTTCAACGGCTGACACTAACCACTTTTTGATTCCCCCGGGAGGCGGGCGCTTCCCGGGGGAAACTAGACGGAGGAGCAAATGACCGACCTGATTCGTGTGGACTGCGGGCAAATGGAAGCGCTGGCTTCCGAGATGCGCAAGCTGGGAGATGCCCTGGATACACTGAAAAGCAGAATAAACGGAGTCCGGGTCGAAAAGGAAAGCGGAGCCAACGTATATTGCGCGCTTTCGGCCGTCAAACTCAAAACCATCGAACAGACGCTGCGATCCGGAACGACAGAAGAGTGCCTCAGAGGGCTTTCTGCCAATCTCGGATCGCTGAATTTTTATGCAGATACCCTGGCCGATAAGATCCGTACTGCGGCCGAATCGTTCCGTGAGAACGAACAGAAACTGGTAAACCTTTTTAACGGCCTGATGACGCCCGAAGAACTGCTGCTGGGCGTGGGACAGGCTCTGGGCTACGGCGGCAACCCTGCCGGCTGGACGCCTGAAATGATTCAGAACGTGCAGAATCTGATCCAGACGGCTCAAATTCTGACGGATGCAGGTATGACGTTCCTGCTGACCGGCGACCAGGCGATCCTGATGGATCAGCATGGCGTGATCGGTACGTTTGAATCAACCATTGGACTCAGCGGAATCACCACAACATCCACCGTGTTCGACGGCAGTCACCGTCACGAGCTCAAGACGCAGCTTGGATTGATGGATGGTGGTTTTTCATACAAGGACAGCATCCTCAAACCTGCCGATCTCTGGCGCAAAACCTTTGACGAGAACGGCAATCCCGTGGAAGGCAAGCAGGAATCCGGCCTTGGCATCGGCATTTTCTCTGTGGGCGCTTCCGCCGAAGCCTCGCATTCGTGGTTTGGCGAAAATGCTGCCGGTCAGACCGGCAACCTCAGCTATGAAGCCAAGGTGGGCGTGGGCAATGCGGGCGCAAACGCGTCCATTGAAGGCGGTCTGGGCGCCTATGTGACCGAGAACGGCGTGGAGATCACCGCAGGCGTGCAGGGTGAAATGGGCGTATCCGTTTCCGCTGCCAATGTGGAAGCCTCCATGTCCTACGAACTGATCGATAACGTATCTGTAGGCGTGGGCGCCGAAGTATCCGTGCTGGAAGGCGAAGCCGGCGTGGAAGCCGGTATCGGCCTGGTGGACGGCCAGCTGATGGCCTACGGTGAAGCCTCGGCCGAGATCAACGTGATCGAAGCTGCTGCAGAAGGCAATATCGATCTTGGCCTGGTGGAAGGCAAGGTTGGCGGCAGCGTTTCCTTCGGTCTGGGTGCGCATGCCAAGGGCGGCTACAACGACGGCGTGCTTTCCTTTGACGTGGGCGTGGCGGCCGGCCTGGGCGTCAGCGTGAATGCGGAAATCAATATCGGCGGCGCTATCGACGCCATCGGCGATGGTATTGGCGAAGCCGTAGACTTTGTAGGCGATGGACTAAGCAGCTTGAAAAAGGCCATTTTCGGCTGATGGAGAAGCAATATGATGCGACTGGTAATGATTCTTTGCGCAGTGGTGATCGCTCTGTGCGCGCTGTACCCGCTGACGGCGGGCAAGCGCATCAAAGCCAAAGCGATCCGGACGCAGGCTGTGGTTACGGGCATGACCCCGCTTGGCGGCGGAGGTCAGCGGCAGGCAGAAGTAACGTTTACGCACACGGATGGCCGTACCATCCGCTATCCGGTGCAGCGGCTGGGCAGCTACCGCGCTGCGGTGGGCGACCAGGTGGAAATTCTGTATACCGGCCGGAAGGTAATGGGCATGGAAAGCTGGAATATCTTTATCCTGCCCAAAAAGGACGCCGACCCGTTTAAGGTGTATACGTTTGCCGGCATCCTGCTGCTGGTGGCCGCCGCGCTGTTTGCGGCGCTGGCCATGGTGATGTGATTTTGGAAATAAGCGATTGATGGAGGCAGAACAATGAAGATCGAAGGCCTTTTGCCCGTGGGTTCCGTGGTGATGCTCAAGGAAGGCACTCACCGTGTCATGATTATCGGCTACTGCCAGCGCCTGGTCAGCAAGCCCGACACCGTGTATGATTATGTGGGCTGCCTGTTCCCGGAAGGCTTCCTGAGCGCCGATAAGAATTACCTGTTCAACCGCGAACAGATCGACCAGATCCACCACATTGGCTGTGTGACCGAAGGTCAGATGGCTTTTGCAGAGAAGATGGAAGAAGCCATCGACAGGCTGCGTGAACAAAAGGAAGCGTAAAACGGTATAAACAAAAGCTGTTCCGGGCGCAGAATGCGTCTGGAACAGTTGTGTTTTCTGTTGGTATCACACATCAGAACCTGCGGAATGCAGGAAGAACAGAAGCGAGGTGCTTCGAATGAAAAAAATCAAAATGATCGCTTGCTGTGTAATGGCAGCGCTTACCCTGAGCGCCTGTTCCACAGCAGTACGGGAGGGAAACAGCATGGGCGCCAATACCTATACGGAAAATCAGAAAACGATCCTGATCGCTGCGGGTACGACTGAGGAACGACTGGAAAAAGGTACGCTGATCCCTGCGGAAACAAAACTGCTGGAAATGCTGACGGCAGCGGAAAAACATCTGGCAGAGCGTTACTCCGGGACGGTATTTACCTTTACCGGTTTGGATACCACTTTGCCCCGCGGCGACCGTTATCACTTTCTGGCCAGCGATGGCCGAAACGAGTTTGCGGTGCTCGTGTGGCCCGGTGAAAAGAATACGTACAAAATCAGCGATTCCTACTTCAGCGACCTGAAACGTGAGGAACTCAACGAATTCTGCGAGGAAGTGCTGGCCGGTTTCGGCCTGAAGGCAAAGGCGGATCTGGAATTGACCGGGGTTTACGGTTCGGAATACAGCCATACGGTTTCGCTGAAGAACATTCTGGAGAGCGGCAAAATGATCGGTATTTCCGGCTGGGTGTTTGCCGAAAATCTGTCCGGGCTGGAAGCCATCCAGCCTGAAATGGAAAAAGCCCTGTGCAGCGCAGGGCTGTGCGGCGGCTTTGAACTGCGGCTGGTGGAAGGCGTCACGCTCGCCAAGGCCTATGAAAGCCCTCGTACGGAGCGCAGCTTTGTGGCAGCCAAAAGCTATGTGTCCCTGCCCGATCAGAGCAGTGAGGTGAAGTAAGATGGCGCTTACTGCAGATCAGGTCTATTTGCTCAATACGATTACCTACATGTCCGAACCGGGGTTGCATACTGCAACGGAAGGCATGGACGTAGGTTCGTACGTTAACGCCATCCTGAACAACAGATCTCTGCGCGAACAGATGGCTGAAAAGGATTTCATGACGGCGGATCAGCTGCTGACGGTCTGTCAGCAGATCAAAAACGATCCTGCGCTTTGTGAAATGACCATTGCACATGCCAGCCGCACAGAGGGCGGAGCGGATCGATTGATTTTTGTGTCGCCGGACAGCCAGCAGGCCGTCATTGCGCTGGAAGGTACCGTGGGCGCGTGCGAATGGCGCGACGACGCCTACGGCGCAGGCGAAACAACAGCATACGGCACCCGGGACGGCGTATCCACCCCCGGCCAGGAAACGGAAATGGACTGGTTCCAGAGCCCGGAGGTTCAGAGCGCGCTGGAAGGCTGCGATCATGTGACCATTTCCGGCCACTCCAAGGGCGGCAACAAGGCCAAATACCTTACGCTGCTGGACGAAAGCGGCGTGATCGATGAATGTATTTCCTTTGACGGTCAGGGCTTTTCTGATGAGTTTATCCAGCATTATGAAGATCAGATCCGCGCCAACCAGGACAAAATTGTCAACTACAACAACGAGAATGACTATGTCAATATTCTGCTGAATGACGTTGGCGAAAAGCACTATATTGAGGGTGAACATGTGGATAATCCCATGGCTCATCACTCACTGTTTACCATGCGCCATTCCATTCCCATGAGCGAACACGAAGCCCATCAGAGCGAACTGATGCGCGAAGCGGATCAGTTGTTCAACAGCTATTTGCGTACGCTGAGTTCCGAAGACAAAGTGCTCTTTGGCAAAATGCTCGGCGAACTGTTGGCGGCTACTGTTGGCGGCGGCGGTTGGGAAGCGGCAGGCAACCTTTTGGAAATTCTTCTGGGCGAAGGCGGCCTGGGATTGTTCAAGGATTTTCTGGAGTATGCGTTTGCCTATGCTTCGGCCGAACTGGCGGAGGCGCTGCTGAAGTATCTGAGGGAAAAATTCCCCGAACTCGCCCCCTGGCTGGATGTTCTGATCGCCAAGATCGAAAAGAAGGAAGGCATGCCTGACGGCAGCGACCTGCGCGTTTCCGGAGCTGACGTTATCCGGATCGATACCGCCTATCTGAACAGCATCAGCTCGCAGCTTCGCTCGCTGGGCTCCACCGTGAGTAGCTATGCCGGAAGCGTAAACCGCTGCGCAACCATGTGCGATGATTTTAACATTTTCATCAAAATGGGTCTGAGGCTTTCGCTGGTTTTCAGCAAGGGCCTGGCGGGTATTCTGGACGGTACGCCGGCGCAGGTTCTGCGCGGTTTGGACAAGGATATGAGAAAGCTTTCGGATGATGTGGCGCAGCTGTCGGCCAACCTGCTCAAGGCGGCGGAAGCGTTTGAACAGAACGAGAAAGACATTATTGCAGCGATGCCCTCTTCGGAAGGCATCAGCAGCCCGTGGGCCTAAGAAAATGCAAATACAAAGGGCAGCAGATCAATCTGCTGCCCTTTGCTGTGCCGTCGTATCACTTGATGTAGAAGCTGGAATCGCCGGCAAAGTGGCCGTCCAGGTAGAAGTCAACCGTATACTCGCCGGAGGGGATCTCGCCGGTGGCGGCATACATGTCGGCAAAGGCCTGGTTCATGTAGGCCATGGTCTGCCAGAAAGCAGTCGTATATTTGGGAATGGTGATTTCAACGGCGGAGGTGGTCACATAACCCGTCGGAGATGTGACGACCGTGAGGGACTGGAAAGACTGATCGTAAGAGAAGGAAACATGGTTAAAGTCCATCTTGACCCAGAATTCCTTTTTCTCCAGCAGGTCGTAGATTTCGTCGTTGGTCAGGTTCTTGGCGTAGTTGTAGGAATAGTTGCTGCCGCTGGTTACAAAGTAGGTCAGGTTGGCGTCCTGCACATCAAAGTAGATATCTTCAAACTGACGGGTGATCTCAGGAATGCTGGCAAGCTCAAGACCCGCGTTATTCAGATCCACATCCGGGAAAACCAGCAGGTAGTAATCCAGACCGGGCGCCAGATTGCGGTAGGTGTAGGAGCTGCCGCTTACATCAAACTCGGCCATAATACGGTTGCCTGCCGTTCCGTCATCCACAACCAGGCTGCCCACGGTAACCTTGCCGCCGTTGGGATTATTCCAGGTAATATCAACGGTGGCGTCATCGTTGACAGTAACGGAGGTAATGGTGATCGGCTGCGCTGCAAAAGCGCTCAGAGGCGCAATGCAAATGACCAGTGCCAGAAGCAGGGTGACCAGAATGCCGGTTTTCGTTTTCATGAAAATGCCGCCCTTTCGATGTGAATTGCAAGAATATGGTTTGTTTTGCCAAATATTGCTATGCTTATTATACCACCGGGGCGTTCGCATGTCCACCTAATGAAGAAAGGAAAAAGTTTTCCCTGGCGTCAGGCTGTGCAGGGGTCAGCAAGTCTTCCTTCACACGGCCGGATCCCATGATAAGACCAGACACCCAGCCATAGAACGGATTGCTCGCTGCAACGGGAACGGTGATTCTGAAGTGTCTGTCATCCTCTTTCATGACAACCTGTACGAAGTACTTCTGTAGGAAGGGGTACGGGCACATGATGGGCAGAGAGGACAAAACGATAATGGTATAATAACAAACGGAAGCATCTTGTAAGCATCTGTTCTAATGAAAATGAGGGAATACTGATTGCGTGGTGTTTTGACTGTGCTGAGGACGCTTCGCCGCAAACTCAAACCATCCAGCATGCAAAGGAATTGCCTGTTTCAAGCGATCCGGACATCAATGAAATCTGTGAACAATTCGAATGTCTGGCTCTTTCCGCCTTCATCCGCCTGGTCAAGTCCGAAACCGGAGCATTGCCCGGAAAGTTCCGTGAAACGAATCAGCTGAACGATCCCCTCCGGGGGGTGTAATCAAATTCATCAACGAAAGCAGGGAAACGTATGAGAAAAAAACGATTGGCTGTTCTTGTGTTGGTTGTGCTTGTTCTGTCAACCGTTGCCTTTGCAGAAAACCCCACGGAAGGAGAAAAAAACATGAACGCAACCTCTCTTCGCTTGCTGACGGCCAATATCTGGGGAGATTATTTCGGAAATCCGGTATCTATGCGTGAAAACCAATTTGTTGAAGCATTTGAAAAATATCAGCCCGATGTAATCGGCATGCAGGAATGTACTGTAAACTGGCACAAGAGCAATCTTTTCAAAACTTTGCTGGAAAACTACAGCATCGTCAGCAATTTTGATGGTGTGAGCAACAACTATGTGCCCCTGTTCTATCGGAAAGACCGTTTTGAGTTGCTGGACGCGGGCTTCCATTACTACACGCAGACACCTGACGATTCGAAAGCCTACACCTACGCAGTGCTGAAAAGCATGGATAACGGACAGGTTTTTGCAGTATGCAACACACACTTCTGGTGGAAAAGCGGCAGTGAGCATGATGCCATTCGCATGATGAACGCTCAGGAACTGGTCGCCTGTATGGAAATGCTGCATGAGACCCATGGCTGCCCTGTATTCGCGTTCGGTGACCTGAACTGCAGCGCCTACGCCGGCCCGTTTCTGTATTTCACGGAGCATCAAATCGTGCGCCTTCGTGATATTGCCGCCTCTTTCAGCAAAAAGAGTTCGCATCATGGCGATCCCAAACTGGGAAAAGATAAACAGTTCCATGGCAGCCTGCCCAAAAATCCAGAGGTCAAATCGCTGGATCACATCATCGGCCTGCGCGGCAGCCTGACATATGATGTTCTAACCTATCAGGTCATTCTGGATCAAAATGTGCTGGACGCTTCTGACCATTCGCCAGTGTATGCCGACATTGTGCTGTACAGCAATCCGGCAAAATAAGCGTGCAGCGGTCATCCGCCAAAGCGGGGGCCGCTGCACTTTTCAGGTTTCATATATGCTGGTTGAAGTCCTTGCTCCGTTTACGGAATCTGGATGATACGGCAGGCGTTCTCGTTTTGGCACATTGCCGGAAGCGTAATGTAGCAAATGCCGTTGCAGCAGGTTTCATGCCCCGGGTGGTAATGCCCCTGATACACGGCTTTCACGTTTCCGGCGTTCTCCAGAATGCCGCGTATTTGCGAAGCGTTGCACAGGCAATGATCTGCCCGCACCTCTGGGTCGATGTTCTGATGCATGAACACATATACATCTCCCGTCAGCGCAGAAAGCGTGTTTTTCAAATCATCCGCATAAGGATAAAAAGTATCTGTCCACTCGCTATCGCCAGGTGCATAATGGATTCCTGTATGAAAATAGCACGCATCCAGAAAGAGCAGGTTCGCACCGTTCCTTTGGATTGTTCGCGGACGGTATTTTTCCCCAAGCAGTCCATAGAACTCATCCGGTGTAAACACAAACGCGTCGTGATTTCCCATCACACAAAGCGCTTCAAGTTCGGAAGCATTCAACACCTGTGCAATTTGACGCATGTTCTGTGCTTCCAGTTCGCGGGTTGGCTCCGTATCTGTTACATCACCCAAAATAATGACCAGTTCACACTTTTCCTGCACAAAAGCCTTCAGTGCTTCCTTTATTTTTCGAAGTGACTGACTGTTGAAACGATTTCCGCAAGTCAGAGGGGCAGAACTATAATGAGAATCAGAAAAAAGCCCAATCTTCAAGATGTTCACATCCGTTTTTCAGATTTGTCAGTGTGAGCATATCACGCATTCGATTGAAACACAATATTGAACGCAGCTTTCCGGCGGATAACCCGGAAGCATGCCGTTCCGGGCGTCCCATCAAGCCATGCTGTTTCAGACAGCGGACAGGTATCGGCCTTCCAGAGGGTCTTCTGTTTGGTGATACGGGTTCGTCAACGTGCCAAACCGCCCCGTGCCTGAAGGCGGCGCGGGGCGGCTGCGTTATTATGAATCTTTCGGATATTCCGGATTGACTGCGGGAAATTTTGCGCCGGCATCCTGCTGCCAGCAGCGCAGAATTTGCAGCAATTCAGCAGCCTTTTGGGGTAAAAGAGCGCTCAAATCCTGTGTTTCGCCAACGTCTTCGGTCACGTTGTACAGTTCGACGCGATCATCTTCAAAATGCTGGATCAGCTTGTAGTCGCCCAGCAACACGGCAGCGCCCGGACGACCGCCCTGATTGCCGTAGTGGGGATAGTGCCAGAACAGCGGTCGCTGCTCCATCTTTTCGCCGCGGAAGGCAGGCAGAAGGCTGACGCCGTCCCTGTGCTGCTCAGGATTCAGAGGCTGACCGGCCGCCTGCAGCAGAGTGGGGTAGAAATCAGGCGTATAGGCGGGCTCTGTGGTCTGCGTCATGGGCGCGATTACACCCGGCCACACGGCAAACATGGGCACGCGCGTGCCGCCCTCGTACAGCCAGCCTTTGCCCTCGCTGGCGGGAGCGTTGCAGGTAGGGCTGCCTTCGGCTGTGGACAGACCGCCGTTGTCGGAGGTAAAGATCAGCAGCGTGTTTTCCCACCTGCCGTTTTGCCTGAGTGCGTCCGCCAGGCGGCCTACGTTTTCATCCAGATTCCAGATCAGCGCGGCATAGGCAGGATCGGACTGGAGGGTGCGGCGCATGACATGGTTATCGCCATGCATGATGGTTGGGTGCTTTTCGCCTTTGGCACAGGCATCCACCTGATCAAGCCCCCACTTTCTGGCCTTGGCCTCAAAACGGGCGATGTCCTGCGGCTTCGCCTGAATGGGCGTGTGAACAGCATAGTGGCAGAGATTAAGGTAAAAAGGTTTCTCAGGATCAGCGTTTTCGATGAGCCGGATGGCCTCGTCGGTCAAACGGTCGGTAAGGAACTCACCGTCAGGGCCTTCGGGCAGTGTCTCGATGTGGTAGGGGCTGAAGTAGCCGTCACGCGGATGCCCCCAGGAGCAGCCGCCGATGTTCACATCAAAACCGTACTTTTCGGGATAATGATCGCTCAGACCCAGATGCCATTTTCCTACATGCCATGTAGCATAGCTGGCCTCACGCATGGCCTGCGCAATGGGTTTGCCTTCCTCGGGCAGATGTTTGATGTAAGGCGCATCGATCAGTTTGCCCCGCATGGGGTGATAGAAACCGCCATGGTCGATTCAGTCTGTTAGTCCGACGCGGGCGGGATGGCGGCCGGTCATGAGACTCGCGCGGGAGGGAGAGCACACCGGGCAGGCGGCATAGGCGCGGTCGAAACGCATGCCTTCGCGGCTGAGCGCGTCAATGTTCGGCGTTTCGTAGAAGGTGCTGCCGCTGCAGCCCAAATCTCTCCAGCCCATGTCATCCATAAAAATGAATACAATGTTTGGCTGCTTCATGAAAAGTATACTCCTTGTCTTGCGGATTCGCAGGATTTGGCAGAACTGAAATATATGTTATTATAAGTGATTTCGTCGGATATCGCAATATAAATATCAAGCTGGACGAACCTGCAAAAGCGTACCTTGCAGCGAATGCTAATGGATACACATTCGATTTGTCCCCGCAAGATTCGGAAAACGCCGCAGGAATCACACGCACAACCTTCTACAAATACATGAGACAGCTTGAAATTCACAGCTATCTGGTCTGGCATCATGCCAATGGCTACGACTTCTACACAGTTCCTCAGCCGGAACACAAGAGAACCCATCCAGATCATCATGAGGCATGCATTGACTTCTGCGTGTCGAATTCGTGAGGCGAATGTTCGCGCAGCAAACTCATTGCTAGCAAATCGTTCCTGATGCGAACTGCGTGTCCCGCAGACGATATACCTTTCCGCAATCCGAACAAAAATGCCCGCCACGCAATATAGTAATAGATAATATATAGATGGACAGATAATGGGGCTACTTGCGTGATTCCTTCCCGCTCTTCGATCCACGCAAAGAACAGTTTGAGTGTTTGCTCATAACTCAACATCGTTTTTGGACGCAGCTGGTGGCTATGGCAATACTTCATGTATTTCGTGTGAAAGGATCATGGCGATATAAAATAGCCCAACTACACTTTTACTCTTCCATATAAACCGCAACCGGCATGCGGTAATCCTCGGTGGGTGCCTGCGTTCTGCGCCTTTCGGCGGGCTCCTCAATCTCATTCGGCTTTTCATCCACGTAAGCCACAAACTTTTTGCCTTCGTCCATCAGGCGGGCGATGGTTTCGTTCTTGAAACGGCTCAGGTACCCGAGATTCACATCGTCCTGCGTGAAGACGCTGACGGCCCATTTATCGTGGACGTTGTCCGGCTCGCGATACAGTTTGAGTTCCGTGCCCGGCTCAAGATCACCGATCATCTGATAGAAGGCGTCTGCACCGTCCTCATATTCATTTGCCCGGAAGCAGAGCCCGGCCAGGCCCGTTTTGAGCACAAGGATCAGCTGTGCCTTTTTACGAAAGGCATTTTGATCAAAGAATCCAACGCCGATCGGCGCAGAAGCGGTATCGTAAGGCATGTTAGCATGCGTTTACATAACGGAGCTGGCAAGGGTTTGCGATTTGAGTAGACCGACGGTGTACAAGTACATAAAGATGGTGGGATAAGTGAAGCCCCACACGCCTGATACATCCCTTGGGCATGTGGGGCCTCTTTTTGTTATGTACAACTCACTCCGATGCTACATCATCCTCTGTTAGAGCAGATTCCATATCCTCACTTTCAGGAGGGACAAATTCATACAATGCTGTGCCATCATCAGCTGTTAGTGAATCAACAGATACATTCGCCTTGTAAATGTATCCTTGGTACTCAGTACCAGTTTGAGGGTCAACCAGAATCACATTATAGTAGTATGGCGCTTCGCCAATGATATTTATGGTTTGGTTGATTGTTGTGTTATAGACAATAGAAGAGTTTGATACTGGTGCCTCATAAATATTCGAATTAGTTATTGTTGTTGCTGGTTGAGACAAGAGCAGAGATAACAGTACGAATAAGAAGGGAAAGAATACTTGAGCGAAAAAATCACTCAAAAAGGGATGCCTCTCTTTCCATTTCTCGTATTTTTGCTCAAAACCAGCTTGCACTTGCTTTGGTTGTTGCAAAATCTCAATGACATCTTCATATACTTGTTTTCTGTCTTCTTCTGTTATCTGTGAAATGCTTCCTTCTACTGGAGAGGTCTGAACACCAACATACTTTGTTTGTAAATCAGCAAGCCATTGCCAATCAAAGTCGCGCATAAAGGTTGTCATGTTCTTGGTTACAGCCATATATTGTGGCGATTCAATGACTCGCTTTATTTCGTCAAAGGCATGCTGGAATGGAAGTTTATTCGCCCATTCTAATGCATCAGTAATTGGCTTTAGAACATCAGGTTGCAATCTCCAAGCGGTAGACTGGCGCAAAGATGCTGTTAGTGCCGAAGTCTCAGAAAGAACATTCAGAAGATTGGTACCGATGGCCTTGCTGATGTCGGGGAGGCCACTTATAGCAATTTCTCCCATGATTTTGCATAAGTCTTTCATTTACTAAGACCTGTCCCTTTATCCATAGGTGTTGTACCTCCCTTAGAATGTATTCATTGGTACATAGTTGATTATCCTTCCAAACGATGACGTATTGCATTGAGCCATTCGCCGTTGTATTTGAAATACTTGGGGCCAGGGAGTGCGGTGTTGGTGTTAAGCAAATGTTTGGCAAGAGCGGTTAGCGACCAGCGTTTTCCATCGTATTCGACATGTTTATCGTCGGCCACAGTACAGATTGTACCCGAGCATTCGTTTCCGCTGCAGCTGAATTCGATTTGCTCACCGATTGCAATATTGCACATAGAGAATGCAAAGGGAGCCAGTCGTTCTTGATGCTGCTCGCTGATTTCCTGCGCTAATTCCTCATCAGCCTGCTCATTCGCAGTGGCTTTCCACTTCTTCAAACGATGACTGAAACCATTGATTTCAGCAATGGCATCCAAGATTGAATAGGCATCTTCTGGCGTCATGGCATAAAACTCACGGATGCGCCGCTTTCCGTCCACCTCTTCTGTAGAGCGCAATGCAGGGTTCAGCTTGTCCAGAATGGAATGGAGCTTTTTATCGGAAAGGGCAGAATCCACTTCATAGGTAGCATACACACGGAATGCAAATGGAACAGCCGTGCTTCGGTTCAATTCATCCAGCCGTTGCTTCACGTCGGCAGCATAGCCAATCTTCACATACTGCGGAAATGACGGATTGGTGAGGATATAGATAAAGCCTTTGCTCATGTGTTCTCCCCCTTACCCCTTCGTAAACTCCCGATAAATCACAGGCCCCAGCGCAGCCATATACGCATTATACTTGCTCATGTTCTGGAACATGGCGGTATACGCTTCAGCGATAGCCGTAGCAGAATCCATGTGCTCCACATAGCTGTCCTGCGCCACTTCGCCAAAGGCTTTCGGGAAGATGCTCTCCAAGAAAATCTTCGGGTCGGACGTCTGGGCAACCTTTTGCAGCTTCTTGTCCTCTTTCAGCTTGTCGTGCAGGTCATAGATGATAACACGGTCGCGCTCGTTGAATTCGCCGCCAAACAGCTCGTTGATTTTCTGGATGACTTCTTCCAGCGGCTCCTTCTGTTCGGGCGTGGCAGCGCCCTTGCCATTGGCGGGAATATACTCGCCGGACTGGTCAATCAGCGTGATATCCCCCTTGAAGGTCTGCTGCAGCTTGTAGAATTCCAGCTTCAGCGCGCCTTCGATATCCAGCATCTGCACAGGTTCGGCGGGAATCAGC
>JAFYQB010000088.1 GCA_017547285.1 Clostridia bacterium
CAGTGGGCACAACGGCGTAGCCGTTAGCAAACCGGAGGAGTCAACTGAAACGAGCAGACGTTACGGCAGTAACGTCTGCGACGATTGAGGTTGCGGGTCTGCGGCCCTCCGACACCTCCCAATGGGTTTATCGACAAGCTGAAACCCCGTTCCGTATGCACGGAACGGGGTTTGGCATTATCCGCGGCTTTCGCGGAAATAAGCGATGCCCAGGCAGGCCGGGGGCTGATCCTCGCGCTTTTTGCGCAGGCTGGTGATGACCAGCACCACGATGGTGACGAGGTACGGCAGAGATTTGAAAACCTCCTGCGCGCTGCGGCCAAGACCGGGAATGTAGAGGTACAGGATGTACAGAGCGCCAAACAGGAAGGAACCCCAGATGGCGTCCAGCGGGCGCCAGCGGGCAAAGATGACCAGTGCGATGGCCAGCCAGCCGCGGTCGCCGAAGCCGTTGTTGACCCAGGTGCCGCCGGTATATTCCATGACGAAGTACAATCCGCCCAGACCCGCCAGCATGCCGCCGATCACGGTCGCCAGGTACTTGTAGCGGCTCACGTTGATACCGGCAGCATCCGCCGTGGCAGCGCTTTCGCCCACGGCGCGCAGGTTAAGGCCGGTGCGGGTTTTGAACAGGAACCAGCTGAGCACGATGGTGGCGATGACTGCAAAGTAGGTCAGGAAGCCATGGCTGAAAAACAACTGTCCCACTACGGGCAGGTCGCGCAGGCCGGGGATAGAAGCGCGGAAAGCGCTTGCGGTGGTGGAGGTGGAAAGCTGACCCACGCCGCCGGCCAGCTTGCTGAGGCTGCCGCCAAAGAAGTTGCCAAAGCCCATGCCGAAGGTGGTGAGCGCAAGGCCGGTCACGTTCTGGTTGGCGCGCAGGGTGATGGTCAGCACGCTGTAGATCAGCGCGCCCAGCGCACTGATGATCAGACAGCAGATCAGCGCGATCAGCATGCCTACGAACGGCACGGGATTGGCCGTGCTGTTTTCATACAGGAAAGCGCCGATCAGGCCGCCCACGCCGCCCATGTACATCAGGCCCGGAATGCCCAGGTTCAGGTTGCCGCTTTTTTCGGTCAGGATTTCGCCGTTTGCACCCAGCAGCAGCGGGATGCCCTGCGTGATGGCCTTTTGCAGGAATACAAGAATCACACTCATGCCTTCACGCCCTCCTTGTTATGCTTGCGGAACTCCAGACGGTAGTTGATAAAGAACTCGCAGCCCAGGATAAAGAACAGCAGAATGCCGGTCAGAATCTCGCTGGCGTTCTCGTTCAGGTTGAACTGGCTGGCAATTTCCAGCGCGCCCTTTTCCATGAACACAAGGCCGAAGGCCACGACCATCATGGCAAAGGGATTCAGCTTGCCCAGCCATGCGACCACGATGGCGGTAAAGCCGCGTCCGCCGGACAGACCGGTGGAAATGGTGTGGCCCACGCCCGCCGCCAGCAGGTAGCCGGCAATGCCGCCGATGCCGCCGCAGATGGCCATGGTGCGGATGATGACGCGCTTGACGTTGATGGCGGCGTAGTGCGCGGTGTTTTCGCTCTCGCCGACCACGGTGATCTCATAGCCCTGCTTGGTGTAGCGCATGTACACAAACAGGATCAGCGCCAGACCCACCACGATCAGAATGGGCAGCAGATAGCTGTTCTTGCCGATCGAGGGCAGCCAGCCGATCTTGCCCTTGGCGTTGATCAGGCCAACGGAGTTGGATCCGGGCGGGTTTTCCCAGAAGATGATGCCAAAGGCCACCAGCTGGGTCGCGATATAGTTGAGCATCAGGGTAAACAGGGTTTCGTTGGTGTTCCAGTGCGCCTTGAAGAACGCGGGAATGACGCCCCAGATGGCGCCGGCTGCAATGCCCGCTGCGGGACACAGGGTGTACAGCGCCCAGGCAGGCAGGTTTTTGCCATAAATCATCACGGCGGCGGTGGCCATGGCGCCTACCAGCACCTGACCTTCTGCGCCGATGTTCCAGAAGCGCATGCGGAACGCGGGCATTACGGCAAAGCCGATGCACAGCAGGATGGCCGCATCGCGGGTGGTGATCCACGCGCGGCGGCTGGTGCCGACTGCACCGTCCCAAAGCGCAGCATAGACATGCAGGGGGTTCATGCCGGTCAACAGTACAATGACCACAGCGGATACCAGCAGCGCCAGCACAATGGCGATCACGCGTACCAGCACGCTGCGCATCAGTCCGGCGTTGTCACGCTTGACAACGTGGAAAAGCGGTTCTTTCACGGGAGCGCTCATGCCTGCACCTCCTTGGTTTCGTTGGTCATCATCAGGCCGATCTGTTCCTTGGTGGCGGTACGGGCGTCCACCACGCCGGTGATCTTGCCGTCCGCCAGCACCAGAATGCGGTCGCACAGGGCCAGCAGCACGTCCAGATCCTCGCCCACGCAGATCACGCAGGAGCCCTGCTTTTTCTGCTCATTGAGCAGGTGATAGATCTGGTAGGAGGAGTTGATGTCCAGGCCGCGCACGGGATAGGCGACCATCAGCACCTGCGGAGAGGAGGCGATCTCGCGGCCCACCAGCACCTTCTGCACGTTGCCGCCGCTCATGCGGCCCACGGGCCACTCAATGGAGGGGGTTACCACGCCCAGATCCTTCTTGATGCGTTCGGCCAGATCATGGGGCTCCTTGCGGCGGCTGAAGATGCCCTTGCCCATTTTGTAGGAGCGCAGCATCATATTGTCCGTCATGCCCATGGAGGCCACCAGACCCATGCCCAGACGGTCCTCCGGCACGAACGCCAGACGGATGCCGATCTCGCGGATCTTTTCGGCGCTCATTTTGGTGAGCTCCTTGATGTGGCCCTTGCGGTTGATGTATTCAATGTTGCCGGTCACGGCCTTTTGCAGGCCGGAAATAACCTCCAGCAGTTCCTTCTGGCCGCTGCCTGCGATGCCTGCAATGCCCAGAATTTCGCCGGTGTAGGCCTTGAACGTGGCGTGGGAAAGCACTTCGCGGCCTTCCTTGTTGACCACCGTCACATCCTTCATGTGGATCTTCATGACAGGGTTCACGGGGTCGGGGCGTTCAATATCCAGCACCACCTTTTCGCCGACCATCATTTCGGTCAGGCTCATTTCGGTGGCGTCTTTGGTATCCACGGTGCCCACGTACTGGCCCTTGCGCAGAACCGCCACGCGGTCGCTGAGGCTTAACACTTCGTTGAGCTTATGGGTGATGATGATGATGGAATGGCCCTGGGCGCGCATGTTGCGCAGCACCTGGAACAGCTTGTCCGTTTCCTGAGGGGTAAGCACGGCGGTAGGCTCGTCCAGAATCAGGATGTGCGCGCCGCGGTAGAGCATTTTGACGATCTCCACGGTCTGCTTCTGGCTAACGCTCATCTCGTAGATCTTGGCGTTCAGATCCAGTTCGAAGCCGTACTTGTCCAGAAGCTTCTGGATATCCGCCTTCACGGCCTTCATATCCAGCACCTGTGCGCCAGGCAGGCCGAGGATGATGTTTTCGGCGGCGGTCAGCACATCTACCAGCTTGAAGTGCTGATGGATCATGCCGATGCCCAGATCGAACGAATCCTTGGGGGAGCGGATGACAACCTCGCGGCCTTCCACAAAAATGTGACCGGCATCCGGGAAATAGATGCCCGCCAGCATGTTCATCAGCGAGGTCTTGCCGCTGCCGTTTTCGCCCAGCACGGAAAGGATCTCGCCGCGGTACACGGTCAGATCAACGTTTTCATTGGCGGTTACCTGACCGAAACGCTTGGTGATGCCGCGCATTTCAATCATGGCGTTGTTGTTGGGGTGGTTGTGCAAAAAGAACGCCTCCTTGCAAAGAGTTTGGAGCGCTTGTGTTCGCTTCGGTAGGGGGGATGGGTTTCAGCGTTTTGGCGGGCGGGGCATGTTTTCGGCCCTGCGTTCACCGGATGGTTCTGCAGGGGTGAGGTCAAAGCCATGCCCCGCCCGTCAGTCAGGCGGAGAACAGCCTCTTTTTCGCATCTCCCGAAGATACAGGAAAGCGCCCTGCTGCCCCCAAAAGGCAGCAGGGCGTTGAAACTGTGAAAAATTACTCGGTCACAGCAGTGATGCCATCAATGATGATGGAGAAGTAGGGAGCGGACTGCACGCTGGACTCGGAGAAAGCGCCGTCGATGACCACTTCGTTGGCATCGGCAACCCAGTCGCCGTTGGTGTCGGTGGCGAAGGCGGAGGTCAGGTGACCTTCGGCGTCCACTTCATAGCCAGCGCCGGCGGGGGCGGTGAAGGTGGTGATATCGAACACCTTGAGGGTGCCGGCCTTGAGGGCTTCCTCAACCTCGGCAACCTTCTCGGCAGTACCGGCGGGCACGGTGGCAGCGTTCAGCTCGGTGATGGCCACAGCGCCGTCCACATAACCGGCGGACCAGTCAGCGGGGAAGGTGGTGCCGGCCAGAACGTTCTTCACGGCGAAGCCATAGTAGGCAGCCCAGTTCACGGCGGAGGAGGTCAGAGCGCTGTTGGGAGCGGCGGGGATCATGGAGATGTTGTAGCCAACGCAGGGCACGCCGGCGGCTTCGCAGGCAGTGGGAGCGCCGGTGGTATCGGCATGCTGGGAGATGAGCACGCAGCCGTCAGCGATGAGGGCTTCGGCGGTTTCCTTCTCCAGAGCCATGTCGCCCCAGGAGTTGGTGTAGCGCACTTCCATGGTGGCAGAGGGGCACACGCTGCGGGCGCCCAGATAGAAGCTGGTGTAGCCGGAGATCACCTCGGCGAAGGGGAAAGCGCCAACATAGCCCATCTTGGCCTGCTCGGCGGTGATCTTGCCGGACTCGATCATCTCGTTCAGCTTCAGGCCGGCCACAACGCCGCTCACATAGCGGGCTTCGTAGATGGCGGCGAAGTAGTTGTGGAAGTTCTCCAGACCGGCGGTCATGGCGGTGGTGCCGGTGGCGTGGCAGAACTCGATTTCGGGATACTCTTCAGCAGCCAGAGCGATGTAGGTCTCGTGGCCGAAGGAGTTGGCGAAGATCACGTTGCAGCCCTGCTCAGCCAGGTCGATGGCGGCTTCGTAGGCAGCTTCGGTCTCGGGGGTGTTGTACTTGAAGGTGATCTGGTCCTTGGAGATGCCCAGTTCTTCAGCAGCCTTCACCAGACCGTTGATGTGGTTGGCGGAGTAGCCTTCGTTTTCATCGCCGATGCAGATCATGCCGATCTTGATGTCGGCGGCAGCGATCTCAGCGCTGGCACAGGCGGTCAGACCCAGAACCATGCACAGCACGAGCAGCATGCTCAGAAACTTTTTCATGTTGTTTTTCCTCCCTGTTTTATGTTTCCTTAGAGTAGGTTTGGATAATGGGGAACAGGGAATATCATACTCCCTTTTTGTCGTTTTGTCAAAACAAAAAGACGAACATTCAAAAGTTTTTTCAGGCTTCTTGTTCGGCAAAAAGCCGAACATTGACAAAGCTGACTTTTTCCCGTATACTGAGAATGATTTTTACGCGACAAACTGCATACAGCGCGAGGAGAGGCGGATTGTTCGTCTCATCCGAACGTGCTGTTTTATCGACCCGATTGGAGGGCCAGCATTCATGCACGAATATGAAATTGTCAAAACTCGCGCAGGTCTGTTTGCTATGCAGCATAAATCCCTGGTGCGCCTGATCGGCCCGGATGCAGGCGCACTGGTGGAGCGCCTGCTTTGCGGTGATGTGCGCCGACTGCCCGTTGGGCAGGAGCGTTTCAGCCCCATGCTCAACTATCAGGGCGGCATTATGGATGCGGTGCAGGTTTTGCATCCTTCGCCCGAGCGTTACTGGCTGATCATCAACCGCAGCTGCCGGGAGAAGGATCTGCGTCACATCCGCCGTGAAGCCGAAGGCGATGTGGAAGTATTTGATCTGGAGAGCGATGTGGCTCTGCTGCTGCTTTTGGGGCCTGCCGCAGCCGGTTTTCTGGGCGCGCAGCCTGCGGAGGGCGAGCTGATCGTTGAAACGGACGTGTGCGGCGTGCGCTGCATGACCTGCCGCATGCCACGCCTTGGCGTGGACGGCTTCTTTCTGATTTGCGCCGCTGCGCAGGAAGAACAGCTGATTGCCGCGCTGAACGCGCAGAATGTGCCGCTTTGTGCGCCGGATGTGCTGGATGTATTCATGCTGGAAGCCGGCATGCCCAGCTATGGCCGCGAGATGGATGACACGCTCAATCCGCTGGAAACCGGACTCAAATCCCGCGTAAACCTCAACCGTCCCGGCTTTGTGGGCCGCGAGGCGCTGGTGGCAGCGGGCGAACCGCGCCGAACCCTGATCGGGCTTACGCTCAGCCGCTTCGGCGCAGGGTATAATATGCCCCTTGTGCACCGCGACAAATACGTGGGCTATATCACCAGTGCGCGCTACTGCCAAGGGATTGAAGGCTACGCCGCGCTTGCACTGATCGAAACGCCGTATCAGGAAGTGGGCCGCAAGCTGAAAGTGGAAACGCCGGACGGTCTGATTGACGCCGTGGTGGCAAAGCTGCCTTTGCAAAAGGAAGAAACGGCGGAAGAAGCGAAAGCGTAAAACGGCGTTTTTCCCGCAGCCGTCCGCTGTGCGGACACCTTCGCCTCAAGGAGAAGGAATTTTCGGTTTCTCTTCGAGAGGAAGCAGTCACCCGAAGGGTAACTGATGAGGTGCCCCCCTCATCATATCACTTTGAAGAAAGGAAGCGGATCGATGATTCGACGCACCGCCTGTCTGATTGCCCGAAGCAGCGATCCGTTCCGCAATCAGGCCATTGAAAAACATTTGATGGATACCCTGCCGGAGGATACGGCCATCCTGTACCTGTGGCAAAATGCGCCAACGGTCATGCTGGGGCGCGCGCAGAACCCGTGGTATGAATGCCCTGTGGACGATTTCAGGAGCAAGGGCGGCAGCATCGCACGCCGTCTGAGCGGCGGCGGGGCCATGTATCAGGACCGGGGCTGCCTGAATTTTACGTTCATTCTGCCTAAAACGCGCTTTGATATTCCGCGCCAGCTGAGCGCGATCGGCATGGCGGTGGGCGCGTTCGGCGTGCAGGCGCAGGCCAGCGGACGCAATGATCTGAGCGTGGAAGGCCGCAAATTCTGCGCCAATGCGTTTTTCAAGAGCGGCTCTGCAGCCCTGCACCACGGCACCATTCTGGTATCCGCCCAGCTGGGCCAGATGGTGAACGCGCTGACGGTGGAAGAAGGCAAGCTGCCCGCCGGTATGAAAAAGCCCTTCCCGCAGGTGGTCAATCTGGCGGATGTAGGGCGCGGCGTAAGCGTGAGCGCGCTGCAGGAAAGCATTTACTGGGCGTTTTCGCGCATCTTCGGCTCCGCGCCCGCCATGCTGGATGAAATGATGATGGACTCCCGCTCCATCGATCAGCTGGCGGCGCAGTTCGCGGGCAGGCCGTGGGTGTATCCAGCCACCATACCCTACACTTTTACCGTAACCGAACGCTTCCCGTGGGGCGGCGTAACGGTGCAGATGCGTGAAGAAGGCGGCGTGGTGCGCGACGCCCGCGTCTATACCGACGCCATGGAGGCTGCGCTGTTCAGCCACATCGAGCAGGCGCTGGTGGGTTCGCCCTATCTGATCAGCGCCATCACCAAGCGGTTCCAGCAGCGGCTTTCATGGATCACCGATCTGCGGCTGGGGCAGATGACCAGCGATGTGTGCAAGCTGATCTGCGGTCGTCTGCGCGATCTGGCAAGGGACGCAGGAAAAGCATAAACCAACAGCCCGGACGATATCGCCGTCCGGACTGTTTGCTTATTCAAAATCGATGTCATACCTTGTGCCGTGCGAGAACAGCACGCCGTGCGTGAGCTGAATTTTGAGGATGATGGTGTTTTCATCCGCAAAGTTGTTGTGGCCGTTGTCGATCCAGCTGGCAAAGGCCTGTTTCAGCTTTCCGGCCACAGCTGCGTTTTCCGGTTTGCCGAACCAGCCGAGGTTCTCGCCCAGGCCCTGTGCGGTGAACCACTCGCCGGAAATGGCGACAACGGGATTCCGGGCGATCTGCTGCATCTTGCCGGACAGCGCCCAGGTAATGATGTAGAACGCGCCGTCCTCATACCAGGCGTTGACCGTGCGCACGGAGGGGATGTTGTCCGCGGCGGTGGCCAGCGCCAGCAGGCTGTCCTTGCCGAAACGTTCCTTCATAATGGCCTGTGCTTCTGGTACAAATCCTGCCATGATCATCGCTCCTTACCGTTTCGCGCCGCGCAGGGCTTCCACGCTGAAGGAAGGAATACGGCCCAGCCCATCCGGCCCCACATTCAGCAGATAGTTCACGCCCAGCCCGTTCAGACGGCTGCGGCGTTCTTTGATTTCCTCGCTGGTGATCCAGTTCTGGTCGTAGTATTTGAAACCCCACGAGCTGTTCAGCGTGCCGGCGGTTTCGTACAGACCGTAGGGCGAAACCTTGAAGCCGTGCAGGCTGTTGGGATCCAGATGTTCATCCGGCGTAAATTCGGTGGGGTATTCGTTGTCGCCCAAAGACACATAGTCATACGCGCCGTTGCCGATGCGCGAGTTGATGAGGCATTCCGGCTGATAACGCTTGACCAGCGCGTTCAGCTCCAGACTCTGCGCCTTGGTGATGGTATGCGGCACATCAAACCAGATCAGGCACAGATCGCCGTAGCCGGTCAGAATTTCCTGCACCTGCGGCTTGATTTTTTCCTCAAAGCAGATGGAAAAATCCTTCTTTGAACGGTCGGGATAATCCCAGCTGTTGTCCCACGATACGCCGGAACAGGGCTCGAGGTGGTCATAGCCGCCGCCATGGGGATGATGCCAGTCCAGTTCCTGCGAATAGTACAGGCCGAATTTGAGTCCGTGTTTGTAGCAGGCTTCGCCCAGCTCGGCCACCACATCGCGGCCAAAGGGCGTGGCGTCCACTACGTTGTACTTGTCCGCTTTGGAATGGAACATGGCAAAGCCGTCGTGATGCTTGGAGGTAAACACAAAGTATTCCATGCCGCATTCCTTGGCAAGGCTGATCCATTCATCCGCGTTGAAATAAACGGGGTTGAACGCCCGCGCCAGCTGTTCGTATTCGGCGTTGGGAATGGGCATAAAGCTCTGAATCCATTCTGCGTAATCATTCACCCGGCGGCCGCGGTATTCACCCGCCAGCAGGGAATAGAGCCCCCAGTGCGCCATCATGCCGTACTGCGCCTGCCTGAACCATTCACGGTTGTTCATTTGTTTTTCCTCCCGGTGTTGATGACTTGATTATAGCAGCAAAGACATATCATGGTCAACAGCGCCCGGGCATTTCCACCTCATCAGTCACCCTGCGGGTGACAGCTTCCCCTCAAGGGGAAGCCCAGCTTGTCAAAAAACGTTTTGGGAGGTGTCGGAGGGCCGCAGACCCGCAACCTCAATCGTCGCAGACGTTACTGCCGTAACGTCTGCTCGTTTCGGTTGACTCCTCCGGTTTGCTAACGGCTACGCCGTTGTGCCCAC
>JAFYQB010000089.1 GCA_017547285.1 Clostridia bacterium
ACTCGCCTGACGGCTCGCCGGGCGGCAAACGGTGTAAGGAAAGCCTTGCTGCGCAAGGCTTCCGAAGCTGACGCACATGTCGTCAGCTTCGGAACAAGAGTCGGAGGGCTGCGGCCCTCCGACTCCTCCCAATGGGTTTATCGACAAGCTGAAAGAGAGGCGATTTTTTCGCCTCTCTTTGCTTATTGCTTTTCATAAACCGTACAAAGGGTATTGCCATAGCTCTCAATGCTCAGCAGCTCGCGGTATCCCTCCAGCGGCTCTATACCGTAAATCCGCGCATAAGTGGTATTATAGAAAAGATACGGCGGCTGTTCCTGCTGCGTGATGGCGATCTGCGCCTTTACTTCCGGTTCCAGCACCTCATAGCCATGTTCCACACCGAACCAGCTCATGGGATCGCTTCCGCCCAATACAAGCGGCAATTCTTCATTCCGTTCACATTCCGCCAGTTGTTCCATGGCGTTGACCGTGCTTACATCCCAGTAATCCAGCTCCATATCCACCTCGGCATTGCGATTGGCCAGCAGATTGTAATAGCCGTACTGGTAGGGATGATTGGCTGCCATATCCTTGGCCGTCCAGCCAAAGAAGAGCAGCAGTCCCGCCATGAACACCGCAGGCATTCCGCAGTCGCCGCCATGCTTTTTGAGGAAGGTCAGACAGTTCTGCACGCCGTACGCGGCCATCCACACCACGCCCGCATACACAAAGTAGAAATGTCGCCATCCGTTATAGACCTTCGGACGCAGCAGCACCGCCGCCAGCAGCGGCAAAAACCAGCACAGGCTGGCAACGGTATGGCTCAGGCTGATGGGATCGCGCAGCGCCTGCGCCTTCTGTTTCCACACACGCCCAAACGCGTTCAGCTGGCCGACAGCCGCCAGCGGTACCACATACAGCGGCAGCGTAACCAGCATCATCCACATCAGATAATAGCGCGGCAGCGGATTGATCTCATGCTTGAACACCATGCCGCGGAACACCACCACGCCCGTCCAGCGGGTAAAGCCGGAGGCGTTCACCAGCAGGTATTGCAGATATTCGATGGGATTTCCCCATGCAGCGGGTGTAAGCAGAAAGTAGAATCCAAAGAACAATGCAACCGTGCTGCCTGCAACGGTAATCATCCGCTTATTCCAGCGGCGGTCTGCCGTGACCAGTACAATCGCCGCAGCGCCCATCAGCCCCCATGACAGTGCGCCTGCAATTTTGGTGTTGGCTGCAAAGGCACCAGCCAGCGAAAGCAGGATTCCGCGCACAAAGCCCGGCTGCTTCAGGAACCGCACGCCAAGATACAGCGTACACAGCGTGAGCATGAGCAGCGCCATATCCTTGTTGTTGTAATGCCCTTCTGCAAAGAAGCGCGGGCACAGATACAACAGCAGCACGCCGATGCAGCTCACAAACCGGCCAAGTCCTGTTTCACGGCAGAAGCCATAGATGGCCGCACAGCCCAGCATGAACAGCATCCATGTGTATGTCTTCCAAAGCAGCGTCAGCTCATGCGGCTGATCCATATACCGCGCCAAAACAGGCATGAACAGGTAGTATGCGCTCTGGCCATGATCCTTTTCCACACTTTCGGAAATGCGGCCGATGCCGCGGCTCTCATACCACTGCGCGGCATCGCTGTCCTCGCCCAGCAGACGGCAGGCATACTCATGCATGTTTTCCTGCAAAATCACCTGTTCTGCGGGTTCATCGCAGGGCAGGCCGTAGTCTGCCACGGTTACAAGCCCAATCGTCAGTAAAACGGCAAAAAACAGCCATACCGCCGAACGGGCGATTTTTTCTTTATAGCACATGGTTACTCTCCCATTCGTTCCACAATCTGCATGATGGACTGACCGTAAGCGCGTATATCCACCACCGGTTCGCCCGCCGTTTCATAACCGCTGAAGTTCTGATACGTGGGGTTCAGCAGCACGTATTGTGCGTCCTCCGTAATCACAAACCGCCTGGCGGTTACTTCATCCAGCAGCAGAATCGCCTTCTCCAGTGCATCCTCTGTCCACAAATCAGCAGGCGCGACGGTCAGTTCGCCTTCGGTATGATCGGCCAGCGTTTGCAGTGCATCCCGCGCGCTCACGTTCCAGTAATCCAGCTCGTTGTGATCTTCGCCGCGTGCAAGCGGCTGATAAAACGTTTGCTGATGCGGATGATTGATGACCATCTCCACTGCTCCAAAGAGCATGCACACAGCCAGCAAAGCCGTCAGCAGCTTTTTCTTTGGCAGCTGATTGATGCCCCATGCCGCCAGCACGAGCATCGGGCCGTAAATGAAATAGAAATGCCGCCAACCATTATAAACGGTGGTTCGGGTCAGCACGGCAAAGCCCAGCGGCAGCGCCCACATCAGCACAACCAGCCAAAGATCCAGTCTGGGTTTGCGGAAGACTGCCAGCGCATTGCCTGC
This sequence comes from Clostridia bacterium, assembly GCA_017547285.1. GTDB lineage: Bacteria > Bacillota > Clostridia > Christensenellales > Aristaeellaceae > Limiplasma. Next base: position 2,420 of record JAFYQB010000089.1, read on the forward strand.
GCCGATCAGCACCAGCAGCCACAGCGGCGTGGTCGCCAGCACCATATAGGGCAGATAATAGACGGGCAGACTGTCCTGACGCAGATTGAACACCGCGCCCCGGAACAGGATCAGGTTCTGCCAGCGCTGGAAGCCCACTGCATTTACCAGCAGATATTCCAGAAACGCCATCGGATCTGCCCACAGAGCGGGCGTGAAAAGCGCGTAAAAGCCAAAGAAGGAAAACAGCGTAACCGCCGCAACCGCCCAAACGCGGCCTTTCATGCGGCGGCTGATGATTTGCTGAATCAGCACAAACAGCGCGCACAGCCCCCACAGTGCGAGACCTGCCACCTTGGTATTGGCCGCCAGAGCACCAAAGAAGGAAAACAGCAATCCCGTGGAAAATGCGGGCTTTTTCATCAGGCGCAATCCCTGCCACAGCAGGCACGCCGCCAGCGACATGAGCGCGATATCCTTGTTATTGAAATGTCCGTGTGCAAAGAACTGTGGGGATAACAGCAGCATCAGCGGCGCGAGCAGGGCCATTCCCCTGCTCAGCCCCAGCTGACGGCATACGCCGTACAGACCGAATGCGCCCAGCATGAAGATGCACCAGCACCACATGTGCCAGATCGCAGAGCGCTGCGCTTCGGTCAGATTTTCACTCATCACCACGCCCGCCATGGGATAAAACGCCGCAATGCCGTGATCCTGCTCGATGCTTTCCGAAATGGGCGTGAGCACAGAGATTGTCAGATCGCTGCCCAAAGCTGCGCGTTTTTCAAAGGCGGATTCATCCAGCCCGAACGCACGCGCATATTCCCACAGATTCATGCGCAGGATGTCCATCTCGTCCTGCTCGTCCCACGGTGCGCCATAATCCGCTGCCATAAGCAGACCAAAAAGTAAAAAAGCGGCAAAAAACAACCCGACCGCCCAGCGGGGAAAGGTTTTCTTCATCACAAAAAACACCTCTTTCCCGTTGATTATACTCTACAATGTGTTTTTTGGGAAGAGGAAGCGGCCTTCCTGGTTTCACACAGGAAGACCGCCGGAATTATTCTTCTGTGGTTTCCACCATCTCAGCAGTGCGTTCTTCAAACACGGCCTCGTCGGTTTCTTCCTCTTCTTCCTTCTCGGCGCGGGCAACGCACACAATCTTGGCGTTCTCGCCGATGCGCATCAGGCGCACGCCCTGCGTGCTGCGGCCGCTTTCGCGGATATCCGCGACCGCCATACGGATGATCACGCCCTCGTCGGTGATGAGCAGGATATCTTCATCATCGTTCACACCCAGCTGTGCGGCCAGTTCGCCGGTCTTTTCGTTCAGCGTCATGGCGCGGATGCCCATGCCGGCACGGCCCTGTTCGCGGTATTCATCGGGGTCGGTACGCTTGCCGTAGCCATTGGTGGTGATGGCAAGCACCTTCTGATCCTCGCGGATGGGGCTCATGTCGATCAGTTCGTCGCCGTCTTTGAGCTTCATGGCCTTGACACCCATGCCGGTGCGACCGATCACACGAATAGTGGATTCGTGGATGCGCAGCGCACGGCCCTGACGGCTGGCAATGATCAGGCTGGTATCGCCGTCGGTCAGGTTCACGGCGCACAGCTCGTCATCCTCGCGCAGGGTAAGGGCGATCAGGCCGCTCTTGCGCAGGTTGGCAAACTCGCTGTACGGCGTGCGCTTGATCAGGCCGCCCTTGGTCATCATGACCAGATTGGCGCTCTCGATATCACGAGGCACGGGGATCATGGCGGTGATCTTCTCATCGGACGCGATCTGCAGCAGGTTGACGATCGCCATGCCGCGGGCAGTACGTCCAGCCTCGGGGATCTGATAGCACTTCAGATTGTACACACGGCCGCGGTTGGTGAAGAACATGATTTCATCGTGGGTGTTCACGATGATCATGCGCTCCACAAAGTCCTCTTCACGGGTGGCCATGCCGGTCACGCCCTTGCCGCCGCGATGCTGTGCGCGGTAGGTGCTCTTGGGCAGACGCTTTACATAACCCAGATGGCTCATGGTAACCACCATGTCATCACTCTGGATCAGATCTTCAATGTCGATCTCGCCTTCCAGAACGGTCAGCTCGGTGCGGCGGGGATCGGCAAACTTGTTGCGAATCTCGGTCATTTCGGCCTTGATCACGCCCATCAGCAGGCTTTCATCCGCCAGCAGGCTGCGATAGTAGGCAATATCCTTCTGCAGCTCGTCATACTCCGCCTGCAGCTTGTCGCGTTCCAGACCGGTCAGACGGGCCAGACGCATGTCGAGGATGGCCTGCGCCTGCTTATCCGTGAAGAGGAAGCGCTCCATCAAAGCAGTACGGGCAGCGCCTGTATCGCGGCTGCCGCGAATGATGGCCACGATCTCATCGATATGGTCCAGCGCCTTCAGCAGGCCCTCCAAAATGTGGGCACGGGCTTCGGCCTTGGCCAGATCGTATTTGGTACGGCGGGTGACAACATCCTTCTGGTGCTGGATGTAGTGGTACAGCATCTCGCGCAGGCTGAGCACCTTGGGCTCGCCGTTCACCAGCGCCAGCATATTTGCGCCGAATGTTTCCTGCATGGAGGTGTGCTTGTACAGGTAGTTGAGCACTACGGTGGGATGCACATCGCGCTTGAGCTCGATAACGATGCGCATGCCGTTGCGGTCGGACTCGTCACGGATATCGCTGATGCCGTCCAGACGCTTCTCATGCACCAGCTCGGCGATCTTTTCCACCAGCTTGGCCTTGTTGACCATGTAGGGGATCTCGGTCACCACGATGCGGCTGCGGTTGTTGGCCATGGACTCGATCTCGGTCTTGGCGCGCACGATGATGCGGCCACGACCGGTGTGATACGCTGCGCGAATGCCGCTCTGGCCAAGGATCATACCGCCGGTCGGGAAGTCCGGACCCTTGATGAACTGCATCAGGTCCTCGGTGCCTGCTTCGGGATGATCGATCATATACACGCAGCCATCAATCACCTCGCCCAGATTGTGCGGCGGGATGTTGGTGGCCATACCAACAGCAATGCCGTTGGCGCCGTTCACCAAAAGGTTCGGGAAACGGCTGGGCATGACCGTGGGCTGCAGCAGGGTCTCGTCAAAGTTCGGGTAGAAATCGACGGTATCCTTATCGATTTCGCCGATCAAATGCATGGTCAGCTTGTCCATGCGGGCTTCGGTGTAACGCATGGCAGCCGCGCCGTCGCCGTCTACAGAGCCGAAGTTGCCCTGACCCTCGACCAGCGGATAGCGCATGTTGAAATCCTGCGCCAGACGAACCATCGCATCATACACGCTGCTATCGCCGTGAGGATGGTATTTACCCAGAACGTCACCGACCAGACGCGCGCTCTTACGGAACGGCTTGTCGGGCGTCATGTTCAGTTCGTTCATCGCGTAGATGATGCGGCGGTGTACAGGCTTCAGACCGTCGCGTACATCCGGCAGCGCGCGGTTGATGATAACCGCCATCGCGTAGCTGATGAACGACTTTTTCATTTCCTGCTCAAGATCGATGGGAATGAGCTTATCATTAATCACAGAAGGCATTGTGAGGATTCACTCCTTATTTTCAGGGGGGACAGCAGGGGCTCTGCCCCTGCACCCCGCTCAAGGGCTTCGCCCTTGAGAATCCCGTGTGCCGCCTGCTGCGCAGGCGGGAGGTTTATGGCAAATGGTATTCTATCGTTTCACAGACGTTTGGGAAACGCTGGTTGATATCTGCGTTGGTGAAGCGGAGGACATGGATATTTTTTTGCTGGAAGAAAGCGGTTCGGGCTGCATCATAGGACATGGCGTCTTCTGAGAAATGCTGGGAGCCATCGATTTCAATGACAAGCTTGGCTTGTGCGCAGTAGAAATCAGCGATGTAGGAGCCTATGATTTCCTGACGGCGAAAGCGGAAACGGGGATGCTTTTGCAAATACATGTACCACAGTTTTCGTTCTTCCGGCGTCATGTTCTTGCGCATCTCACGGGCAAACTTCAGCAATCGTTCATCTCTCAGCTTGCTTGGCACGAAGCTCAACTCCGATCCGCAGTATCTTGGCTCCCCTCCGGGGAGGGGAGCTGTCAGCGAAGCTGACTGAGGGGTAACTCGTTAGAAGCAATACATGTGTGCTTCCTGGGGGCTACCCCTCCGACCTCCTTCGGAGGCCACCTCCCCTCTCACGAGGGGAGGCAAGGCTTGCTGCGTACCAATCAAATATCCAGATCAGTTACCAGCTTGGCGTTCTCCTCAATGAACTCCTTGCGGGGCTCTACCTTGTCGCCCATCAGCAGGCTCATCACCTCGTCGGCGGCCATGGCGTCCTCCACCGTTACCTGCATCATGGTGCGGGTCTCGGGGTTCATGGTGGTCTGCCACAGCTGTTCGGCGCTCATTTCGCCCAGACCTTTGTAGCGCTGGATTTCCGGCTTGGGATCGCGGCCGATCTCCTGCATCAGCTTTTCCAGCTCGTTATCGTCGTAGACGTAGTACTCCTTCTTGTTCTTGGTCACCTTATAGAGCGGCGGCATGGCGATGTAAACGTAGCCATGCTCGATCAGGGGACGCATATAGCGGTAGAAGAAGGTGAGCATCAGAATGCGGATGTGCGCGCCATCCACGTCGGCGTCCGTCATACAGACGATGCGGTGATAACGCAGCTTTTCGATGTTGAACTCATCGCCCCAGCCGCAGCCGAAAGCGGTGATCATGGCCTTGATCTCGTTATTGGCCAGTGCACGGTCGAAGCGAACCTTTTCCACGTTCAGAATCTTGCCGCGCAGGGGCAGGATGGCCTGGAAGAAACGGTCGCGGCCGGTCTTGGCGCTGCCGCCGGCGCTGTCGCCCTCGACGAGGAAGATCTCGCACTTGGACGGATCACGCTCGGTACAGTCAGCCAGCTTGCCGGGCAGAGACGCGCTTTCCAGCACGGTCTTGCGGCGGGTGAGCTCGCGGGCCTTGCGGGCCGCTTCACGGGCGCGCGCAGCGCCTACGCAGCGGTCAAGGATAATACGGGCAATGGCGGGATTTTCACCCAGATAGGTGGAAAGCTTTTCATACACCAGACTGTCCACAATGCCGCGCACTTCGCTGTTGCCAAGCTTGGACTTGGTCTGACCCTCAAACTGCGGCTCCTTGAGCTTGACGGACACGATGGCGGCTACGCTCTCGCGCACATCCTCGCTCTTGAGGTTGGAGTCGTTATCCTTAAGGAACTTGAACTGGCGGCCATATTCGTTGATGGCGCGGGTCAGCGCTGAGGAGAAACCGGCCAGATGCGTGCCGCCCTCGGGCGTATGAATGTTGTTGGCGAAGGTGTAAATATTCTCCTGATAGCTGTCGTTATACTGCAAAGCGACTTCTACCGTGGAACCCTTCACCACGCCCTCCATGTAGATGGGCTCTTCAAACAGAACTTCCTTGTTCTTGTTCAGGTATTTGACGAATTCGATGATGCCGCCCTCGTAATGATATACGCGTTCTGTAGCAGGCTCTGTGCGTTCGTCGGTAATGGTGATGCGGATGCCCTTGTTCAGGAAGGCCATCTCACGCAGGCGTTTTTTCAGAATATCAAACTGGAAATCACCGGTCTCAAACACGCCGTCAGGATTTTCTCCGCTGCGGGCGTCCGGCCAGAACTGAATGGTGGTGCCGGTACGGTCGGTTTCGCCAACGACCTTCAGGTCGTAGCAGATCTTTCCGCGCTCGTATTCCTGCTGGTACACCTTGCCGTCCTGATAAACCGTTACCTTCAGGTGGCGGGACAAAGCGTTTACAACACTGGCGCCTACGCCGTGCAGACCGCCGGATACCTTGTAGCCCTCGCCGCCGAACTTGCCGCCGGCATGCAGCACGGTCAGACAAACTTCAACCGCAGGACGGCCCAGCTTGGGATGAATGCCCACAGGGAAACCGCGGCCGTTATCGCGCACTTCACAGCTGCCGTCGGCATGCAGGAAGACGTTGATATCCGTACAAAAACCGGCAAGCGCCTCATCAATGGCGTTATCCACGATCTCATACACGCAGTGATGCAGTCCGCGGAAGTCCGTAGAGCCGATATACATGCCCGGACGCTTGCGCACTGCCTCCAGGCCTTCCAGCACCTGGATCTGTGTTTCGTCATATACATTGTTCTCCACAGCGGTTGCGCTGTGCAATTCGGTTTCAGGCGTCTGGTTGATCTCAGTCACCAAAAATCCACTCCCTTCGGCGCGCCTTTGCGCCGGAACTCGCCCATTGGCGGGCTGCAAAAACCACGCTGTTTCAAGAAGCGCAGATGTAGGTTTTTACCATGATATTATACCATTTTTTCAACTTTCTGAAAAGGGGTTTCTACCTTATTATATGGACACGCGTACAAAAAGCGACCGGAACATACAAAAAGCGCCGGAAATCCTATCATTTCCGGCGCTTTTGCATAATGAAATTACTTTTCCTTGCCCAGCACAATGTTGTTGTACTGCGCTTCAGTGATCATACCGTTAACCGTCTTTCCGGTAGCGGCCTGCCAGGCCTTTACATCCTCGGTAAACTGTGCGGTAAAGACGTCGGTATTTTCGGCGGTAAAGCCCTTTTCGCGCAAATAGTGCATCACTTCTTCGACCTCACGGCCCTTGCTGCCTTCGGCCAGCTGGAAGCTGGTGCCCACATTGACATTGGTGTTCTTGTACAGACTGTTGAGCGTTCTGGTGCCTGCCATGCCGTCAACATACAGGCCCTTTTTGCGCTGATAGGCACGAACAGCGTCATAGGTCAGGTCGCCGTACACGCCGTCCAGGTTGCCCTTGTATACGCCCGCTTTTTTGAGCGCATACTGCAGGCGTTCCACACGCCTGCCGGTGCAGCCGTAATACAGGGTATGAGGATCGCTGGGATTGGCGGTATAGTTGCGCTGGCTGTCATCCGCCTTGTTGATGGCAGACTTGCCGTGGTACAGCGCGGTCAGCGTTTTATCGCCGGGCTTGCCGTCAGCTGTGATGCCCACAGCCTTCTGGAACTTGATGACCGCAGTTCTGGTAGCGGGACCGAACTTGCCGTCCACCGCGCCGCGGTAGTAGCCCTTGGCTTTCAGCTTATCCTGCATTCTGCGTACATCGGTGCTCTGTTCGCCATAGGGAATGGTATCATAGGCAAACGCTGATACCACCATGCTCAGGCTCATCACGAGCACCGTTACAAACGCCACCAGGCGGGCAATCCAGGGTTTACGCATATCATAACCTCCTTGATGATGCATAGCTTTTGATTTATCTATTATGACGTATTCAGCCGCCGCTTGTCTTCAAAAAAAGGAACTTTTCATACTTTTGTTAGGATACGTAAAAACTTGCGCCATCTTGCTATGATTCCGACATAATTTTGTTTCATTTTTCCACTTCTGCCTACAATCATTTGACCCGCATGCAAACCTGTGCTATAATAGACTGCCGAAAAACGGCAGGGCGGTAACTGGTACCCACTGGTCTTTGCCACCCCAAGGTTATTTTAGAAAGGCTGATACCCATGTCCGGACATAGCAAATGGCATAATATTCAGGCGAAGAAAGGCAAGACCGACGCCGCCCGCGGCAAGATCTTTACCAAGATCGGCCGTGAAATCGCCATCGCCGTACGCGAAGGCGGTTCCAACCCCGAAAGCAACTCCAAGCTGCGCGATATCATCGCCAAGGCCAAGAGCAACAACATGCCCAACGATAACCTCAAGCGTTCCATCATGAAGGCTTCCGGTGAACTGGGCAACGTTGATTACGAATCCATCACCTACGAAGGCTATGCCCCCGGCGGCGTGGCCGTAATCGTGGAAACCATC
>JAFYQB010000090.1 GCA_017547285.1 Clostridia bacterium
GGAAGCCTTGCTGGGCAAGGCTTCCGAAGCTGACGCGTATGTCGTCAGCTTCGGAACAAGAGTCGGAGGGCTGCGGCCCTCCGACACCTCCCAAAACGTTTTTTGACAAGCTGAGGCAAGACAAAACTGTCTTGCCTTTTGCATTTTAACGGTGTATGTACATCCGGCTCATTTGTTCCTCGCCGTCGCCCTGCGCCATGCAAAGGAATTCCCAGCCGTATCGTTCATAGAATCCGGTATGGTCGGTCAGCAGATAGACCGGGGAAATTCCTTTCGATTTCAAATCGTCAACCGCCATGGTCAGCAGCTTTCCGGCGATTCCCTGCTTGCGGAAGGCAGGTTCTGTGAATACGGCGCAGATGTTGGGAGAAAGGTCCCTGCGGTCGTGAAAATCGTTTTCGATCACACCCAGTCCGCCAACGATCTGCTCCTGATGCAGGCAGAGATACCAGCCGTATTCGGTGCGGTTTTCCAGATAGTCGTTCATGCAATTCAGATAGGCTTCTTTGGGTGCGCCCCATTTGCTGCTGAACCAGCTGGCTGCCGCTTCCTTCCAATGGGGATATTCTCTCAGTGCAGCGAAAACCAGGGTAGTATTCGTTTCAGTGCGCATAAAGCACTCCTTTTCATGATCGTTGATGACGCCAACGGCCTGCAGGTAGCTGTATACCGTAACAGAACCCATGTATTTCATGCCGCGCCTGCGCAGATCTTTGGAGATCGCATCGCTGAGCGGCGAGTTGGTCAGGGCTTCCCCTGTTTGATTGACGATGATCCGCCCGCCGGTAAAGCGGTCCAGATACGCCGCAAAGCTGCCGAATTCCTTCACAATGCGAAGATAGACCTGCGCATTTTGAACGGCTCCGGCTATCTTTTGTCTGCTGCGGATCAGCCCTTCGTTTTTCACCAGTTCCTCGATCTTTGCATCGTCATACGCGGCGATCTTCCGCGCGTCAAACCCGTCGAACGCCTTGCGGAAGTTCTCGCGCTTGCTCAGAACCACATACCACGAAAGTCCTGCCTGAAACGCTTCCAGAAGCAGCATTTCATAAAGTTTCTGTTCGTCGCGGGTAGGAACGCCCCACTCCTCATCGTGGTACCGCTCCATCAGCTCTCCTTTAGCCCAGGAACAACGCATGACAAACAACTCCTTAAAAGAACAATTGCGGCCATGAAATGGCCGCAAAACAGGGGCTTCCTAAGGGCGAAGACCTCAGGCGGATAGGGGTGCAGGGGGAAGGCAGAGCCTTCCCCCTGCCCGCCGAAGGCACCCCTCGTTCGTTGTCAAAACTTCCGTCCCGCGCCGCCGCCGTGGGAACGCCCGCTGGAGGAACGGTGCACGCCGCTGCCGCCGGAGTGTCCGCCGGAACCGCCGGACGAAGCCTGCACTTTGCGGGTACGGGTGGTGGTGGTGCGAATATAATCATCCGCAGAGCCGGTCAGCTTCATATCGCTGTTTTCGCGGAAAGCGTAGTGATAGGTATTTCCCTTGAGGGTGTAGCTGCCCTGAATGCTTTTGGTGAACAAAAGCGCAGCAACCAGACCGATCAGCGCACAGACCAGAATTTCGCTGCCGGTCAGCGCTTTGTGACGGGCGGTCAGCCGCTGCCCGGTCACAACATCGTAACGGTACTGGCCTTCAGGAATCCCTTTTTCCCAATAGCCGTAAACGGAATAGATCATCTGTTCCGCAGCGTAGGCATACTGCCCGGAAGCCAGGAAATCGTAGCTGGCTTCGTGCGCGGCGCTGATACGCTCGTCCGTCAGATAATCGATCATCGCGCCGGTGGTGGAAAGATAGGGGATGCGCTCGTACATGTCAATGAAATACAGCACGCCGCTGGCATCCTCATCCAGTCCGTAGCCTCCGTTATCATACAGGTCGTCCGCAAGTGTCTGCAGGCTTTCGCTGTGATAGGAATCAGAGGTGCAAATCACAAAATCCATACCGGTTTCATCCTGAAAACGGGTGATCGTTTGGGAAAGGACGGCCTCTTCTTCAGCGCTGAACAGACCGGCTGCATCGATGATGCGCGTATTTTCTGCCTGAGCGAGCGGGCGAAGGAACAGCAGGAGACAGATCAACAGGAAAAGAACTTTTTTCATTTTGCCGCCTCCCATCAGAAAACAAAGTAGCAAAGAATGCAGCCGATAACAAACACAGCCGCGCCTGCGCCAAGCGCAGTCAAGAACAGCTTTTTGCGGTCAACCGGCAGCTTGCCGCAGATTTCACCCGTACGGCCGTTCATGGCATAGTAATAGGGATCATTCGGGTTCTGCCTGTTCGGGTAGGTAAGCACCCAGGTGGGCAGCAGCACATAACGGGTCTTCAGACTTTTGACGCGGCAGGAAGAAGAAAGGGATCTGCTTTCGTAGGAAACGGTATCGCTCAGCAGGGGCTGCACGTAACCGCTTACTTCCTGCTCGATGTCCAAACGGATGCTTTCGGCCTCCACGTCGCGGCGTTCGGCCACAAAGCCGGTCAGATACGCATTCGAGAAGGGTTTTTCGCTGTCCAGGGGATAGGGGTGAATGGCGTCGGAGAGTTTGCGGTTGGTTTTGGTCAGCGCAGGACGCAGAATAGAACGGAAGGAAAGATCCGCTTCACGGCGCACATGGTAATGATCGGTTTTGGTGATCACATAGCTGGGCGTGCTGCTTACGCTCATGTTCCGGCCTTCGCCCTCTACCGTGCCCTGTACTTCGCAGTCCGTAACAAAGTGGGGATAGTACACGCCGGTCATGGATTCGATCTGCGCTTCCCTGAAGAAGGACTTGGGCACAAAGCGTTTGCTTTTCACCCATTTCATGAAGGCAGCGATTGCCTTTTCTCTGTCCACGGCAAAGGGCAGTACGCTGTCAGGCCGCATGCTGCTGTTCAGCTTTCCCTCCAGCACCACCGGGCTGTGGCAGTAATAGCATTGCGTGGCCACGGTCGTTTCATCCGTCATGATCTCGCTGCCGCAGTTCTGGCAGCGGTAGACGACCTGCCGCTGATCCGCTTCGGCAGTTTGCTTCGGGGGAGCGTCTTTTGCCAGAACGGATTGTTCGTCAAAAATGGAATCGCAGAAAGGACATTTCCATTTCTGGGTATCGGGATCAAAGGCAAGATAGCCGCCGCAACTGGGACATTTATAGGTGGACGCAGCCATTTGGGCACCTCTTTTCGGTTGCTGTTACGGGAATTATATCATAAATCAGACTGCCAATCAACGATTCTGCCCTGCACGTGGCGTTTCACCTGTAAATTCCTTGTAGACGCGGTGAAAGGTACGCATGCTGGAAAAACCGCAGGCAGTCGCCACGTCAATCAGTGAAAGCGTGTTTTCCGCAAGCATGCGCCGGGCCTTGTAGCAGCGCAGGTTGTTGACATAACGGGTAAAGGAGCAGCCGATGCGCTCGTTGAAGATGTGCGAGAAACGGCCTGCACTGTAGCCGAACTGCGAGGCCACCTGGGTCACATTGATCGGCTCTGCGGAATGCTCCTGCAGATGGATCAGGATACGCTTGATCAGGTCGCTTTCATCATCCGAGGTATTCTCCGCAAGACCGATCCTGTCGATCAGCAGCGCCAGCAGCGCTTCGCCCATGGCGTTGATAAACAGGGCGTTGTGCTCATTTGCGGGATCAGCCATCATGTCAAGCATGCGTTTGCATTCCTTCATGCCGCGCACATCCACAATGTTCTGAGCAAACCGGCTTCGGGCAAGCTGCCCGCGCAGCGAGGGGACGGCGGACAGGGGAATGGTGCACACGATGATGCGGGAGCTTTCCGGTGTGGCATAGCTGTGCACCACATAGCTGGAATTGACTATCAGATGTCCTGAAGGCACGTGGGTGGTCACACCGTCCTGCATGGATGCCAGTACGCCGCTTTCCACGTATACCAGCTCAATCGTGCTGTGAAAATGGGCATGAAAGTAGTTGTTTGTCTTATGCCATGCGGTTACGCGCGGGGTTTCATCACGGGAAAGCTCGTAGACCTGCTGCATGAACAGCCTCCTAAACAGCTGAAAGAAATAGCGGATTTTGACACAATCATATCACAAACTGGCGCGACAGAAAAGCCCTGTTTGGATATAATGGTAAATAGAATACCAAGGAGGTGCTTTATACTCATGGAAAAACGTCCTGTTGCATATCAGATTTATTCCGCCCGCGAGGAAGCGGCGCAGGATTTGAACGCCGTGCTGGCCACGCTGAAGGGCCTGGGCTATGACGGCGTGGAATTTGCCGGTTTCTACGGCCACACTGCTGAAGAAGTGAAGGCCATGCTGGATGCCAACGGTCTTGTGGCTATCTCCAGCCACGTTCCCTTCGTACAGATCGAGGCTGATATGTTTGGCGTCATCGCTTATCATCAGGCCATCGGCTGCAAGTATATCGCCGTGCCCTATCTGGATGACAAGACCCGTCCCGGCGCCCCCGGCTTTGCCCATGCCATCGCTGTGATCGACAAGTTTGGCCGCCTGCTCAAGGAAGCCGGCATGACACTTTTGTATCACAACCACGATTTCGAGTTTGTGACCATGAGCGGCATGTATGGTCTGGACTTCCTGTACGAAGCCCTGCCCGCCGACGTGCTCAAGACCGAGATCGATGTTTGCTGGGTGAAGTACGCCGGCGTGAATCCTGCCGATTACATCCGCAAGTACGCCGGCCGCTGCCCCATCGTGCATCTGAAGGACTTTGTGGGCCGCAAGGAAGACGGTTCCACCCCCTACGCCCTGATTGGTCTGGATGAGAACGAAAAGAAGGATACGCAGGCCTTTGAGTTCCGTCCCTTCGGTTACGGCAGCCAGAACGTGGAAGAGGTTGTGAACGCTGGCATTGAAAGCGGCGCTGAGTGGTTTGTCATTGAACAGGATATGTCCATCGGCCGCACGCCTCTGGAAGCTGCTGAAATGAGCATCGGCACCCTCAAGAAGATTGGTCTGAAGTAATATCAAATCAAATACAGAAAAGGAGAATTTCCCATGAGCGATACTGTTCTGTCCAACTTTACCCAGACTGTGAAGGAAGAGCGCGAGTACGGCCGCAAGTTCAAGGTTGCCATCATCGGCACCGGCTGGATCGCTGAAGCCCACGCCGAGAGCTATCTGGCCCAGCCCGACGTTGAGATCGTTGCCCTGGCTGACCTGATCCCCGGCAAGGCCGCCGCTTTTGCCAAGCAGTACGGCATTGAGAACGCCCGCATCTACGGCCATCACACCGAAATGCTGGCTGCCGAGAAGGAACTGGACGCCGTTTCCGTATGTACCTACAACCGCACCCATGCCGAATGTACCATCGACTGCCTCAAGGCCGGCATCAACGTTCTGCTGGAGAAGCCCATGTGCGTAACCACCGAAGAGGCGGTGGAAATCATCCGCGCCGAGAAGGAAAGCGGAAAGCTGCTCTCCATCGGCTTCCAGCCCCGTATGGATGAGAACATGCAGATGATCAAGAAGATCGTTGAGTCCGGCGAACTGGGCGAAGTGTACTACATCCAGACCGGCGGCGGCCGTCGCCGCGGCATCCCCAACAGCACCTTCATCGAGCAGAAGACTGCCGGTCTGGGCGCTCTGGGCGATATCGGCTGCTATTCTCTGGACATGGTCCTCAACGCCATCGGCTACCCCAAGCCCCTGACCGTTACCGGCTACACCAGCAACTTCTTCGGCACCACCGAGAAGTACATGAAGCCCGACCGCTTCCACACCGCCAAGGAAAACGCTGAGCGCTTTGACGTGGACGACTTCGCGGCTGCGTTCATCCGTCTGGAAGGCGGCATCATCGTCGACTTCCGTATCTCCTGGGCCATGCATCTGGATACTCCCGGTGACACCGTCATCCTCGGCAAGAAGGCTGCCCTGCGCATCCCCTCCACCGAGTGCTGGAACGGCACTGTGGGCGGCGCCATGAAGCTGTACACCGATATTGCCGGTGAGCAGGTCGTGACCGAGATCCCGATCGTCAAGTCCAGCGGCAAGCTGTTCGACAAGAAGATCCGCTCCTTCCTGGATGCGATCGACAGCGACTGCGGCGCGCCCGTACCCTCCAGCCAGATCCTGTACAACCAGGCTATCATCGACGGCATCTGCAAGTCCGCCAAGCTGGGCCGCGAGATCGAGATCGAAATTCCCGAGATCTAATATCCCCTTTCAGCGTCCCGGTTTTCCGGGACGCTTTTTTGATGAAAATTTTGAGGCCGAAAGTTTAACCGTTTGACTTTTCGTTCCACTATACAGGTGAAAGCACCGGTGAAGTTCACAAAGAGAGGAGGGAAGACGATGGAAAAGCAGGATTTGGATCTGAAGATAACAGAGGCAGCAAGGGTCATACGTTCCTACTGCATAGCACGCCCCTCCAGCCAGATGGAGGCGGAGGATCTGGCGCAGGACATCATTTTGGAAATCTACAAATCGGCGGCAAACATCCGCAACAGTGAATCATTTTATGGCTTCATGTGGGCAGTTGCCGGTAATGTATACAGGCAGTGGTGCAAAACCAAAGCCAAACGGCAGTTTGATGAGTTGCCGGATGAAATGCCATGCAAAACACTTGATAAAGAGAATGAAGATGCGGAACTGTATTTGCTTCGCAGAGAACTGGCGCTGCTGGCTGAAAAGTATCGTAAGACTGTAATTTTGTATTATATTGATCAAAAGTCCTGTTCTCAAATCGCCTCTATCCTCGCTGTCAGTGAAAGCATGGTGAAATACCTGCTGTTCAAATCCAGACACATTCTGAAGGAGGGTATGAGCATGGAACGAATCTACGGTGAGCAAAGCTACAATCCCAAAAGTTTGGTTCTTCAGTTCTGGGGGTCATGGTCCCAACAACTGCTATCATTTGTGTGACAGCCGCATTGCGCAGAATATTCTGTTTGCCTGTTACTATGAAAAACTCACGGCTGAACAGATTGCCCTGGAAATAGGAATTTCTTTGCCTTATATGGAGGATCAACTGCATGCGTTGTATGAAGGCGGTCTACTGAACAAGGAGGGGAATCGTTATAGCGCTAATATAGCGATTTTTACCAGCGAATTTCAAAAAGAAGTAAAAGTAAAAACCGCTCAGCCGAAGAAAGAAATTGCCAATTTGGTCATGACAGCCGTTCGTACTCATGAACAAACCATTCGCAGCATTCCGTTTGTTGGCAGAGATATGGGTGAAAATACGTATGTTTGGCAAATGGCTTGCCGTATTCTGTACAGTGCAATTATTGAAGATTTGAATAATCGCGTACAGCTGAATTATCCAAACGAACGCTACGGAGCGAACTGTTTCATATGGGGCATAGAAACAGATGAACAGGATTTTGAATTTAAGCAGTTCGGCTTTGGCGTGAGCAATTCGCAAAATAAGGAAGGCGATTATATTCAGTATCTGGATTTCCCCATCAACGGCGAAATGGTGCATCACTATTTTTATTGCAGACAAAGTACAATTAACGTTTTTCTGGATCTGGCAAAAGAAAACACCGCCCATTTCAGCGAGAATGATTGGGAAGAAGCTGCAGAATTGGTCAAGAAGGGTTATGTGCTTTCTACTGAAAATGGGCTAAGGGTGAATGTACCTGTTTTGACAGGACAGCAGCACCAGCAAATCAAAAACTGTTTTTCAGAAGCAGCTGCACAGATTGCAGACAAAGCGGAGAAGATGATGCAGACGGTTGCAGCAATTTTGAAAGATCATTTGCCTTCGCATTTGAAAAAGCTGGCAGTAGATCTTGCATATCTCCGGCTGTTTGATGATGCGATCAGTGCGCCGGTAGCATGCCTGTTTGAACGCAAAGAACTGTTGGCTTACTGCGGCGAGGGCATGCTCCCTACTACTTATATTATCCTAAAGTAAAATTGTCCGTTTCTCAAACCGCTGTGCACAAGCACGGCGGTTTTTACATGCTGTTTCAAATATCAAGGAATGGTGTATCTATCAAATGAATCCATTGCACCAACCCATTGACTATGATACAATAAACAGCGATATTGATTCGCAAGGAGGAAAAACATGCGCCTCATTTCATGGAATGTAAACGGCCTGCGCGCTTGCCTCACCAAGGGCTTTGGCGACTATTTTGCCGATATCAATGCGGATGCGTTCTGTTTGCAGGAAACCAAAATGCAGCCCGGTCAGGCTGATTTTGCGCCCGAAGGCTACGAGCAGTATTTTAACAGCGCCGAAAAGAAGGGCTATTCCGGCACGGCCATTTTCACCCGCAAGCAGCCGCTTAGCGTGCGCTACGGCATCGGCATTGAAGAGCACGACCACGAGGGCCGCGTCATCACCCTTGAATATGACAAGTTCTATCTGGTTACCGTCTACACGCCCAATTCCCAGCGCGAACTGACCCGTCTGGAGTACCGCATGACGTGGGAAGATGCCTTTGCGGATTTCCTGTGCGAGCTGGACAAGGTCAAGCCGGTTGTGGTTTGCGGCGATATGAACGTGGCCCACAAGGAGATTGACCTTAAAAATCCCAAGACCAATGTGCGCAACGCGGGCTTTACCATTGAAGAGCGCGACAAGATGACTGCTCTGCTCTCCCGCGGTTTTGTGGATAGTTTCCGTCTGCTGCATCCGGACGAAACCGACCGTTACAGCTGGTGGAGCTACATGATGAAGGCGCGCGAAAGGAACATCGGGTGGCGTATTGACTACTTTCTGGTCAGCGAGCGCATTGCCCCCAATGTAAAAGTTGCCGATATTCACGATCAGATTCTGGGCAGCGACCACTGCCCGGTCATTCTTGAACTGGAAGGAATGGAATAACCTATGAAGATTTTGTTTGCATCCGATATCCACGGCAGCGCTTCTGCCATGGAAATGGTTCTCAGCCGCTTTGAAAGCGAAAAGTGCGACCGTATGATCCTGCTGGGCGATCTGCTGTACCATGGTCCCCGCAATGATCTGCCCGAGCGCTATGCGCCCAAGGAAGTCATCAAGCTGCTGAACGAATACCCCGTTACCCCTCTGTGCGTACGCGGCAACTGCGACGCTGAGGTGGATCAGATGGTGCTGAATTTCCCCATCCGTGCCGACAGCATGCTTCTGCCGCTGGAGGGCGACCGCTGCGCGTTTATCACCCACGGCCATCTGTTTAACACCGAGTGCCCTCCCCCTCACAAGAAGGGCGATGTGCTCATCCACGGCCACACCCATGTGCACGGCGTATGGCAGCAGGCGGATTATACCTATATCAACCCCGGCTCTGCCGCTCTGCCCAAGGAGGGTCAGCCCAAGAGCTACATGGTGTATGAGGACGGCGTTTTTGTCATCAGGTATCTGGAATCCGGCGAAGAGATCATGAGCTGGAAGGCAGAATAAGCTTCTGTGCAAAAAATGGCAAAGTTGCGTGAACATAGCGTGAACTTGCCGCAAAAACCCTTGCCCTGTAAAGATGAATCAGGTATAATAGGCAAAGTGTCCCTATTACTAACTATATAGATTGGAGAGAAAGACAATGCACAAGCGTGTCATTCTGGCTTTGGTTCTGGTGTTTGCTCTGATGATGAGCACCAGCTGTTCCCTGATTATCAAGGATGAAGCGGTTGATATGGCTACCCCCGTCATCGAGGTTGCCGGTCAGACCGTCACCAAGGGCGAAGTGAAGAGCCTGATCGAGGATATTCACGATTATAACGAACAGATGTACAGCTACTACGGTATGGCCTATGACCGTACTTCCGACAGCGCCATTGCCGACGCCAAAGAGCAGGCCATCCAGGGCCTGATCGAATCCATTGTGGTGGATGCCAAGATGACCGAATACGGCTTTGATTCCTTCACCGAGGAAGAAATGGCCGAGATCGAAGCTACCGCCAAGGAAGACTACGACCTGTACTACGATACCATCAAGAACTTCTATTTCTCCGGTACCGAGCTGACCGGCGAGGAACTGGAAGCCGCTATTCAGGCTGAAATGCTGAACATGGTTGGCTACAACACCCTGGAAAACGCCGTTGAGCAGATCAAGTACACCAAGTCTCAGGAAAAGCTGGTTGCGGAGCTGAACAAGGACGTGGCCGTTTCCGAGGAAGAACTGACCACCGAGTACAACGCCCGCGTGGACTCCGCCAAGGCCTCCTACACCGCCGCTGCCTACACCTACGGCACCGCCATCGTCAACGGCGAAATGCCCTACTATGCTCCTGAAGGCTACCGTAATGTGAAGCACATCCTGCTGCAGTTCACGGCGGAGGATCAGACGGCCATCAGCGAGATCGAA
This sequence comes from Clostridia bacterium, assembly GCA_017547285.1. Classification (GTDB taxonomy): domain Bacteria; phylum Bacillota; class Clostridia; order Christensenellales; family Aristaeellaceae; genus Limiplasma. Next base: position 10,214 of record JAFYQB010000090.1, read on the forward strand.
ACCGCTATCGCCAATCTGGCTGCCGGTGAGGACGCCACCGAACTGAACGACAAGCTGGCTGCCGCCAGGGAACAGGCTTATGCCAACCTGCAGCCCAAGGTGGACGAAATCACCGCCAAGCTGGCTGAGGGTATCGATTTTGAAACCCTGATTGCTGAGTACAACGAAGATCCCGGCATGAACGGCGAAACCGAAGGTTATCCCGTGTGCTCCACCAGCGTTGACTGGGTTGTTGAGTTCAAGGATGCCTCCATGGCTCTGGCCAACGTAGGTGATGTATCCGGCGCTGTTCGCAGCGAGTACGGCATTCACTTCATCAAGTACCAGAGCGACATCGCTTCCGGCGAGATCGGCCTGGAAACGGTTCGTGAGGCTCTGACCGCTGAGCTGCTGTCCGCCAAGGAGTCCAGCAATGTTGACACCATTCTGGCTCAGTGGGTGGAAGAAGCCAATGCCAAGGTAAACGAAAAGGAACTGAACAAGTAACAGCGTAGTGCTGAATCGAACAGCCGAAGCTTACTGCTTCGGCTCAGGCCGTCGAAAAAGCTCGCCTTCGGCGATCTTTTCCGCCGAAGATAGCACCGTTTGCCTACTCGCCTGACGGCGCGCCGGGCGTCAAACGGTGTAAGGAAAGCCTGGCTGCGCAAGGCTTCCGAAGCTGACGCACCTGTCGTCAGCTTAGGAACAAGAGTCGGA
>JAFYQB010000091.1 GCA_017547285.1 Clostridia bacterium
GAAATCCCCCCTGATCCTCTGGCCCGAGCGGAGCGGAAGAGAACTGTGCAAGCTCCGGCAGTGCTTGCATCAATCTGAGCGAACAAGCTCCATCGAAGAGAACCGCGCAAGCATCGGCAGTGCTTGCAACAAGCTGAGCGAACAAGCTCCATCGAAGAGAACCGCGCAAGCACCGGCAGTGCTTGCATCAAACTGAGCGAACAAGCTCCATCGAAGAGAACCGCACAAGCACCGGCAGTGCTTGTAACAAACTGAGCACGCAAGCCCCGCCACATCGCTCCGCGCAAGCCGCGGCAGGCCGATGTGGCTATCCCTATTATAAACAATTCTTCCGTCCTTGTAACGTCCATTTTACGCAAATGAGCCCGCAGAAAGAATTTACGAAAAATCTTTGTATTTATGTGCCATCCTATGTTATAATGGAAAGGCCGTGCATTATGAACATCCCGTGTATTTTCTGACTGGCACGGCGGAAAACAAGGAGGATAACCATCTTGAAAAAAACAAGAGGCATGATGGGCTATGTGGTGCTGATCGCGGTCTTTCTGGTGATCGCCATGGTGCTCAACGGCGGCCTGTTTGACAACGTCAACCGCCGCATCGAATATCCCGAACTGCTCACGGCCATCCGCGAAGACAATGTAAAGGCTGTTGCCATCCGCGGCACCACGCTGGTGGGCCTGTACCGCAACGGTTCGGTGGCGGACGCCGACTTCCCGGAGCGCGGCTATGACTTTGAAACCACCATCGGCGCGGACTTTATCGATACCGTGCGTCAGATGACCGCTACCGAGCAGGACAGGGAGCTGGATGATATCAGCGTGAGCGACCTGCCCTTTACGGTGGAGTACCGCGCGCCTGTGGTGACCCCGTGGTATGTGGAGTTCCTGCCCTTCATTTTGATGATCGCTGTTACCTTCGGCCTGTGGTACCTGGTGATGGCGCGTCAGAGCGGCGGCAACGGCAAGGTGATGAACTTTGGCAAGAGCCATGCCCGCGTGATGGAGCCCGGCAAGAACAAGGTCACTTTTGCCGATGTGGCCGGCTGCAAGGAGGAAAAGGAAGAACTGCAGGAAATGGTGGACTTCCTCAAGAATCCCAAGGCCTATACCGAGATGGGCGCGCGCATTCCCAAGGGCGTGCTGCTCGTAGGCCCTCCCGGCACGGGTAAAACGCTGCTTGCCAAGGCCGTAGCCGGTGAAGCCAACGCGCCTTTCTTCAGCATTTCCGGCTCCGATTTTGTGGAAATGTTCGTGGGCGTGGGCGCAAGCCGCGTGCGCGACCTGTTTGACCAGGCCAAGAAGGCCGCTCCTTCCATCGTATTTATCGACGAAATCGACGCCGTTGGCCGTCACCGCGGCGCCGGTCTGGGCGGCGGTCATGATGAGCGCGAGCAGACGCTGAACCAGCTGCTGGTCGAAATGGACGGCTTCAGCATGAACGAAGGCGTGATCGTGATGGCGGCCACCAACCGCCGCGATATCCTCGACCCCGCGCTTTTGCGTCCCGGCCGCTTTGACCGTCAGGTGACCGTCAATTATCCCGATCTGGAAGGCCGCGTAGAGATTCTCAAGGTACACTGCCGCGGCAAGAAGCTGGATGCCGATGTGGATCTGGAGAACATTGCCAAGCGTATGCCCTTCTCCAGCGGCGCGGATCTGGAAAACGTGATGAACGAAGGCGCTTTGCTGGCCGTTCGCCGCAAGAAGAACGTGGTCAGCCAGCAGGAGCTGGTGGACGCCGTCAGCCGCGTGCAGATGGGCCCCGAAAAGCGCAGCCACAAGGTGACCGAAAAGGACCGCAGGCTCACTGCCTGGCACGAAGCCGGTCATGCCGTGCTTTCCAACCTGCTGCCTGACTGCGACGATGTGCATCTGGTGACCATCGTTCCCCGCGGACAGGCCGGCGGCTATACCCTCACCCTGCCCGGCGAAGAGAATGACGGCTACCGCCGCAACGAGCTGATCAGCCGCATCACCATGATGCTGGGCGGTCATGCCGCCGAGCGCGTGGCGCTGGATGATATCTCCACCGGCGCTTCGAGCGATATCAAGCGTGCGACCGAACTGGCCCGCCGCATGGTCACCCAGTGGGGCATGAGCGATGTGATCGGCACCATGTATCTGGGCAGCGATCAGGAAGTGTTCGTGGGTATGGAATTCGGCCAGAGCCGCGAGTACAGCGAGCAGTCCGCCGCCACCATCGACACGGAAGTGAAGCGCCTGATCGACCTGTGCTATGAGCGCGCCTGCCAGCTGCTGACCGAGTACCGCGACCGCCTGGACGCGGTAGCCGAAGCCCTGTTGGACCGCGATACCCTGAACCGTGCCGAGTTTGAAATGGTCATGCGCGGCGAGGAACTGCCGCCCAAGACCGAGGCCGAGCAGGTGGAGCCCACCGTCGCCGCCATCGAAACGGAAGCGGCTGAAACTGAAGAAACCGAGCAGCCGGAGGAAAAGAAAGGCGAAGCCTTCGAAGCCTTCATCGAGCCCGGCGAAGAAAACAAATGATGAACAGGCCGTTAAAAGCCGTTCCGGGGGCAGCCCATGCTACGGCAGCGGGTTGCCCTTTCCCGCTTGTGGATTTGCATGTGCACAGCGTTTTTTCGGACGGACTGAAAACGCCGGACGAGCTGTGCGCCATGGCTGCCAAAGCGGGCGTAGCGCATATCGCCCTGTGCGACCATGACAGCGTGAACGGCCTGCCCGCTATGCGCGAAGCCGCTGCAAAGCACGGCCTTTCCATGATTCCCGGCGTGGAGATCTCCACAGGCAAGGCCGGCAAAATGCACATCCTGTGCTACGGCGAAAATGTGGAAAGCCCGCAAATGAAAGCTTTTCTGGAAAGCATGGCGCAGGAACGCACCGGGCGCGCCGCTGCCATGATGGAGAAACTTGCATACGAGGGCATCCATGTTCCCGAAGAACGCCGCGCAGAACTGCTGGCCATGCCCAGCGTGGGCCGTGCCCATATCGCCCGCGAGCTGATCGCCATGGGTGTGGTCAATACCATGCCGCAGGCGTTCGACCGCTGGCTGCTGGAAGGCCGCCCTGCCTATGTGCCGCGCGCCGAGCTGGCCACCGCACAGACCGTGGAAAAGCTGCGAGCCATGCGCGTTGTGCCGGTGCTGACGCATCCCATGCGCAGCGGCCTGGAACCCACCGCGCTTCATGCCTTTCTCCATTCCTTGATCGAATGCGGCCTTGCCGGCGTGGAAGCCTGGCATCCTTCCGCAAACGCCCGCGCCGCCCGCGTGCTGGATCGCCTTTCCCGGCAGGAAAATCTGCTGGTGACCGGCGGCAGCGATTATCACGGCGACTCCGGCAGCACGGTGCGCATCGGCCACCTGCCCGCCGGATGGCCTGCCCGTCAAAATGACCTTTCCGCGCTGAAAAGCGCCATTTCCCATTGCTGATCCCCAACTACCAAAGGAGCTACTTACCGTCATGAACAATCAGGGTTACAGACCGCCGCAGCAGAATAACTGGTACGCGCCGCCGCCCCAGCAGAAGCCTGCCGCCAAAAAACGCACCAGCAAACCGCCGCAGAAGAAACGCCAAAAAACCAGCCTGAAACAGCAGTTTCTGAAACTGCTGATCGTGCTGGTGCTGTTGGGCGCAGCCTGCGCTGCAGGCTATGTGTGGAAGGCGCAGAGCGACGTGAAGCCCTATGCCAATGTGTTCCTTGACAACGTGAGCGTGGACGGTATCGACCTGTCCGGCAAAACATGGGAGGAAGGCAGCCGCCTGGTGTGGGATCAGATCAACCAGAAGCAGAACGGCTGGTATGTGCGCCTGCGTAACCAGCACGGCGATTACAAGGATATTACCGCTGCCACGCTGGGCATCAGCTTTGACCCCACCGCTGCGCTGGAACAGGCATGGGCCATCGGCCACAACAGCCAGATGAGCGCCTTTGAACTGCGCACCGAGATCGAACTGGCCAAAACGCAGACCAATGCCTTTTCCAGCGCGGAGCAGAGCGCGGATACCACGCCCATTGATACCATCCTGTCCACGCTGGAGCAGGCCGCCTACCGCGCTCCCTCCGACGCCTATATCATCTCCTTCAACCCGGATGATCTGAACAATCCCTTCACCTTCCAGCCAGAGGTCTACGGCCAGCGGCTGGATACCACCGCCATCCGCGAGCAGATCCTGAGCATGGTTCAGAACCTGCAAAGCGGCGAGATCCTTTTGCAGACGGAGCTGCTCTACCCCAATGTAACGGTGGATCAGCTCAAAAAGACGGTGGAATTGCGCAACCGTTCCGTTACCTCCATTTCCACCACCTCCACTGAGGACCGAACGGAAAACATCCGCATCGCGTTTGCCAAGATCAACGGCACCATCCTGCGTGATGGCGACAAATTCTCCTTCAACAAAGTGGTTGGCCGCCGTACCATGGAAAACGGCTTCCTGCCCGCCATTGAATACGCCTACGGCCAGCAGCAGATGGGCTGGGGCGGCGGCGTGTGCCAGGCCAGCACCACCATGTATCTGGCCGCCGTGCAGAGCGGCATGAAGATCCTCAAGCGCGAACCGCATTCCATGGCCGTGAACTACACCGAGCTGGGCATGGACGCGACTGTGTCCGATACCAAGGGCCGCGAGATCGATTTCACCTTCCAGAACACCACCGGCGGCCCTGTGTATATTGCCGCTCACGTGACCCAGAGCTCCAGCAGCAAACGGCGTCTGGTGTGCGATGTGCGCATCTATGGCCCGTCGCTCAACGGTCTGAGCTACAAGCTGGAATCCGAGGTGGCGGAAGTGATCCCCAAGCCGCTCACGCCCACCACCCTCAAGGACAAGGAAGCCACTTATGTTACCTATACGGATGAACAGCATGTCATCGAAGGGCGCGAAGGCTACATCGTCAACACCTATCTGGTGACCAGCCAGAACGGCTACGCCATCGCCCGCGACCTAATCACCACCGACGAATATCCCTGCAAGGAAGACATCATCTACATTGGCAAAAAAGAACGCACCGGGGGAAAATGATGAAGACGACGCTTGGCATGATCCGCCGCGCGGATGAAGAATACAACATGATCCAGCCCGGCGATAAGGTGGCTGTGGGTGTAAGCGGAGGCAAGGACAGTCTGCTGCTTCTGCACGCCATGAGCCTGTACCGCCGCGTGCGCCACGAGGATTTTGATCTTTGCGCCATTATGCTTACCACCGGCAAGGAAAAGCCCGATACATCGGCCATCGAAGCCCTTGCTGAAGAGCTGAACATTCCGCTGCTGGTGCGCCATACGGAGCTGTACGAAATTCTGTTTGAAGTGCGCAAGGACCCCAACCCCTGCGCTCTGTGCGCCAAAATGCGCCGCGCCATGCTGTGCGACGCCTGCAAGGAGCTGGGCGCCAACAAGCTGGCGCTGGGCCATCACCGCGAGGATGCGGAGGAAACGCTGCTGATGTCCCTGCTGTATGAAGGCCGCCTGCACACCTTCCACCCGTGCAGCTACATGAGCCGCAGCCAGCTCACCGTCATCCGCCCGATGATCTTCCTGCCGGAGAAGCATGTTATCCACATGCAAAAAGTGCTGAACCTGCCGGTAATGGATAAATCCTGTCCCGCCGACGGCCACACCAAGCGTCAGGAAATGAAGGACCTGCTGGATGAGCTGTGCCGCCGCTACCCCACGGCCAAGGACATGCTGCTGCGCGCTCTGCGCAACCACGACCAGTACGGTCTGTGGGCTCCGGGGGATGCTACGAAGGATGTAAGAGGCAGCACCGGAAAAGTGATCGTGAACAAAGAAGCATAAAGAGAAGGATCCTGCAAAGCGGCGCAAAACCGCAGCGCAGGATCCTTCGTCATTTCATTCCTCAGGATGACAAGCGTGAAAAAGGGAGGTGGTGCTTGTCAAGCGCATTCACCTCATCCGTCAGCCCTTCGGGCTGCCACCTTCTCCTCAAGGAGAAGGCATTTAAGCGAGCCGGAGGTCCCTCCGACCTCTGGCGGCCTTCGATGCAGCCCCAAACAAAAAAATCCAGCCCCGCGCGTGAAACGCGCGGAACTGGGGTGCAGGGGCACTGCCCCTGCTTAGATGATGCGGAAACCGTTGGCGGCCTGCTCCTCGTGATAGCGGTTGAGCAGGTTCTTGATGCGGTCATAGGGGGTGAGCAGCTTGCTCAGGCTGCGGTCGTGGTTCAGGGTGGCAATGATGTAAGCGGTGTACTTGCTCATATCCGCCTCAATGAACCAGGGAGCGGCCAGCAGCTCGGGGGTGCGGTAGGTGAGGTTGGTGGAAATAATGCGGTGGATGAGGCCCTCTTCGTAAGCCTGGTTGAAGGCTTCGATGCCGTTGGTGAACAGGCCGAAGGTAGCAGCCGCAAAGATGCGGTTGGCCTTGCGCTTCTTGAGCTGGCGGGCCAGGTCAAGAATGGAGTCGCCGGAGGAGAGGATGTCGTCGGAAACAAGGATGTCCTTGCCTTCCACGCTCTCGCCCAGATACTCGTGGGCAATGATGGGGTTGCGGCCGTTGACCAGGCGGGTGTAATCGCGGCGCTTGTAGAAGAAGCCCATGTTTACGCCCAGAACGGAGGAGTAGAAAATGTTGCGGTCCAGCGCGCCTTCATCGGGGCTGACGATCATCATGTGATCGCGGTCGATCTGCAGGTCCTTCTGCTCGCGGAACAGCGCCTTCAGGATCTGGTAGCTGGGCATGAAGCTTTCAAAGCTGCTGGAGGGGATGGCGTTCTGCACGCGGGGGTCATGCGCGTCGAAGGTGATGAAGTTGGCAATGCCGGTGGCTTCCAGCTCCTGCAGCATCATGGCGCAGTCCAGGCTTTCGCGGCTGGAGCGGCGGTGCTGACGGCCTTCATACATGTAGGGCATGATCACGTTCACGCGCTTGGCCTTGCCGCCGATGGCAGCAATGACGCGCTTCAGATCCTGGAAGTGATCGTCGGGGGACATGGGCACTTCGCGGCCGTACATCTTGTAGGTCACGTTGTAAGCGCCGGGGTCGCACAGAATGTAAATATCGTAACCGCGAACAGAGTCCTTGATGATGGCCTTGCCTTCACCGGTGCCAAAACGGGGGCAGTGCGCTTCGATCAGGAAGTCCTTGCGGTTGGGGCCCATCTGCGCATACAGGGGGGTATCCTCCAGGGCTTCCTGCTGTTCGTACCATTTCATCAGGTACTCATTGATCCTTCTGGCAGCTTCTTCACAGCCGGGCATGGCAATGATGCCGAGGGGGCCAAAGGGAACCGTCAGAAGATCGTTGTTCCAGTTGCTCACAAAATCAGTCACAGTCATTCTCCTTACTTTCGTTCAAGCCATGGTTAGGGCAGAGAATCGATACAAGTATACAGCAAAACGGCATTTCTGAAAAGAGTGTAAACGGAAAAAACCAAACCTTTTGTCGCTTTTTGTTGAAAAGTTCCAGCCTTTTGAATGCGTTGTCGGCCAGTTTTGAGCATAGAATCATCTTTGAAAAGGAAGGATGTGGAAATGATGACAGCAATCGTTTGCACAGCCGCGATGCTGGCCATGCTTGCGTTTTCCGATGCTGCCATGAATGCGGCGCGAACAGCGGCGTCATGCTTTGCGGAGGGGGTGCTGCCTGCACTGCTGCCCATGATGGTGCTGGGAAAAATATGGCCGGAAGACACAAAACACGAACATTCCAAAATGGCACTGTGGCTGCGTACGGGAGTATATGCTTTTTCGGCCGGTTCGCCCGCTGCCGCGCAGCGCACGGCGGCGCTGCGCGGGATGATGCCTGCGCGAAGCTGGGAATGCCTGCTGTGCCTGACCGGCGTCATGAGCCCCATGTTCTTTACCGGCACGCTGGGCGGATGGCTGGAAAGCGCACGGGACGGTCGCGTGCTGCTGGGGATTCACTGGCTGGGGGCAGTGATCACTGCAGGCCTTTGGCGCATGCTTCCCTGCAAAACCGGCGTTTCCATACCGCTGCCAGCCCGGACAGCCGCGCCGAAAATCAGCCTGCCGCAGGCTATCGCCCAGAGCGCACAGGCGCTGCTGGGCGTGTGCGGCGCCATGATGGTATTTTCCGCTGCGGCAGGGCTTGTGAAAGGTCTGCTTTCCTGTATCTTTCCTGTGTGGACGGCGCAGCATGCGGAATGGCTGGCCGTTCTGTGGGCGGTGATGGAAGCGGGCGGCGGTTCATCCGCCGTGATCGGGGCATGGCAAAAGCCGCACGCACTGGTAAGCGCATTGTGCGGCTTCGGGGGACTCAGCATCTGGCTGCAGAATCTGCTGTTTCTGGAAAACGGCATCCGCCCCGCAAAGCTGCTTGCGATGCGCGCTCTTCACGGGGCGGTGTGCTATGCACTTGTCGGGATTCTCAATCCTTTTTGAAGATCCAGAACTTGCTGATCACGTAGTTGAACACCATGACAAAGACCAGCACGATGATGCGGTTGATGAAGTTGCTGACGCCCATCCACTTGAGCAAAAGCATAATGCCCTGTTCAAACAACAGGAAGCTGAGCAGACGGCCGCCGGCAAACTGGATCAGCTCCGTGCCGATTTTGGCCTTGCTGCCGCCCTCTACCTGGAACACCATCACGCGGTTGATCCAGAAGGCGAACAGTACCGCAATGATCCACGAAACCGTGTTGGCAAGGGATACCTGCGAGGGATTGGCGCGGTTGATGGAATCGATCACCCAGAGGATGAAATTGCCCTCCAGAGGCGCACGGTCGGCCAAAATAAAGCATACGCCGTAGCTGATAAGCATGCTCAAAAGCGTGGTCAGGCCGCCTGCAATCAGGTAGCGAAGCAGTTCATATTCCTTCTGATGGCTCTCCAGCCAGTTTTTGATCTTTTGAATCATGATGAACCTCCGTTATTCCTCGCCGTGGTCGCCGCGCGCATAGTCGCAGCTGAGCAGATCCGCCATGGGCAGCACGACGGGCGTTTTTTTGCTGCCGATGCGGAGCGTGACGGTTTCTTCATCGTATGAAACGACAGAGACCGTTTTTTGCAGCATCTGTCCATCCAGCAGGAACACCGCGCGGATCTTGCGGTCGTGCTCCACGGCGTAGCGCAGGAAACGAAGCATGGGTGTTCCTCCGTTGCGGCAGTTTGATTGAGCGGCTGTTACACCTCATCAGTCACCTTCGGTGACAGCTTCCCCTCAAGGGGAAGCCGGAGGAGGGGCTGCATGCCTCACTGGTGTGTTCTCCGCAGGGGCAATCGCTGGTCGCCTGCCATACTGCCTTCTCCTTGAGGAGAAGGTGTCATCCCGGAGGGATGACGCATGTGGTGATTGCGCCGCTCGTCCCGCCTCTACCGGTACTGCTGGGGCACCTCAAAAATCCGGTTGTGTCCTCCGCGGGTTTCAAACACCAGCGGGAACAGGCTTTCCAGCGCTTCCTCGTTCAAGGTGTACTGGCTGTCAGACCGCTCATAGGGGCTGACGTAGATGTATTCTACCTGATACTTGCGGAGCAGGTCAAGGTTTTCGGCCGGATTCTCGTAGAAAGCGGCAATCTCCATGCGGCGCGCGCCGGTGTTGAAACCGTGGTAGTACAGGTACAGGTCGCTGGAACACAGAATGGTGCGGCCTGCCAGAGAGCTCACGGGGTTCAGGTGCTGATTGCCGGTCAGCCATACGCTGTGTTCGGGTGTGTTTTCCCTGATGTACTCGGCTGTTTCCACATCCACCGCGGAATAGGCGTGGTAATCGCTCACGCATTCACGGGCGATGGTCAGCCCGGAGGAAAGGAAACAGGTCATCAGAAAGCCCACCGCGATCAGCCGCCGCCCGCCAAGGCCGCGCAGACGTTCGAAGATCTCCATGGCATAATCCGCCGCCATGGGCAGGCACAGCAGGAACCACACATAGAGCAGCTTGTTGTTATCGTACTCGTTGGGCTGGAAGAGGATGAATTCTGCGATCAGGTAGATCAGGAATGCGCCGGAGGCAATCAGCCTGTTCTGACGCACCTCATCGCCCTTTTTGCGCTGGCACAAAGCCAGCAGGATCAGCAGGTACGGCAGGCCGATGTTCTTGATGTAGAACCACAGATAGGTATCCACCAGCCCGTTGCCGCCGCGGTTGTTGCACCAGTTGAACTGGAAGCGCAGGAAATGATCGCTGCCGGTTGCCTGCACAAAGGTAAAGGCGATCAGCTGCGGCAGCGACAGCGCGGCGGCGATCACACCGTAGATCAGCCACGGTTTGAACGCCTGCCAGCGGTTTTCCTGTTCCGTGAGCACACAGTACAGGCACGCGCCTGCGCTGAACAAAACCAGCGCCAGATAGCTGTGCGTGTGGATCAGCGGCAGACCGCCCGCAAACAGGCCAAGCAGCACGATGGCGCGGGGGCTGTGCTTCTGCTTCTGGCACAGCGGGGGAACGAGCAGGTTGAGAGCGGGCATGAGCATCGTCCAGCCGCCCAGAATACCGCGCTGAGGCACCAGCATATCGCAGATGATGTTCACCCAGCGGATGTTGTGGGGATCGGGCTGATTGGTGGGGGTCTGGTAGTAGCCGGTCAGCACGGTGCGGATGTTATCCCACAGGGTGGTCACGGAATAGCCCTGCACCGTCGCGTCGATGGTGTACAGGAACCCCAGACCGCCGTTCAAAAACAGCAGGAAAAACGCCAGAACGGCCGCGCCCCGCCTGCGGCACAGCTGCATGCACAAAAGCGCATAGCCGGCAAAGACCAGCGTCATCATCAGCGTGCCGGTCAGGAACATGGCGTTGTTCAATTCCGTGCCGAACAGGATCAGCGTGGAGGCGATGGAGTCCGACAGGTAGGGGTACGCCATGGTCGCGCCCAGCATCAGGCTGTTGTGAAGCGGGAACTTCGCGCCCACAATGCTGGTGGCCACCGCCAGATGCAGTGACAAATCGCCGTAGGTGCTCTGGCCCACGTGCAGGCTGCCGTCGGCGGCAAGGCGAATGGAATGCGTGTATTCCAGATAACCGCCCAGCACAGCCAGAGGCAGAACCAGAATCAGCAGCGTTTTCAGCGCGCGGCGTTCACGGCCGTCAAAGGGAACGGCGGGGCGCTTGTCACGGAAAACGTACGAGAGACCGCATAACCCCAGCAGGCTGACGGCGGCCAGACCGTGGGAAAGAAAATCAAAACAGAAGGCATACGCCCACAGAACCGGCAGCCACATCAACAGCAGCACGCCGAGCGACAAACCGATGTAGACGCGCTTGACCGGGCGCATGCGCGGCAGAAGCAGGCGGGTGATGGCCACACCGCCTGCCAGAAAGAACAGCAGATAAAGGATGGACAGCACGGGAGCACCTCCGGGGAGGGAAATGATAAAGGGAGTGGGGGGGGAGAAAGGAACTTGCAGCGGGGCCGCCTCATCAGTCTGCTTCGCAGACAGCTTCCCTATGGTGGCGCGCCTCGAATTTTCAATGCGAGCCGTGCCGTTTCGCCAAAGGCGAAACCGATTGATCGCTTCGCGAGCAATCAGCCCTTGCAAGCAGGAAATCGTTTCGCGCAAGCGAGCCGGGGCAACTGTATTTGCCCCGGCGGTCTTCGATGCAGCCCCAGGCACCAAACACAACCCCTGGCCGCGCTTTGCGCGGCCAGTCCACGGGTTAAGGGCGAAGCCCTTAGATGGAGAGCATGGAGCGGAAGAACTGTACGGCGGTCTGCAGGGTGCTGTCGGTTACGGTGCACAAACCGCGCAGGGCCTCGTCGCCTGTGACCAGGAAGGGCGAGAAGCGATATACATTGCCGCCCAGCCGGGTGTAGAAGCGGCCGTCCGTGACAAAGGGACTCAGACAGGGCACGATGACAGCCAGATCAAACTGGATCTCGATGGCGGTGGACAGGGCGTCCCATGCCTCGCCCTCCGGCAGGGCGCGAACGCTGGAATCGTGCTCCACGGGGAAAGAAAGCTTGAGGTCGCTGCTGCGCACCAGCGCGCGCAGGTGGCGTTTGTAATCATCTGTTTTCTGCCCGGGGATCAGCGTCTGGCGAATCAGCATCTGTCCGTTCTGCGCAGGATCCTGCGGGCTGCCGGAGGCGGAAAGCGCATAGACGGTGCGCTCCGACCAGAAAAACTGCCGCATGATGGCTCGCCTGCGCCACAAATGACGGATCAGCGGGAAGGTCAGGCGCGGATGGCTCACCAGCCAGCGCTGCAGCATGGGCGCTTTTTCACCCAGCCTGATCAGCATCTGCTCGCTGGCATTGCAAAGCATGGCGTGGTGCGGACGGCGCACCAGCCGCTGCCCGGCGCGCAGCAGTTCGTCCACCGGGCGGCGCAGCGCGCAGCGCTTGCGGGCGGAAACTGCTTCATCCGCCGTAACCACGCCCTGCAGCTCGCCTTTTTCCGTAATGCCGATCAGGGCCAGGGGCGCGTCCTTGGGCAGATAGGTGCGGAAGGCGTCCATGGTTACATAGCCGCCGTGATCCAGCACCAGACAGGGCATGATGCTGCGGGCTTTGAGATGCGCGGCGATGCTGGAAGCGCCCGCGCCGCCGGAAAGACCGTCGAAGCTCAGGCACAGCATCAGGTCGCCGCCGGGCAGATATCCCTCGTTCAAAAGCGCCTCCAGAGCTTCCAGCAGCGTTACCAGATGCGCCCGCGAAAGGGGCACGCCCATGGGCTGCTCATGCGGACAGGAAACAGCCTCCGGCGAGGCGGCAGCGTCCACATGGGAGACGAATACCAGCGGCGCATGACTGCCGCCGGGCATTTCCAGCAGAAGCGCGTGGTTGGTAAAGAGCTTTTCCTCCATGCGCTGAAAAATGGACGGATAGCACTGCCTGAGGGTGCAAAGCGCCTGCTGCGCTCCCTCGGGCGAGTAGGCGGCGTAAAAGCTCAGGCGGCGCAGCACATCGCGCGCACGGTCATAATTGATGGGCGCCAGAAACTGACTCATGACATTGCCTCCGTTTGAATACGCAAAAAATGGTCTATCTGTTTCATTCGACGCGGCGTCCTGCTTGTCCTGCCGGACAGGGGAGGACGGCAAAAAGAGGAATGGAAAATTTGACTTCAAAAACATCCAGATCATACGGTTTGGTTTCGTGCCCGGGACCTCCTTCATGATTGTTACAAACAGGTCATATTTTGACCGGAAAAGTCATAAGTTTTTCCTTGAGTTTTCCACATAAAGGGGTGGTTTTTCCACAGCACATCCGCATGTGGAAAACTCGGTATGCATCAGAATCTCCACATCAAGTTTTCCACATAAATGCGTTTTTACAAGCAAAACCAAGGCTTTTTCTGTGGAAAACCATGTGGAAACTATGGAAATCTCGTGGAGACCGTTTTGCATGACTGCATAAAATTTTGCAGAACTTTTGCCCGGGAAGGAAGTTCATATGTGGAAAAACCATGGGTGCGTCAAAGCCTTGCCGGATCAGCATTTCAGGTGTTTTGGCCGGTTTTGGTTTTCCACATCAAATGTTTGAAATGGTCTTTTGTGAAACCAGATATTCCCCTGTGTGTGGAAAAAACGTTGGGAGGAAAGAAAATGAAACAATTCACAGCAAAACTCGTAACAAATCATCTGCAAAGATTACGCATTTCTCTGCTGATTGTTTTGTGTTTTATGGCCGTTGGACTGTGGATGGACGGCAGGCTGCCTCAAAGCGCGCCGGTATCCTCGGATTCGCTGGCAGGGCTGACCGTTGCGCTGGATCCCGGCCACGGCGGCTACGACGGCGGCGCGCGTGCCAGGGACAGCGGCGTATGGGAAAAGGAGCTGAACCTGCAAATTGCCAAAGCGGTGAACGCGGCGCTTGCCGAACGCGGCGCAGCGGTCACGCTGACGCGCACCGGGGATGAAAGCCTCAGCGCGGAAGGCAGCGGCAAAACGCGCAAGCGCGCCGACTTGCAGAAACGGCTGGACATTGCTGAAAACGCCGGGGCGGATGTGTTCCTGAGCATTCATCTGAACGAATACCGCGACCGCGCGGAAAGCGGCCCGCAGGTGTATTATCAGCGCGGCGCGGATGCGGGCAGGCTGCTGGCCGGCTGCCTGCAGGAAGCGCTGATTGAGGTGCTGCAGCCCGCCAAAAAGCGCGCCGCCAACGCGGGCGATTATTATGTGCTGCGCAGCACCCGTCTGCCCGCCGCGCTGGTGGAATGCGGTTTTTTATCCAACGCAGCAGAAGAAAAAAGCCTTCTGGATCCGGCCTATCACCGCCGGATCGCACAGGCGGTGGCAGATGGGCTGGAAAAGTGGCTGCAACTGCAAAAAGGCTTGTAAATAAAGCGTTTTCGTGGTATCATGGATGATGCATTCATATGCACGAAAGCGAGGCGTTCCCGTTTGTCACTGCTTCCCCAGCCGCTCACCATTCAGCAGGCGCGCATGAAAAATCCGCTGTCGCTGGCTTTTGTGGGCGATACCATCTGGGATCTGCTTACCCGCCAGCAGCTGCTTTCCACACAGCTCAAGGCAGGCGCTTTGCACAAACAGGCCATCCAGCGGGTCAATGCCGGTGCGCAGGCGCAGTGCGCCGCCAGAGTTGAACCGCATCTGACCGAAGAAGAGGCGGATATCTTCCGCCGCGGCCAGAACGCCCATGCACGTCACAATACGCCCAAAAATCAGGATCCCTACGCCTACAGCCGCGCCACCGCGCTGGAAGCCCTTCTGGGCTACCTGTACCTGACCGGTCAGGATGAGCGGATCCTGGAACTTTTTGAACTGGCTGCCCACGATTGATGTAAGGAGGGACCGTCCATGCCCCAATGCACCCAGAGGGTCAAGCTGGTGCGCCACACCGTGGAGCCCGAAGCCCTGACCGCCCTCGGCGCCCGCCTGTGCTACGCCGGCGGCGATCTGGATAAACTGCTGACCGCCATTGAGGAAAAAGATCAGCGCGCCTTTGTGGAAAAGATCATGTCCATGGGGCATGAAAGCGTTCTGGAGCACGTTTCCTTCACCTTCCTTGCCGAGGGCGTGAGCCGCGTGCTGCTGGCCCAGCTCACCCGCCACCGCATTGCCTCCTTCAGCGTTCAGAGCCAGCGCTATGTAAGCTACGCCGACGGTTTTGGCTACATCATCCCCCCGGCCATTCAGGCTTTGGGTGAGGACGCCATCGCCGAGTACGAAGCCCAGATGGCGCAGATGCAGAGCTGGTACGAAGGCTGGCAGCAGCGTCTTGGCGCAGCGGGCGAAAAGAGCAACGAGGACGCGCGCTTCGTTCTGCCCAACGCCTGCGAAACCCGCGTTCTGCTCACCATGAACGCCCGCGAACTCCGCCATTTCTTTGCCCTGCGCATGTGTACCCGCGCCCAGTGGGAGATCCGCCAGATGGCCAACAGCATGTTCGAGCAGTGCCTGGCCGTGGCCCCCGCCATGTTCCGCGACGCAGGCCCCGGCTGCCTGCGCGGCGCCTGTCCCGAAGGCGCCAAGAGCTGCGGCAAGGCCAAAGAGATCCGTCAGCAGCGCGATGAGCTGCTGGCAAAGCTGTAATTTTGCATCCCCCTTTCCCTATTTTTTGACATACAGACAGGAGAATCACCATGGCATTCTACAAGGATTTTGAAAAGAAGACCCGTCAGGAAAAGCGCGACGCGGCTTTTGCCCGCGGCGGCTACGAGGATGAAGGCAGCAGCTACAAGGGCAGCGCCTCCCGTTCCTCCTATAAGCGCGACGACAATCGTTCCTTTGGCAAGCGTGACGACAGCCGTCCTTCCTACAAGCGCGATGATAACAAGCCCTCCTACGGCCGCCGTAGCGATGACAACCGCCGCTTCGGCAGCGACCGCGAGGAGAATCGCGATCCCAAGAAGCGCTACCTGAACGGCAAGAACGGCTACGGCGAGCATATGCCCCGCAACCAGAAGCAGGACAAGCCTGCTTACGAAAAGAGCCGCTACGAGCGCAAGCCCCGTGAGGACAAGCCCTACCGTCCCGCCGAAAAGCGCGACGAAATCTATGCCCGTCCCGTGGCTCCCGCTCCCGCCCAGTACGGCGCGCTGACCGATGACGACGGCGACGTGGTCCCCAACGAAAACCTGCTCTCCGGCCGCAACCCCATCCGCGAGGCGCTTAAGTCCGGCCGCGATATCGAAAAGCTGCTGGTGGCCCGCGGCGAGCTGAGCGGCTCTGCCCGCGAGATCGTGCAGATGGCCAAGGAAAAGCGCGTACCCGTTCAGGAAGTGGATCGCGCCCGTCTGGACGCCATCACCCCCAACCATCAGGGCATGCTGGCCTTTGCCAGCGCCTATCAGTACAGCACGGTGGAAGCCATGCTGGAACTGGCCGAGGAGCGCGGCGAGGAGCCGTTCCTCATCCTGCTGGACGGCTTGACCGACCCCCACAACCTGGGCGCCATCATCCGTACCGCTGAGTGCGCCGGCGCGCACGGCGTGATCGTGCAGGAGCGCCGCGCTGTGGGTCTCACCCCCGCTGCCGTCAAGGCCAGCGCCGGTGCAGTGGAATACCTGCCCGTGGCCCGCGTGACCAATCTGGCCAACACCCTGGAAGTGCTCAAGGCCAGGAACATCTGGGCCTATGCCGCCGACATGGACGGCGAGGACTACGCCAAGACCGATTTCTCCGGCGGCGTTGCGCTGGTCATCGGCGCGGAAGGCGAAGGCGTTGGCCGCCGTGTGCTGGAAGCCTGCGACAAGATTGTGTCCCTGCCCATCAAGGGCAAGCTGGACAGCCTGAATGCCAGCGTGGCGGCGGGCGTGCTGATGTACGCCGTCATGCGCCAGCGTTAACATGAAACCCCTTCTGTATGTGGACGGGTACAACATCATCGGCGCATGGCCCAGAGCCGCGCAGGAAAACTGGCCGCTGGACGAGTGCCGCGACCGGCTGATCCACCTTCTGCAGGATTATGCGGGCTACACCGGGCAGGAAGTCTGGGTGGTGTTTGACGGCTACAAGGCCGACCGCACTGTGCGCAGCGTGGATGAACGCGCGGGCCTGACCATTGTGTACACCCGCCACGGCGAAACCGCCGATCATTTTATCGAGCGGCAGTGCCAGCAGCTGCCCAAGTACCGCGAGGCGCGCGTGGCCAGCAGCGACGGGGTGGAACAGACCATCATTCTGGGCCGCGGCGCAACGCGCATGAGCGCGCGCGAATTGTGGCGCGAACTGAATGCTGAGCGTTCCAGCGGGCGCGACAGGCACCAAATGCCATCCGCCCAGCAGCGCACGGCGCTTTCCGCTGCGCTGTCCAAGGAACAGTTTGAAGCGCTGGACAGGCTGCGCAGACAGAAATAACCTATTTCATTTGCAAAGGCAGGTGAGAACCTCATGACCTACGGCGAAGACGAAGAATATCTGGACGATGAAGACCTGCTGGAAGAGGATGAATGCGACGAGCAGGAAGAAGACGCCGAAGAAGAGCGCAGCGACGGCCTGAATATGGACAGCAAGTGGGAGGATACCCTCTCCAACCGCTTTGCCGAGCTGCCGGATGAACAGGTCGTGGGGCAGGCGCAGCAGGGCGACAGCGTAGCCATTGAATATCTGCTGAGCAAATACAAAAACTTTGTGCGCTCCAAAGCGCGCAGCTATTTCCTGATCGGCGCGGATCATGAGGACATTGTGCAGGAAGGCATGATCGGCCTGTTCAAAGCCATCCGCGATTATCAGGCGGAAAGGCTTTCCAGCTTCCGCGCTTTTGCGGAGCTGTGCATTACCCGCCAGATCATCACGGCCATTAAGACAGCGACCCGTCAGAAGCATGTGCCGCTGAACAGCTATGTATCCCTCAATAAGCCGATTTATGATGAGGAATCCGATCGTACACTGATGGATGTGATCGTGGAGGGGCGTGCACAGAATCCCGAGGAGCTGATCATTGACCGTGAAAATCTGGTCTCCCTGCGCGATCAGGTGGATCAGGTGCTGAGCTCTCTGGAGCAGGAGGTGCTCAACGCCTATCTGGACGGCAAGAGCTATCAGGAAATCGCGGACAAGCTGGGCAGGCATGTCAAATCCATTGATAATGCGCTGCAGCGCGTGAAACGCAAACTGGAAAAGTTTCTGGAAGAATCCAGAGCCAAAGAGGAAGAATAAGAACGATAAAGAGGGCGGGGGTTGGGCTTCGCCCTCTTTGCGTTCTGTTGGAACGCAGGATGAAGGCGCATGTGCGCATGGTACGCAGCCCTCCGTATGCTTCCCCTTGAGGGGAAGGTGGCACCTGAAGGGTGACTGAAGAGATAGGGACGCTGCAAGCAGCTTTGGGGTTGCGTATGGTATGCAGCCCCTCCGCACGCTTCCCCTTGAGGGGAAGCTGTCAGCCGTAAGGCTGACTGATGAGGTGGGGATGCTGCAAGCAGCTTTAGAATTGCGCATGGTACGCGTGCCTTTGCTTGATGAGCGGGCTCGCGGCCCGCTCCGCTAGGGCCAAAGGACCCGGGGGAACGTTGAGGTTCCCCCGAGGCCCTCTGGACTCCCTTACCCCCTCCCCAACCAGGGGCTTCGGCCCCTGGACCCCGGGCTGGGAGCAGCAAGCCGCCTCCTCCGTAGGGACGATTCACGAATCGCCCGTTCGTGCCGGAACGCATTGGTTCCTTTGGATGACCGCCGCCCTTGACATGAGGTGGGGACACTGCAAGCAACTTCGGAGGTGCGTATGGTACGCGTGCCTTTGTTTGTTGAGCGGGCAAAGCGGCCCGCTCCGCTAGGGCCAAAGGACCCGGGGGAACGTTGAGGTTCCCCCGAGGCCCTCTGGACTCCC
>JAFYQB010000092.1 GCA_017547285.1 Clostridia bacterium
CCGCTGCGCAGGAGCTTTGTTTTGATTTGGGCAAACGATCATTGACCGCCTGCTATGATGTGCGTACGTACGGGAAAGCGGAGCGACTCTTCCGTCCACGAGAAGTGGTTATTCTCCCTCTGCTTCCTCCACCGCCAGCTCGGCGGCTTCCAGCGCTTCGTAGAGAGCGTCGGTTTTCTCCTGCTCAGCGCGGTATTCCTCGCCGATGCGCAGGGCTTTGTCGTTATCATTGTAGGTGGCGGGATCAGCCAGAATGGCCTCCAGCTCGGCAATGCGCTGCTCGTTGGCCTCAATGGCTTCTTCAGCCTTTTTCACTGCGGCTTTCAGCTCGCGGATAAAGGCGGACTGCTTACGGTCGCGCTTGCGCTCGCGCAGGATCGCTGTTTTGGTAACGCCGTCTCCGGCGGCTGCCACAGGCGGAACCGGACGGTCGCGTTTTTCAATGTAATCGTCAAAATTGCCAAGGTACTCGGTCACGCCATCAGCATTCATGACCATCACGCGGTCAGCGAAACGGTTGATGAAATAGCGGTCGTGACTGATGGCCAGAATGGTGCCGGGAAAATCCTGCAATGCGTCCTCCAGCACTTCGCGGCTGTCCATATCCAAATGGTTGGTAGGCTCGTCCAAAAGCAGCAGATTATCGCGTTTGAGCATCAGTTTGGTCAGCGCAACGCGTCCGCGCTCGCCGCCGGACAGGCTGCTGATGGTATCAAACACATCATCCCCGCTGAACAGGAACATGCCCAGTGCGCCGCGAACCTTGTGCTGCTCCATGGTGGGAAAAGAATTCCACACTTCATCCAGCACAGTATTGTTGGGATTCAGCTCCTGCTGATGCTGGTCGTAGTAGCCCAGATCGATATTGGTGCCGAATTTTACGCTGCCCTTGTCCGGCGCAAGGTGATTGACAAGGATTTTGAACAGGGTGGATTTGCCCACGCCGTTGGGGCCGATGAGCGCCACACGGTCGCCGGTGCGCATTTTGAAGGAGATATTTTCAAAGACCGGCTGACCATCGAAGGTCTTTTTCAAATCTTTGACTTCCAGCGCATCCTCACCGCTGCGTCGGCGGGCGTCAAAGGAGAAATGCACCTGATGCTCCTCCACCGGCTTTTCCAGCAGTTCAATTTTGTCCAGACGTTTCTGGCGGCTCTCGGCAGCTTTGATGCTCTTTTCGCGGTTAAAGCTGCGGTAGCGTTCGATAATGGCTTTTTCGCGTTCGATTTCTTTCTGCTGCAGGTTATAGGCCTTCATGCGCGTTTCAAAATCTGCGGTGCGCTTGCGCATGTATTCGGTATAGTTGCCCGTGAATTTGATCATTTTGCCGCCCAGAATTTCGCCCATGGTATTGCACACATGGTCCAGGAAATAGCGGTCATGGCTGATCAGCAGCAGCGAGCCCTTGTACTCGGTCAGGTATTCCTGCAGCCATTCGATGGCCGCCAGATCCAGATGGTTGGTCGGCTCGTCCATGAGGATGATATCCGGCTTCTGCAAAAGCAGCTTTGCCAGCGACAGGCGGGTACGTTCGCCGCCGGACAGGGTGCCCACCAGTCGGTCATGCATTTCCGGTTTGAGGCCAAGGCCGTTCAGCACGCCCAGCATTTCGCCCTGATAGGCATAGCCTTCCGCCTCGTTAAAACGGTCAAGAAGGCGCTGATAATCCGCAGTCAGCTTGAGAGCGGCTTCCGGGTCGCTGTTGATTTCCATCTGATGTTCCAATTCACGCAGACGGTTTTCCATGGCGATGACCGGCTCAAACACACGCAGAAGCGCGCCCCACACAGTATCCGTCAGCGCAATATCATCTACCTGTGCCAGATAGCCAATGCGCAGATCCTTATTCTTATGGATCATGCCGCCATCGGCTTCCACCTCGCCGGTGATAATGCGCATAAGCGTGGTCTTGCCGCAGCCGTTGACGCCCACCAGACCCATCTTTTCACCTTTTTGCAGGCTGAAAGAAACGCCCTTCAAAACCTCATGCGCGCCAAAGCCCTTGATAATATCCTGTACAGAAATGAGAATCATGGATGGTTCCCCTTTGTTTTGGTCATGGATGGCCATAACAGACCATTCAACAGTATAGCAGAACAGATAGAGCAATGCAAATCTTAGTTTTTGCATACAGCAAACGTCCGGAAGTTCCTTTCCGGACGTTTGAAAAAGATGGTTAGTTGTGCTCACGCTGCCTGCCAAGCAACAGCATGCATCCGGCCGCCATCACCATACCCAGCAGCCACAGCCAGGGCGTTGCTTTATCGCCCGTTGCCGGAAGTTTCGGAACCGTACCGCCTGCGGCAGGGGAGTGCTCATCCTCCAGCTGAATCCTGATCTCATAACAAAGCGCAGCCGAGTCAAATATGCCGCTATTCGGTCCCCAGCCGGGAAACGCACCGCGAGCGCTGGGGTTCGGATCATCGCCTTCGGAAGCGCCAAAATAGCAATACAGGGTCATCTGATCGTGTTCGGGCTTGATGACAAGCTCCTGTGTGCCCGTTCCCCAGCCTTTATTCAGCACCTGCCAGTAATCGATCTCATTCTGATAGCCGTCCAGCTCAAACCAGTGATACCTTCTGGGGCCAGCAGCTGCATCCGGCTTAAAATAGTCGTTCAGCTTCACCTGCAGCGTGGAACCTTCCCTGACAGTCACCAGATATTCATGGTTATTCAGCTTCTGCACCGTTTTTGCGCCGATAATGGTCGGTGCAACGGATACCAGACCGCTGTCCTTGAATTTTCTTTCCAGAACCAGCTTCTGAGCAGGATCTGCTTTGGACGTCAATGTACACACAATACGGGAATCTTCGCTGATACGGTCTTCAGCGTAGTAAACGGCAGGATATTGGAATTCATCATATTCGTTCCAACCAAATCCGTTCGTTTCAGTGTCATATACATTCTCAAATGTCCACTGAACATCGATCTTGTTGCTCAGATCGTTTTCGCGATAATCTCCGCCCACCTGCTTGATCCAATCCACCGCAATATCCTTCGACCAGAGTTCAAAGCCAAAGCCTGAGATTTCGTAGAACAGGTTGTCAAAGCCCGGGGTGAACAGCACCGTTTCAGAGTAATCAGCATTCGTGTTCTGCGCGGACGCAGGTTCAATGACCAGCTTATAGGTTGTGGATGCAAGCCAGTCATTGTATCCGGGTGACCACAGATCGCCCGCCTTTACTGCACCGTAGGTGTACAGAATCGAACCAGGTTCATCCGCCTTCAGCGTCAGTACACCTGCTCCGGCGCCGGAAGAAAGAAGCGTTCTTTCCTTGGAATAATCATCCGGATACCAGATTGCCTCATAATAGCATTCTGTTCCGACAGGAGAATCCGCAGAAAAACCGTTTTTCATTCGAATGGTCAGATCCGCATCCTCTTTTGTATAGATTACATACCGGTTATTCTGTCCACGACCCGAAATCAGGAGATCGCCATCTACCTCAGGAGGGGGTAGTTCCATTTTGGCATCCTCAAAAGTCCATGCTATTTCAAAGCGCTCCTGCGTATCTTTTTTGATAATGATGGCCTTTACGGAAGATGCCTCCGTCAGCGACCCTAGATAAAAGTTGATGTCCGGATATGAACCGGCAGAAAAATGTTCGTACCGATGGCTTTCAGTCAGGTTTTGAACTTCAAACGAAACATCAAACGTTTTGTCCAGCCAGACGGCCTGATCAGGATCTTCTGTGTCCAGTGTTGCACCTTCAAACTGTGCAGACACAAAATTTCCGATCCAGTGCATGAATGCGTTGCTTTCGTTTACGGCAGCAGAACCATCTTCAAGATAATTGTTCGCTTCGCCCCCGTAATCCACAAACAAAACCTGTACCGAGTCACTGGCGGCCAATGCAGCAATGGGCAGCAGGATCGCTGCCATCAGGCAGATCAGACACTTGACAGCATTTTTCATATTGTCCCTCCGTTGCCGGTCAGTATTTCCATAGATTCCCTCTTTTTAGTATACCATATTTTCACATTCTGTCAATTTGCCTTGTCTCTGTCGCTTTGAAACATATCATATGCAAAAAACCGTCCCTGCTTTCGCAGAGACGGTTTTGAAACGATCAAACCTGAAATTAGAACTTCAGGGGGTTGACCTTGATGGCGGGGCCCATGGTGGCGGTCAGGTACAGAGACTTGATGTAGGTACCCTTGGCAGCGGAGGGCTTGGCCTTGTTGATGGCGTCCATCAGAACCTGCAGGTTCTCCTGCAGCTTCTCAGGAGCGAAGGAAGCCTTGCCGATGGGGCAGTGCACGATGGAGGTCTTGTCCACGCGGTACTCGACCTTACCGGCCTTGGTATCCTGCACAGCCTTGGCGACATCGGGGGTAACGGTGCCGCTCTTGGGGTTGGGCATCAGGCCCTTGGGGCCCAGGATACGACCGATGCGGCCAACAATGCCCATCATGTCGGGGGTAGCGATCATCACGTCGAAGCCGAACCAGTTCTCGGTCTTGATCTTTTCGATCATTTCCTCGCCGCCAACGAAATCAGCGCCGGCGTCCTGAGCGGCCTTGATCTTGTCGCCCTTGGTCACAACCAGCACGCGAACGGTGCGGCCGGTGCCATGGGGCAGAACCACGGAACCACGAACCTGCTGGTCAGCGTGACGGGGGTCAACGCCCAGCTTGGCGTGCAGCTCGATGGTCTCGTCAAACTTGGCCTTGCTGGTCTGGATGGCCAGAGCAACGGCCTCTTCGGGATCATAGGCGTTCAGGGAATCGATCAGCTTAGCGCTGTCAACATATTTCTTACCATGCTTCATGCTTTTTTCCTTCCTGTGGTGCTAACGGCACTTATGTCCTCCCACAATAGACTCTGTTATTCCTCAACAGTGATGCCCATGGAACGAGCGGTACCCTTGACCATGCTCATGATGGACTCGATATCGGTAGCGTTCACGTCGGGCTTCTTGATCTCGGCGATCTTGCGAACCTGCTCCATGGTCAGCTTGCCAACCTTGTCGCGGTTGGGGCGGCCGGAAGCGGTCTGCAGGTTCAGTTCCTTCTTGATCAGAACAGGAACGGGAGGAGTCTTGGTGATGAAGGAGAAGGTGTTATCGGTGTACACAGTGATAACGACGGGGATGATCATGCCCGCGTCCTTCTGGGTACGCTCGTTGAACTCCTTACAGAAACCGGGGATGTTAACGCCGTGCTGACCCAGCGCAGGACCAATAGGCGGCGCGGGAGTAGCCTTAGCGGCGGTAACCTGGAGCTTGATCATGGATTTGACTTTCTTTGCCATGGGAATGGCACCTCCTTAATGTGGTCATGGCGGAGCGGTCTGTGCCGCTCCTCCCACCGCTCCCTATCATTGTGGGAGCTTCTTGAAGCGCTCCATGCGCGGGAAGAGGAATCTTACTTGGCCTGGACTTTTTCCACGTCGGAAAGATCCACTTCCACGGGCATTTCGCGGCCCAGGAACATTTTGACCTTAACGGTCAGCTTCTGGCGTACGGTATCCACATCCTCCACCGTACCGGTGAAGTTCTCCAGCGGACCGGAAAGGACACGTACTTCCTCGCCGATGGCGATGCCAAATTCCACACTGTTTTTCTGCGTGGAAAGCATCATATCCACCTCGGCGGGGGTCAGGGGGACAGGCTTGGAATCGGGACCGACAAAACCGGTCACACCGCGGGTGTTGCGCACCAGGTACCAGCTTTCACTGGTCTCGATCATGTGAACAAGCACATAACCGGGATATACCTTGCGCTGCGTCTTGACACGCTTGTTGCCCTTGATCTCAACCACGTCCTCTACAGGAACGCGAATGTCAAAGATCAGGTCCTGCATGCCGTTGTTCTCAACCGCTTTTTCCAGGGTGTCCTTCACCTTGTTTTCATAGCCGGAGTAGGTATGTACTACATACCAGCAAGCCTCTTTATTCTCGGCCATGGTGTACTCCTTAAGCGCTGAACTTGGTCATGATCAGATTGACCAGCGCGCTGGCGCCGGTATCCAGCAGACCAATGATAACCATCATCGCTACCATGAAGATAACCACGATCGCAGAATAGTTGATCAGCTTTTCACGGCTGGGCCATGTGACTTTGCGAAGTTCGCGCCACATGCTCTTGAACGCATGAGCAACGCCCTTGCCCAGGTTGACAAACCAGTTGCCGACCTTGGTGAAGAAGTTGGCGTTCTTAGCCTTCTTTTCAGTCATGGTATTCACTCCATTCGAAAGTGAACCGTACTTTGCTGATTACTTGGTCTCGCGATGAGCAGTATGCTTCTTGCAGAAACGGCAGTACTTGTTCAGCTCGATGCGGTCGGGGGTGTTCTTCTTGTTCTTCATGGTGTTGTAGTTACGCTGCTTGCACTCGGTGCAGGCCAGCATAACCTTATTGCGGGCAACGCTTGCCACGTTCGCCACCTCCTACTTAGTGTGGACAGAAACCCTGCCGCCCGCCCATTAACGGGCGGCAGGAAGTATATTACTTGCACTCAGTTCACACACGGAATCAACTTTGAAATGGAAGCCAATTCAATCGTGAACCGGGGTGCAGGGGTACAACCCCTGCTTATTCGATCACGGAAGCAACAACGCCGGAACCAACGGTACGGCCGCCTTCACGGATAGCGAAACGCAGGCCCTGCTCGATGGCGATGGGGGTGATCAGGGTGATCTCCATGTCGATGTTGTCGCCAGGCATAACCATCTCAACGCCCTCGGGCAGCTTGATGTTGCCGGTTACGTCGGTGGTACGGAAGTAGAACTGGGGACGATAGCCGTTGAAGAAGGGGGTGTGACGGCCGCCTTCTTCCTTGGTCAGAACGTAAACCTGACCCA
>JAFYQB010000009.1 GCA_017547285.1 Clostridia bacterium
CCCCCCGTAATCAACCTAAACGAAAGAGGTGCATCACCATGGCCAGAAAAGAAACCGCCAAGAAAGAAACCGCCGTCAAGCTGGACGACGTGAAAGAAGCCAAGATGAAAGCGCTGGAAAGCGCGCTGGCACAACTGAACAAGACCTACGGCAAGGGCTCCGTCATGAAGTTCTCCGACGCCGTGGCCGACCAGAACCTGCAGGTCATTTCCACCGGCTGTCTGGATCTGGATATGGCGCTGGGCGTTGGAGGTCTGCCCCGCGGCCGCATCGTGGAGATCTACGGACCGGAATCCTCCGGTAAGACCACCGTCGCCCTGCACTGCGTGGCCGAGGCCCAGAAGGCCGGCGGCGTGGCAGCCTTCATCGACGCCGAGCATGCCCTTGATCCCGTTTACGCCAAGAAGCTGGGCGTGAACATCGACGAGCTCTATATTTCCCAGCCCGATACCGGCGAGCAGGCGCTGGAGATCTGCGAAGCCCTCGTGCGCAGCGGCGCGGTGGACATCGTGGTTATCGACTCCGTGGCCGCACTGGTGCCGCGCGCTGAAATCGAAGGCGAAATGGGCGACAGCTTCGTGGGCCTGCAGGCCCGTCTGATGAGCCAGGCCCTGCGCAAGCTGACCGGCGTCATCTCCAAGACCAACGCCGTGGCCATCTTCATCAACCAGCTGCGTGAAAAGGTAGGCGTAATGTACGGCAACCCCGAAACCACCACCGGCGGCCGCGCCCTCAAGTTCTATGCCTCCGTGCGTCTGGATGTACGCCGCGGCGAACAGCTCAAGAACGGCTCCGACCCCATCGGCAACCGTACCAAGGTGAAGGTCGTCAAGAACAAGGTCGCTCCGCCCTTCAAGGTGGCCGAGTTTGATATCATCTACGGCGAAGGCATCTCCAAGTGGGGCAGCCTGCTGGATATGGCCGTGGAACGCGATATCATCCACAAGTCCGGCGCGTGGTTCTCCTACGGCGATACCCGCATCGGTCAGGGCCGCGAAAACGCCCGTCTCTACCTGCGCGACAACCCCGAATTTGCCAACATGATCGAAACCATGCTGCGCGAGGAAGCCGCCGCCAAGCTGGCTGCCGACAATTCCCCCGTCAGCACTGATGATCCCGCCGATCTGGAAGACGAAGATCTGGCCCTGCTGGAGGAATAAGGGCTTCGCCCTTAACCCGTGGACTGCCCGCGCTTTGCGCGGGCAGGGGTTGACTTTTGTGTTGGGGCTGCACCGAAGACCGCCAGAGGTCAAACAACGACCTCTGGCTCGCTTGCATTCCTTCATTCCTTCATTCCTTCATTTCTTCATTATTTCTCCCCTCTCCCATGGAGGCCGACATCATGCGTAACATCCGCCTCAGAACATCCGCTGCCATGCTTGCGGCCTTCCTGTTTGCGTGGAGCCTGAACACCGCCTGCGAAATCACCCGCGGCGTATACACCGATGTGGTATGCGTCTTTCTGGGCTTTGCGTGGGCGGTTTGTGCCGTTTGGGCGCTGACCAGCGAACGCAAAACGGACCGCACTTCCGAAAATTTGCTTCTGTCCGCCGCCTTTCTTGCGGGGCTGATTTTTGTTCTGCAGCTGCCCCATCTGTTTTCATGGCACGACCTGGCCAGCTACAGCGCGGATTTTTCCGCAGCGAACAAACCCGACGGCCATCTGGGTTTTATTGCGTGGATGGTGGAAAACAACCGCCTGCCGCTGGACTTGAACCCGATGGACGAGGGCTTTTCCGTTTTCTACAACCCGCCTTTACACCACATTTTCCACGCGCTGTTCATGAAACTGAATCTGCTTCTGGGGATTCCGGAAGCCATCGCGCTGGAAAACCTGCAGCTCGTGACCCTGATGTTCGCCTTCGGCACGGTTTTTGCAGCCGTGCAGCTGATGTGCGAGCTGGGCATGAACGCCAGTGCGGTGCGCACCGGGCTGTGGTTCATTGCCTTTCAGCCCGCGCTGCTGATTCTGGGCGCCACGCTGAACAACGATATCCAGATGATCTTCTTCGTGGTTCTTTGCATGGTGCATGTGGTGCGCTGGCAGAAGAAACGCCGCACGGCGGATATTCTGCTCATTGCGCTGTTTCTGGGCTGCGGCATGGCGACCAAGCTGAACGCCGCGCTGCTGATTCCCTGCATCGCGCCGGTGTTTGCCGTGGCATTTTTCAAAGCGGCCCGGGCACGCCGGATGGGATACATCGGGCAGTTTGCGCTGTTTCTGCTCATCAGCGTACCCATTGCCGTCGCCTGGCCGGTATACCACATGATCGCCTTTGATATGCCGCTCAATTACGTGCGCCTGCCCTCTGAAACCATCAACGTTTCCGCCTATTCTCTTGCGCAGCGCTACGGCATTCCGGACTGGCACGCTCGGCGCGGGCTGTTCTATACGCCCACGCGTTCCATCAGCCACAACGTGTGGATGCAGACCCTGACCACCGGTCTGTTCGATGAAATGACGCTCTATCCCGACGGCTCCGTGATGTGGTATGTGTCCTACCTGCTGCTCATGGCTTTTGCGGGAGCGCTGGTGATGGGCGCGGTTGGTCTGCTTGCGCATATATGGAAACGGCGCGACGCCTCCGGCTGGTTCCTGCTGGGCTATGGTGCGCTGCTGCTTTTGAGCTACCTCAAGTTCACGCTGGATTATCCCTACATCTGCACCTTCAATTTCCGTTATATTGCGCCTGTGCTCGTGCTGGGCGCTGTGGGCTTTGCCCGCTGGCGGCAGAAGCGCACCGGCTGGCTGGCGGAAGCATATGCGGCCGGATTTTCCGCGCTTACGATTTTCGTATACGGCATTTATTTCTTTGGCTGACGGAGGCCTGTACCCATGACATCGACCACTTGCATGAAAGCGCTCTGCCTGGCCGGGCGCATCATTCTGGAAAACGGCGGCGAAACCTACCGCGCCGAAGATACCGTTCTGCGCATGGCGCGCGCGCTCGGGCTCAACGAGCCGGATGTGTTTGCCATTCCCAGCGGCCTGTTCATTTCCTTTACGGATGAATCCGGCGAGCAGCGCACGTCCATCAGCCGTGTGTATCTGAGCGGTACGCATCTGTCGCGCGTCAACCGCGTGAACGAACTCAGCCGCGCCCTGTCCGCCGGAAAGCTGGAGCCCGAAAAGCTGCTTGCCGAACTGCAGACTGCCGAACGCATGGGCGATGGTAAAGCGGCGTGGTATGCACCGCTGATGGCTTTTCTTACCTCCGCCGCCTTTGCCGTCATGTTTGGCGGCGGACTGCTGGAAATTCTGCTGGGCGGCCTGTGCGGCGGACTGACGCAGGTTCTTCCGCGCGTAATTCCCAGCCGCGAACGGTCCGCAGGCATGAGCGGCACGCTGCTGTCCAGCGTGTTCTGCGCCTTCATCCCCCTCACGTTCCGCGCTTTGACCGGGCTTTGCGCTACCGAAGTGGTGATCGCTTCCTCCATCATGCCGCTGGTGCCGGGTCTGAGCATGACCAATGCTACGCAGGATATTCTGCGCGGCGATATGGTATCCGGCGTGGCGCACTGCGCGCGCGCTGTGATGATTGCCGCCATGGTCGCCGGCGGCGCGATTGTCGGCACCCATCTGGCCAGTACCATCGGGCTGATGGCACAGGCCTCCATGCCGGTTTCCACCCTGCCATTCTGGCTACAGGCTGTGCTTGCGTTCATCAGCAGTTATTTCGCAGGCGCGGGCTTCGGCCTGCTGCTCTCCGCACCTAAAAAGGCTGTCAACTGGGGCGGCATTCTGGGTGCGGTAGGCTATACGCTCTACTGGCTGTGTATGCAGGCCGGCATGGCGGAAACCGCTGCCATGTTCCTGGGCGCACTGGCTGCTGCCATCGGCACGCAGATCGCCGCAAGACGATTCAAAATGATCGCTACCGTATTTGTGACCATCGCCATCCTGCCCATGGTGCCCGGCCTTGGCCTCTACCGCGCCATGAGCGCGCTGGCACAGGGTCAGCTGGCCAGCGGCGGTGCAATCGCCGCGCATACCATGGCGCTGATCGTGATGATCGCGCTGGGTATTGCCATGGGCAGCACCCTGGCTGTTATTCCCCGCAGAAAGGGCAAATCATGAAAAAAAACATGCTCTCCATCCATTTGATCCGTGCTTCCGTCTGGCTGTACGTGATCTGGCTGCTTTTGCCCGCCGTGCAGACCACCGGCCGCGCCATGACGGGCGCAGCCTGCGTGGGGCTGTTCGGCCTGGGCGTGCTGCTGGATACGGATACCCTGAAAAAAGAATGGCTCAGCCTGCTGGCCCGCGCAGCCTGCGCGGCAGTCATGCCGCTTCTGATGCGAAAATACATGGACCGCGGCGGTACGAACTTTGCCGGTTTCTATGTGCAGCAGGCCATGTTCTGGTTCCCGCTGGTCTTTGCAGGCCACGTGCGTACTTTGAACAGCAAATCCCTGTGGAAGGGGCTCAAATGGGTTCTTCTGGCCGCTGCTGTCATCACCCTGTTCACCACCACCGGCTGGCTGATAGAAGGCATGTTCCTGCGCGGCGACAAGATTTACGCCTATTCCCGCTCATTGGGTTTTGCCGGAGAGGATGATCCGCTCTATCTGAAGGAGCTGATGCTGCGCAACATCGGCGGGTATGATTTCATCTATGCCATGGTGGCCGCGCTGCCGTTTACCTGCATCGCCATTCAGCAAACGCAGGGCAAAAAGCGCGCTGCTTTTCTCGCGCTGATCGTTTTGCAAACCGTAACCATCGTGCTTTCCCAGTACACCTATGCCATGCTCTATGCTGCCGCCGTTCTGGCGGTGGAGATGATCGCCCTGTTCATCCGCCAGATCACCAAAGGCCGCGTTTCGACGGGCAAGTCGCTTTTGCTGGGCGCGCTGCCTCTACTGCTGGGGATTGCGCTCATGCAGCCCCTTGCGCAGCTGGCATCCGCCATCTGCATGGAAGCGGGGCTTGAAAACTTTGCATACAGCTTTGAACAGCTCGGTCTTGCGCTGCAGGGCAGCGCGACCGACGCCAACAGCCGCCTCAGCCACTATCTGATCGCGGCGGACGGCATCAAACAGTCGCCTTTCTTCGGCGATCTGTTCGGCGGTGCGCAGCAGATGAGTTATCACAGCGATGTGCTTGACCTGCTTTCCGGCTCCGGTCTGACCGGCGCGGTTATTGCCGGCGGCATGGTATGGCTGATGGGCCGCGGCAGCCTGCGCGGGCTCAAAAATCATCCGCACCGCGCGCAGATCGTGTTTTCCTTTGCTATAGTCGGTCTCATTGCCCTGCTTGGCACCGTGGTATACAGCCGCGACATTCCTGCCGTGGTCATGCTGGGCGCACTTCTGGTGCTGGAAGAGTAAAAGTCTGCCTGAACGGGCAAACTGTTCAGGCAGACTTTTTCACAATTTTCTGGTATTTTTTCCGGCTGCGCTGCAAGAAATCTGCCGCCTGTGCCGTTATATGGTTGAGCACAGCCGCCCGGTCTACATCCGCCGGGCCAAAACGGAGGCTCGGATATGCTGAACTTTGAAGAACTGTACGAGAAGTACGCCACCGACGTGCTGCGGGTAAGCTACTTCTACCTCGGCGACCGTCAAAAGGCTGAGGACGTTTGTCAGGACGTATTTGTTCGCCTGATGACCAACGCCCCGGAGCTGGAGGAAGGCCGGGAAAAGGCGTGGCTTTTGAAAGTGGCGCTCAACCGCTGCCGCGATCTGTGGCGCGGTGCATGGCTCAAGCGCGTGGTGCTGGGCAGCCCCGTATTTGAAACCATTCCCGCGCCGGATGAAACCTCGCGCCGTGACGAGGAAGAAGTCATGATGGCTGCCATTCACCGCCTGCCCGCCGCATTCCGCGAAGCCATTCTGCTTTACTACTATCAGGGCTACGGCATTGGCGAGATCGCCGAAATGCTGGAACTGCCCGAAGGCACCATTTCCAGCCGCTTGTCGCGTGCGCGCAAAAAGCTGGAGGAAATTTTGAAGGAAGAAGGTGTTGTGCAATGAAACGCCTTGATAATCTGCCTCAGATCGCAGCGCGTCAGCTGGGCGGTCTGGAGGCGAACACGACCCTTCTGGCCAGGATCCGGCTGGAAGCCGCCGAACAAAAGCAGCCCCGTCCCCTTCGGGCTGTGCTGCGCCCTGCGCTGGCCGTATGCGCCGCGCTGGTGCTGTGCTTCGGCGCAGTCATGAGCCTTACCCCCGATGAAATGACCGGCATTGGCCCTGCAGCTACCCGGAATGTGCTGGACACCCGTTCCGCCGGAAATTCGTCCCAGCCCACCGCCGAACCCCGCACGCTGGCCGACGTTCCCAAGGGCGCCATCTCCATGAGCGCGGGCCGCAGCACCGGCGGAAGCACCCTGTTTGTGCAGGGCGAAAACAGCTCTTTCCCGCTGGTCACGCTGGGCGGCGCTACTTACCGCATGCTGGAAACGCCGGATGTAAGTCCCGCCCTTCTGGGCGATGCGCTGGGGGCCGTGACGGAGTTCAACATCGAACCCGCACTGGGCACCTCCGGCGTGATCAGCAACGCGATCGCCTGCGGTGAGACCGTCTATGCCGTTGGCAGCCGGAAGGGCGCGCTGGTCGCCGCTCCCGTCAACGGAACGCTGCGCGTATTCCAGCGCGTAAGCTATGCGGGCACCGCCATCATCGGCACGGAAACGCTGGCGGATACCCTGTGCGCTGCTGACGACGCCGCATGGATCGAAGTGGAAGGCATGGGCCGTGTGGATGATCCCGCCGCCGTGCTCAGCCTGATGACCACACTTCTGGAACTGTCCGATTATCAGGGAACGGCTTTTTCCAACGGTTCCAGCATGCAGATCGGCCTGAAAAACGGCCTGACCCTGCAGCTGATGACCGGCGAGGACACCATCAGCGCCTGCGGCATCTGGAGCTGCCCCGATTTCTTTGAGGCCTTCGGTCAGGCCGTACGCTGATCTTCACATACAAATCCCCTCTTCAGCTGTGCTGAAGAGGGGATTTCACCTTATCAACAAACCCGTTGAGAGGTGTCGGAGGGTCGCAGACCCGCAACCTCAATCGTCGCAGACGTTACTGCCGTAACGTCTGCTCGTTTCGGTTGACTCCTCCGGTTTGCTAACGGCTACGCCGTTGTGCCCACTGGGCACCCGCTCACCTCCGTCCCCTCCGACTCTTGTTCC
>JAFYQB010000093.1 GCA_017547285.1 Clostridia bacterium
GCAGGGCGCCCATTTCGGTGGCCAGAGTAGGCTGATAACCTACGGCGCTGGGCATACGGCCGAGCAGAGCGGATACTTCGGAACCTGCCTGGGTGAAACGGAAGATGTTATCAATGAAGAGCAGAACGTCCTGATTCTCACGGTCACGGTAGTATTCCGCCATCGTCAGACCGGAAAGAGCTACGCGCATACGGGCTCCCGGGGGCTCGTTCATCTGACCGTAGACCAGAGCGGTCTTGTTGATAACGCCGCTTTCCTTCATTTCGTTGTACAGGTCATTGCCTTCACGGGTGCGTTCGCCAACGCCCGCAAACACAGACAGACCGCCGTGCTGCTTTGCGACGTTGTTGATCAATTCCATGATGAGAACAGTCTTGCCAACGCCGGCACCGCCGAACAGACCGATCTTGCCGCCCTTTGCATAGGGAGCGATCAGGTCAACGACCTTGATGCCGGTTTCAAGAATCTCGGTAGAGGTTTCCTGCTCTTCGTAGGCAGGTGCAGGACGATGGATAGGCCAGCGCTCCGCATTTTCAGGATCGGGCTGATCATCGATGGCCTGACCCAGCAGGTTGAAGATGCGGCCCAGACAATCGTTGCCAACAGGCACGGTGATGGGGCTGCCGGTATCCACGGCGTCAAGGCCGCGAACCATACCGTCAGTGGCGTTCATGGAAATGCAGCGGACAACGTTATCGCCCACGTGCTGAGCCACCTCGGCGACGATTTTCTTATCGCCGTTCTGAATTTCGATGGCGGAGAGAAGTTCAGGCAGCTGGCCGTCCTCAAAACGAATGTCCAGCACGGGGCCAATGACCTGAACCACCTTGCCAATGTTTTTGTTGCTCACGTTGGTTGTACTCCTTTCGCGTGGACGTTACTGTTCAGCACCGGCCACGATCTCCGTGATCTCCTGGGTGATGGCACCCTGACGGGCACGGTTGAACTTGAGCCTGAGGTCGCTGATCATTTCACCTGCGTTCTTTGTGGCCGAATCCATGGCGGTGCGGCGGGCAGAGACTTCGCTGGCAAAAGCGTCGCACAGGGCGCTGTAAAGGCGGCCGGAGATAAAGTCCGGCATAACCTTTTCCAGCGTTTCAGCGGGGCCAAGTTCATAAATGGTATCCACAGGGGGACGGGAGGGATCTGCCTCCGGCTTTTCTACCGGGAGCAGACGGTCTACCTGCACTTCCTGCGTCATCATGGACAGGAAGGAGGTATAAACGATCCACACTTCGTCAAATTCCTGAGCCAGATATCCGTCGATCAGCATTTCTGCCAGCTTGTAGCAGGAACCGACCGATATGCCTTCTACGCGTGTATAATCATCCGAAATGGAAGCTACACCGTAGCGATGGAAACGTTCCACAGCCTTGCGCCCCAGGGGAAGTACACAGTAATCCATGCCTTCCGCGTGAGCAGTGATGGCCTTGAAAACGTTGGCATTGTAGCCGCCCGCCAGACCACGGTCGCCAGCAATGACCACATAGCAGCGACGCTTGACCGGACGGGGAGTGACGAAGGGGATATGAGCGTCATCACATTTGGCAGCCGCCGCGGAAATGGCGGCCTGTGCGATGGCGGTAAAGGGTTTGCTGTTTTCCATGCGCTCCTTGGCACGGCGAAGTTTGGAGGTTGCGACAAGCTGCATCGCCTTGGTGATCTGCATGGTGCTTTCCACGCTCTTGATGCGAAGCTTGATGTCTTTCATGGACGCTCCGGCCATGATGAACCCTCCTTTCCTTACTTGCCCTTCAGGAAATCACTGGTGTAAGCTTCCAGCGCAGCCTTGAGCTTGGCTTCGGTTTCCTTGCTGAGCTCACCGGTTGTGCGGATGGCGTCCAGCACATCGGCATGCTGACTGCTCATGCGCTCGTACAGACAATCTTCGTAATTTGCCACGTCCGTAACCTCCACGTTTTTGAGGAAGTCATGGGTAACGGCATAGAAGATGCAAACCTGATTTTCCACAGCAATAGGATGATTGCGGTTCTGCTTGAGCACTTCCACAATGCGTGCGCCCTGCGCCAAACGGGATTTGGTATCGGTGTCCAGGTCGGAACCGAACTGTGCAAAGCCCTGCAGTTCACGGTACTGGGAGTAGATCAGCTTGAGGGTACCGGCAACCTTCTTCATGGCCTTGATCTGGGCGTTGCCGCCGACTCGGCTTACGGAGATGCCGGGGTTCACAGCAGGCATAACGCCGGAGTGGAACAGCTCGGTTTCCAGGAAGATCTGACCGTCGGTGATGGAAATCACGTTGGTGGGGATGTAGGCGGAAACGTCACCAGCCTGCGTTTCAATGATGGGCAGTGCAGTGATGGAGCCGCCGCCGTATTCCGGTGCAACGCGGGCGGAACGCTCCAGCAGACGGCTGTGCAGATAGAATACGTCGCCGGGGTAGGCTTCACGTCCCGGAGGACGGCGGATCAGCAAAGACAGGGCGCGGTAAGCAACAGCGTGCTTGGACAGGTCATCGTAAATGATGAGCACGTCCTTGCCCTTGTCCATGAAATATTCCGCCATAGCGCAGCCGGAATAGGGAGAGATGTACTGCAGGGGAGCCAGCTCGGAAGCGGTCGCGCTGACCACGATGGTGTAGTCCATGGCGCCGGCAGCGGTCAGTGTATCCACCAGCTGGGCAACGGTAGAGCGCTTCTGGCCAATGGCCACGTAAACGCAGATAACATCCTTGCCCTTCTGGTTGATGATGGTATCCAGCGCGATCACGGTCTTACCGGTCTGACGGTCGCCGATGATCAGCTCGCGCTGGCCGCGGCCGATCGGGATCATGGAGTCGATGGCCTTGATACCGGTCTGCAGGGGAACGCTTACGCTCTTACGCTGAATGATACCAGGGGCATTGCGCTCGATGGGGCGCTGCTCCACAGCATCAATCTGGCCCTTGCCGTCCACGGGCTGGCCGAGGGCGTTGACCACGCGGCCAATCAGGGCTTCGCCAACGGGAACGGAAACGACCTTGCCGGTGCGTTCCACCACGTCGCCTTCCTTGATGCCTTCATCTTCGCCCAGCATAACGATAGCGACGGAGTTTTCTTCAAGGTTGAGCGCCATGCCATACGCACCGTTGGGGAAGCGAACCAGCTCGTTGGCCATGCAATTGTCCAGACCGGACACGCGGGCGATGCCGTCGCCGATCGTGATGATGGTGCCGGTATCGGTCTGGCTGATCTGATTTTCGTAATTTTTGATCTGCTCTTTAATGAGCTTGGAGATCTCTTCGGGTTTCAACTGCATCGTTTCACCAGCTTTCAGTTGTCTTACGCGCCTTGAACCATAGCGCTGTGAATGGACTTGAGACGGTTTTTCAGCGTGTTGTCGTAGCGCTGGCCGTTCATTTCCAGCAGTACGCCGCCGATGAGACTTTCATCGACCTTTTCATTAAGCACGACCAGCTTATCCGTCATTCTGGACAGCTTTTCAGCCATGCGGGCACGCTGTTCGTCGTCAAGCGGCACAGCGGTTGTTACCGTGGCTTCCACGATGCCGTGCGCCTGGTTGTAAAGCGTTTTGAAGGCGGCAAGACAGCCGTCATATTCGTTGAGCGCGCAGCGCTCGCACAGGATTTTGAGGAAGTTGAGCAGGTAAGGGTGGATCTGACCGCGCAGAACGCTGTCCAGAATCTTCACACGCTCGGCCTTGCTCAGTGACATGTTGCCAAGCAGCCTGACGAAATCGGGCTGTTCACGGAACAGATTTTTCAGCGCCAGCAGCTGTTCCAGAACCTCGCGGCTGATGTTTTCTTCTTCCGCTAGCAGGTACAGGCCGTCGCCGTATTCACGGGCCAGCTGTGTCACTTGACTTCACCAACGTTCCTGATGAATTCATCCACAAAGGTTTCGTGATCCTTCTTCTGAACCTCGCGCTCCACCACTTTGGAAGCAATGCTCACAGCAATGTCGCTGATTTCGGAGCGTACATCCATCAGCATCTGCTTGCGTTCGGAGTTGATATCCTCCTCAGCCTTCTGCTTGATGCGGCTGGCCTGCATGTTGGCCTCGCCAATGATGGTTTCGCCCTTGCGCTGAGCGGTCTGCACAGCAGTGCGGATCATTTCGTCGGCCTCGGCACGGGCAGAGGACAGACGGGCTTCATACGATACCTTCAGGTCTTCTGCAGAAGATTTTTCAGCTTCTGCGGCAGCATACATGTCCTTGATTTCCTGCTGACGCTGCTCAATCATGTTGTGAACAGGCACAAACAGATACTTCTTGGCGACAGCAAAAATCAGAAGGGTGTTTACCAGAACGAATATGGCCGTCCATGGATTGACACCGATAAGACTTTCAAATTGTTGCAATTTTTTCGCCCCTTTCTATCCGATGGATGAGCGGCGATGATTACAGAGCAAAGAGGATCAGGAAAGCGATCAGCAGAGAGTAGATACCAGTGGTTTCTGCGATAGCACAGCCGAGGATCATGTTGGTACGCAGAGTGCTGGTGGTTTCGGGCTGACGAGCCATGCCGTCCAGAGCGTGAGCAACAGCGTTACCTTCGCCGATACCAGGGCCGATAGCGCCAAAGCCCATTGCGATACCTGCACCGATTGCCTTACCCATAATTGCGATTGCCTGAGCCATGTCCATAAGAGTACCTCCTATAATGATGTTTTTTGTTTTTTATATTGAAGGGGTTTACCAACAAGAGGGGGAGAGATCAGGCCTCCGGCTCGGGCAGTGAACCCGATATGTAGACCATGGAAAGAAGCGTGAATACCAGCGCCTGTACAAAACCGGAGAACAGGTCAAAGTAGCAGGAAAGAACAGCGGGAATACCAACAGAAAGGATCGGAACGCCGGTCAGAATGCCAAGCGATTCAAGCAGGGCAAACAGACCCAGCACGCCGCACACAATGGCGATGATCAGGCGCTTCTTGCCGCCCTTCTTTTTTGCCCACAGGCCAAGCACCACACCCACAGCCAGCAGCACAGCTGTTACCAGCCAGCCCTGAGAGGAGATGAAGCTGATCACAAGCGTAGACAGCAGGCTGAACGCTGCATAAATGATTGCTGTGATGACGCCGCCGCCGGCAACGTTGCCGAAATGACGGAACGCCATGGAAGCGGGCTGAGCGATTTCGCTGATGATGTTCATGGGAGTCATCACAGCTACAGGCTCGGCAAAACCCTTCAGCCAGCCAACAAAACCATTGTTTTTGATGTTGTTGTACCAGATGATGCCGCTTACCATCAGAGCCCAGACCATGGTACAGCTGACATCCGCCGTAGCAGAACGCAGGAAACCGGTCAGACCGATGTAGGAGCTGGTAATGCTGCACAGGAAGATGGTGCCCATAAAGGGAGCCCAGTGTGCATTGTGTTCGCCCATAGCGCTGGTCGTAAGGCCGTAAATCATATCTACGCCTTTTTCGACCAGTACCTGAACACCGTCAGGATGGGTTTTCAGATTCTTGCCCAGTTTGATGCACGCAATGCAGAGAATGAGCGTGACAAAGGCATAAGAAACCAGCGTCTGTGTGATCGGAATACCACCAAAAATAGGAATGGTAAAGTAGATGAATGCGCCCGTTACGTTAACGTTCATTCTTTTTCACCAGGCTTTCTCAAAAACTCAATAACCATCAGTAGAGGACGGAACAGCAGAAGAGGGAGCACCATGGCCAGCGGGCTGCACAGCCCGCTCTTGGCAAACACAAAGAGAAGAACAAACAGTACGATCAGCCGAAACTGATAGGAAAGGCGCATCAGCTGTTTGCCGCCTTTTACATCCTGCTCCTGCGCTTTGGTTGCTGCCGCATCTGCACTTACACCCAGCATAAAAAAGTTGCCTGTACCCAGAATGGTGCCGATCAGCACACCCCAGATCACACCGGCTTCCAATTTACCAAGCAGAGCATAAATACCAACAATGGCGGCGGAACAAAGCAGCTCTCCTAAAAGAAGAAAGAACGTTTCCCGTAAAATAAAGGTACGTGAGTTCATACACACCTCCGTATTCTTCCAAGAGATTGAAGGGGCGTTTCAGACAGCTTTCAGCTTGCCGGGATAGACTTATACCCCTTTGCTGATCTGTAACTTATTCACAAAATACGCCAACCTTCCTCAACATAATATTTTAATAGGAAAACATCGATTGTCAAGGGAGATTTACTGGTTGTACGAATAGCCAAAATGGCCATTGATTGATAATTTACAGACAAAGATTATTGGATATAGGATGATTCTGCAATGGATATGATAACAGGTTCGACGATGGAAGCAAACTATATATCAGCTGCATCAACGGTAAAGATTTGACAAAGAATCAGTTTGTCAAATTTGTTGTTTTTAAGAAAAAATAAAAAATATAAAGAAAATGTTACAAAAATACGTGCATTTATCAAAAACTTATGTTATACTATGCTGTGTGAAATTGTAAGTTGCTGAGGAGGATTCGCATGATCAGCAGAGCTCAGGGGAAAACATGGACTGCCGGTGCTGCGGTCAGCAAACAGCAGAAGCTGTCTGCACTGGATAAGGCAATGCTCAAATGGGCGGTCGTGGATCCTGAAGACAGATTGCTGGATGCCAGCATCGGCAGCGGTTTGATGGCAGAATATCTGCGCCGAAATATGCAGTGCGAGGTGTGCGGCGTTTCTGATAATATGGAAAACGTACGCGCAGCACGCAGCCGTTTGCAGAACTGTGATATTGTTTATGCGGTTCCCGGGGATATTCCATGGCGTGAAAAAGCCTTTGATACGGTGCTTTTAAAGTTTAGCGGTGAAGGAAACAGCGTTTTTTTGCGCACTTTGAGCGAAGTTTCGCGTGTCCTTCGTCCTGGCGGACAGCTGATTCTGGGTACAATATGTTATCCTGCTGCTGTGAAGGTGATTGCCGGGATGCTGACAAGTGACGCGGAGGAAAGCCGTTCTTTTCATAGAGCGGATATGGTACAAATGCTCGGCGAATGTGAATTTGAAAATATTACCTGGCAGCGCACAGGCTTTGGCACAGGCGTGATGATTGCGTGGAAACGCAAGCCGGAAGTAGAAGAAATGCGCAGCGTTGGTTAACAAAAATGTAATAATATAAGAAGCAGGCATAAACCTGCTTCTTTTGTTTATCATTCAAAAAAGTGGAAAGGATCGGGTAGTGAAGAACCTGGAAAAGTCTTTTGTGCCATACGATACATAGCGCGCGAATGAATCCGGTCATGCCAGATGAAGCGCCTGAGCACTTTGTGAAGCGTCCATTGTTCGTCATAACTCCCTTCAAACAGACTGTTCTGCAAAAAGTCAGGCTGCCGTTCAAGAAGCGCAAAACCGCGGGCTCTGCATTCGGCAATATAGCCTGAGTTGTCTGCTTCAACCCCGATTTCAGCAAAATAATAGGAATTGACACTGCGGGTATGGTCGTACATTTCCTGCGCTGTGCGGGGAATCTGACTGTAGAAGGTTTTGCGTGGAACAACACAGCTCTGGTGATGATCAGGAACAGCTTCATACAGTTTTTGAAAATCCCTGGCGGAAGCTAGGGCAAGTGCTTTAAGGTTTTCATATTCAGCAACGGAAAGGGGCAACCGTTCGGTATCGAACAACACATCCGAATCTGCATCGCGAATCAGGAGCGACGACGTTTTCTCCTGAATGAGCTGACAGCCTTTGTCATCCGGTTCGTTTAACCCGGCCCATCGGCAGTAGCTGCGGATTTCTGCCGTCATTTTTCCCATTGCCTTATTTAGTGTTTCTCCACGGATGAATGCACCCGGATAGTCAGCTGCATAAAGCAGGGTGTCCGGCCCGTTGTGTTCCCATACACAGCGAATCATGAGGGCGAATTCCTTTCAAAAAGCCGCATGCATAACGCATGCGGCAGGGTGTACGGTTGTTACAGTTTGCTGGCAGCAGCCTTGTCCAGCAGGAATACAACATCCTTGTGGCCGCGCAGAATGCTGGCCTGACACTGGGGATCGATATCGCCGTATACAGAATCATAGATGGCCTGAGCCTTATCCGCACCGGTAGCCAGAAGCAGGATTTTCCTGGCGTTGATGATGCTGCCTACGCCGAGACTGATGGCCTGGCGCGGTACATCGGCCTCGCTGTCGAAGAAGCGGCGGTTGGCTTCGATGGTAGACTGGGTCAGGTTTACGGTATGACAGCCGTAAATGAAAGCAGGGCCGGGCTCATTGAAGCCGATATGACCGTTGCGGCCAATGCCAAGAATCTGAACGTCGATACCACCGGCAGCAGCGATAGCAGCATCGTAGTCTGCAGCTTCCTTGTCGGGATCGGCAGCGTTGCCGTCCGGTACGCGGGTGTTGCTGATATCGATGTTGATATGGTCGAACAGGTTGGCTTTCATAAAGCTGTGATAGCTCTGTTCATGTTCCACGGGCAGGTTGCAGTACTCGTCCAGGTTGAAGGAACGTACCTTGGAGAAGTCCACCACGCCGGCCTTGCACAGCTTGGCCAGCTCCTGATAGGTGGGAATGGGGGTGGAGCCGGTAGCGAGACCCAGAATGGAATCGGGCTTGCTGAGTACCTGAGCAGCAATCAGAGTAGCGGCGGCCTGGCCAACCTGAGCGGCATTTTCAAAAACAAGAATCTGCATGGTGAAAACCCCTCCTGTGTAAGTTCACTTTTGTTTTTTGCTTGATGCAGAACGTTTTTTACGCAATACATCTTATAAAAAAGTATAGCACCGTGGAGCAAGGGTGTCAACAAGCAAGTAGGGGAAACCCGATAATTGACAATAGAACAAACGTTCGCTATAATGTGGCGTATCATTTGATATGCACGGGAGGTTTGAAGAATGAATGTTTATGAGCAATGTCCTGTTTTGGAAAGTGAGCATTTTGTGCTGCGTATGGTACAAAAAGAAGATTGCAAGGATTTGTTGAAAGTATACAGCGATCAGCAGGCGGTTCCATTGTTCAACAGTGATAACTGTCACGGGGATGACTTTCACTATCAAACAGAAGAACAAATGATGAAAGCAATTGAGTTCTGGCTGTTTTCCTATCATAACCATTATTTTGTGCGTTGGACAATTGTGGATCAACTGAAAGGGGAGGGAATTGGTACAGTAGAACTGTTTGCCAGAGAAGCGTTGGACGGAGTAAAGAACACCGGGCTTTTGAGACTTGATTTGCGGAGTGATTATGAAAAGCTGGATGTTCTGAAAGAACTGCTGCATTTGCTGCATGAACCTGCGTGTCGTTTGTTTGACGGCGAGTCTGTAACCACCAAAGCACCTCCTTCCGCGGTGATCCGGAGGAAGGCGCTTCTGGAATCCGGTTATTCTGAATCGTTTCAACCTCTGATTGGGCATGACGGCAGAAAGTACAGTGATTATTTTGTATGTCCGTCGTGTGCATAAATGCATTCTTTATGCATAAAACGATGTAAAATTAGGGAAATATTCATTCGTAATATACATTGAAGATGACACAAGCAACGAGAAAATGGCTGTATTATTGGGCAAAATGTAAAAACGATATAAATTCTTAAAAAAACCTTGACGAATAATTATGCAAGTGATATAGTATGTGCATTCAATTTTTAGCAGGAGGTTCCCACTATGAAAAAGATTATCGCTATGATCCTGGCCGCCATGATGGTTCTGAGCATGACTGCTGCTGTTGCCGAGGGCGGCAAGCTGGCCGAAATTCAGGCCAAGGGCAAGATGACCATTTGCACTGATGCTGCCTGGGCTCCCTTTGAGTACATCGGCGCCAATGGCGAAGTTACCGGCGCTGACATCGAACTGGCCAAGTACATCGCCGAACAGCTGGGCGTTGAACTGGAAATCATCAACGTTGCTTTCGACTCCATTTCCACCTATCTGATCAACAACGATGCTGATCTGTCCCTGTCCGCTATGACCATCACCGAAGAGCGCAAGGAAACGCTGGATTTCAGCATGCCCTACACCACTGCTCAGCAGTACATCATTGTGCTGGAAGATAACGATAAGGTTGCCGTTCTGGAAGACCTGGCTGGCCTGAACATCGGTGTTCACCTGGGCACCACCGGCGACTTCCTGGTAAGCGACGAAGTGATGATGGGCTGTCTGGCCAACACTGGCGCCAACGTTGCTCAGTACAAGTTCCTGACCGACGCTGCTCTGGCTCTGAAGAACGGCGAACTGGGCGCTATCGTTTGTGACACCATGCTGGCTGAGAATCTTGTAGCCGTAAACGGCGGCATGAAGTGCTTCCCTGTTGCCTATAATGACGGCCCTGCCGAAC
The DNA here is from genome assembly GCA_017547285.1 of Clostridia bacterium. Taxonomy (GTDB): domain Bacteria; phylum Bacillota; class Clostridia; order Christensenellales; family Aristaeellaceae; genus Limiplasma. The sequence continues at coordinate 10,216 of JAFYQB010000093.1, forward strand.
TGGAAGAGCTGGGTATCGCCATGAAGAAGGGCGACGCTGAATTTGTTGCCAAGATCAACGAGATCATCGCTCCCATTGTTGAAGACGGCACCATGGACAAGTGGCTGGTTGAGCACAGCGAACTGGCTTCTGCTCTGAACTAATCGAGCAAAATCTCTTCCTAAATCAACCAAAGTATGCTATAATTCCACAGTGACCCACACGAGGCAAAGGGGAATGCACCCTTTGCCTCGCGTGATTATAAAAAGAAAGCCCCCAAGGTAAAAAGGAGACCGCAATGCAGCAATTCTGGCAAACCCTTGTTAAGGAATTTACGCGCACGTTCATTACGGATAACCGTTGGATGGTGTTCTGGAACGGTTTCAAGAATACCATTCTCATTACGGTTGTGGCTGCGCTGATTGGTATCGCGATTGGTATCGTGGTATCGGTGGTGCATTATCTGGCAGACAGTATTATGCACAAGAAAAAGCGCAGGAGCATCGGCGATTATATCGTGATTCTTCTGGACAAACTTCTTACTTTCTATGTGTCCGTTATGCGCGGCACGCCTCTGGCGATTCAGCTGACCATCATGGCATTCATCATCATGGCTGGTTTCCCCAACAAGGTGGTTGTGTGCTGCGTAGCGTTCGGCGTTAACTCCGGCGCGTATGTATCCGAGGTGATCCGAGGCGGCATCAACAGTGTGGATATCGGTCAGATGGAAGCAGGACGCAGCGTGGGCCTGAGCCAGATTGCCACCATGCGTTTGATTATTCTGCCGCAGGCCATCAAGAACATCCTGCCCGCTCTTTGCAACGAAGGTATTGCTGTTCTGAAGGAAACCTCTATCGTTGGTCTGATCTCCGTGGTTGACCTTACCCGTGCCAGCGACCTGGTGCGCAGCCGTACCCTGTCGCCTTACTTCCCGCTGATTGCGGTTGCCATTGTATATTACATTCTGGTTGCGGGCCTGTCCGCAGCGGTATCCCGTCTGGAAAGGAGGATGGCTCAGAGTGATCGTCATTAAGGATTTGCACAAAAGCTTTGGTAAGCTGCATGTATTGCGCGGCATCAACGAAACCATTAAGGAAGGCGAACGCGTGGTGCTGATCGGCGCTTCCGGTTCTGGTAAGAGCACGCTTCTGCGCTGTCTGAATCTGCTGGAAGAGCCGGACAAGGGTTCCGTCATTTTTGAAGGCACCGACCTGACCAGCCCCGATACCAATCTGGATAAGACCCGCTGCCACATGGGCATGGTGTTCCAACACTTTAACCTGTTCCCGCATAAGACCATTCTTGAAAACATCACCCTTGCTCCTGTGTATCACAAGCTGCAGACCAAGGAAGAAGCAACTCAGAAGGCCATGGCACTGCTGGAACGCATTGGTCTGGCGGATAAAGCCAACACCTATCCCGCCATGTTGTCCGGCGGCCAGAAGCAGCGCGTTGCCATCGTGCGTGCGCTTGCAATGGAACCCAAGGTCATGCTGTTTGATGAGCCCACCTCCGCGCTGGACCCCGAAATGGTCGGCGAGGTGCTGGAACTGATCCGTCAGCTGGCTGATACAGGCATGACCATGGTCATTGTTACCCACGAAATGGGCTTTGCCCGCGAAGTTGGTACCCGCATCCTGTTCATGGATGAAGGCGAGATTAAGGAACAGAATGAACCGCAGGCTTTCTTCACCAATCCCCAGCATCCCCGTCTGAAGGAATTCCTGTCCAAGGTGCTATAAATCATTTTCCATAATATTCGAGAGGACTGTTTCCCCATGTTTAAGAATGTCATCGTCAAGACGCCCTGCCCCTCTGTGTGTGATGGTATTACTTCCGCTCCTGAACTGGGCAAGCCCATTTACGAGAAAGCTTTGGAGCAGCATGCTTCCTACATCGAAGCGCTCAAGAAGTGCGGCGTGGAAGTAACCGTGCTGCCCGCCGATAACAACTTCCCTGATTCCTGCTTCGTGGAGGACGTGGCTGTTCTCACCCGCAAGTGTGCCATCGTTACCAATCCCGGCGCGGCTACCCGCAATGGCGAAACCGCTGCGATTGTACCGGTGCTGGAGAAGTTCTTTGCCAAGGAGAATATTCACTTCATCCAGAACCCCGGCACGCTGGAAGGCGGCGACGTGATGATGGTGGGCGATACCTTCTATGCCGGCCTGTCCGCCCGTACCAATGAGGAAGGCATTCGTCAGTTCGCTGCTATTCTGGAGAGCTATGGTTTCAAGTGCGAAACCGTTTCTCTGGAAAAGGTGCTGCACCTGAAGACTGGCGTGAACTATCTGGAAAACAACAACATGCTGGTTTCCGGTGAGTTCGTGGAAAAGGAATGCTTCAACCAGTACAACAAGACTCAGATTCCTGAGAACGAAGCCTATGCCGCCAACTGCATCTGGGTAAATGGCACCGTGATTGTGCCCGAAGGTTTCCCGGCTGTGAAGGCTGCTGTGGAAAGCCTGGGTTATCCCGTGCTGCTGGTAGATACTTCCGAATTCCGCAAGATCGATGGTGGCCTGAGCTGCCTGAGCCTGCGCTTCTAAGGAAGCATGAAAAGAGAGCCGTTTGGCTCTCTTTTTTGTTGCGTTGAATGCATGCATGTGGTAAACTTCAACAAAAGACCTTCGGAGGCGTTTGTATGAAGGTGAATTCCAAATGGATCTGGCCAGTGTGCAAGGATGGCGTGGATCAGTACGGTGAATTTTATCAGCTGTTTGAGTACGCGTGCCAAAAGGCGGAGCTGCGTATTTCTGCCGATTCCAACTATGCCGTGTATGTAAACGGTCAACTGGCAGCAAGCGATCAATACCCGGATTTTCCGCATTACAAGGTGTATGACGTTATTGATTTAACTGCGTTATGCGTACATGGTATCAATCATCTGGCTGTACGGGTCTGGTATTATGGCATAAGCAACATGAGCTATGTGGTAGGACAGGCGGCAGTTCGGTATGAACTGTGGCTGGGGGATGTGCTCGCCTGTCAATCGGATGAACATGTCCAGTCCAGAATCAGTCCTTCTTTTCACAATGGGTATCAAAAGACCATTACAGGCCAGTTGGGCTTGAGTTTTTGGCGGGATTTGCTGCACGAGGACGACTGGATGTATGGCAAGGGTGCAGGATTTGCAGCCAGTTGTGTAGTGAAACAGGATATTTCGCTCTATCCTAGGCCGATCCACAAATTTTCGATTGGCACTTTTGTACCTGCAACGCTGGTGCGTCAGGAAGAAAACAGGCATTTTCTGTTTGATCTGGGGCGCGAGAGCGTAGGTTATTTGCAATTTGAGCTGGTTTCATCATCTGCCCAGAAAATGATGGTTTGCTACGGAGAACACATTGTGGATGGCGGAGTGCGGCGTTTGATCGACGGCCGTGATTTTAGTGCAGAGTATACGCTGAAACCAGGTCAGAATAAGGATGTCAACCCGTTCAGACGCTTGGGCCTGCGCTATCTGGAAGTGTTTTGCGAGGAAGCTGTTTCTGAATTGACCATTGGAATCCTTCCGACGGATTATCCTGTCAAACGTATTGAAAAGAAATTTGCGAATCCGCTTCGTCAGAAGATTTACGATGTAAGTGTGCGCACCCTGGAATTGTGCATGCACGATCACTATGAAGATACGCCGTGGCGTGAACAGGCGTTGTACGCCATGGACAGTCGGAATCAGATGCTTTGCGGGTATTTTGCATTCAGGGAATATGCCTTCCCGCGTGCTAATCTGCTGCTGATGAGCAAGGATAACAGGCCGGATAAACTCCTGTCTATCTGTTTTCCAAACGGCGATCCGCTTACCATCCCATCGTTTTCGCTGCATTTCTTCACGGCGGTCTATGAGTATACCGTCCATTCCGGTGACTTGTCGCTGGTTCGCGAAATCTATCCAAAGCTTCAAAGCATTATTCAGGCATTTGTGGATCGAATTGAAAACGGCTGTCTGCCTAATTGGCAGGAACGTCAATACTGGAATTTTTATGAATGGTCAGATGGCCTTAGCGGTCATCTGATGAAAGAAACACCGAAATGTGCGGATGCTGCGCTCAACTGTCTGCTTGTGATCGCACTCCGGCATATGCAGACGCTTTCGGACATGCTGGAAATTCCTGCGCACTATGATGAAATTGCACATACTGTGAAAGATACCATTTATCGGGTTTTTTATGATACTGAAAAAGGCTCGCTTCGTAACAGTACGTTGGATGAAAACAGAAGCGTGCTGGTCAATGCGCTCGCCATTCTGTGCGGCGCTGTGAACGGAAATGAAGCAGCTTGTCTTGCTGAAAAGCTTTCGGATAGAGAGAATGGCTGGACGCCCGCAACACTGAGTATGGTCTGCTTCCAGTATGATGCGCTGCTGAAAGTCAATAAGGATAAATACCGTGATTTTATTTTGAAGGACATCGATGCCAAGTATCAGAAAATGCTGGAAGCAGGCGCAACCTCCTTCTGGGAAACGGAGGAAGGAGAAAGCGATTTTGATCGCGCGGGCAGTCTTTGCCATGCGTGGAGCAGCATGCCTGTCTATTATTATCATTTGCTGAACGCATAAGGAGATATCAAATGGCAAGGGATTGGCTGTTTCGGTCGGAAGAAGGCACCTGCAACTTCCGCTGTGCGGGCGTAATCATCCGTAATGGCAAGGTGCTTTTGCAGCGCGATGGTACAGAATACGCGCTTGTAGGTGGTCACGTGCAGTTGGGAGAAACAGGTGAAGAAGCAGTTGTTCGAGAATTTCAGGAAGAACTTGGCGTTGATATCGAATGCAAGCGTATGCTGTGGACAGAGGAATGTTTCTGGGAATGGCGGGGAAAACTGACGCATACGCTGTCTTTCTATTATCTGGCGGAGTTTTGCAAAGACAGCGATTTTCCGGATGACGGCTGTTACCATCCGCAAAAGGAAAATCCCCGTATCGAAATCGGATGGATACCGATCAACGAACTGAACGGGCTGACAGTCTATCCTGAATTTTTAAAAGATCAAATTATGGAATGTAAATCCGGTCATTTTATTACCCGAGCGCAATGAAAGGAGAAATGAATATGCAAAATCTGATGAATGCGGTGGATAAGTACCGCGATTTGATTCTGGAAGCGGAGCGATATATCTGGAAGCATCCCGAAACCGGCTACCGTGAGGAAAAGACCTCGCAGTATATGAAGGATGTATTTACCAGGTTGGGCTATGAACTGGAATGTCCTGAAAATTTGACCGGCTTTATTACCAGAATTGATACAGGCCGTCCCGGCCCTGAACTGTTGATTCTGGGTGAGTTGGACTCCATCATTTGCCCCAACCATCCCGAAGCGGATCCTGTAACGGGTGCGGTTCACTCCTGTGGTCACAATGCGCAGTGTGCAGCGCTCATCGGTGTAGCGGCTGCACTGAAGGAACCCGGTGCGCTGGATGGTTTGAGTGGTCGTATTCGTTTGTGCGCCGTACCTGCGGAGGAACTGCTGGAAATCGAGTACCGCAGCCAGCTTCGCGCAGAAGGCAAGATCAGGTACTTTGGCGGCAAGCCGGAATCCCTGTCCCGCGGTTTGTTTGACGGAGTAGATCTGGCGTTTATGGTGCATACCTCTGTCAAGGTGCCGTCTGTGCAGCAGGGTTCTGTGGGCTGCGTGGCCAAGCGGATCGTTTATAAGGGCGTTGCTGCGCATGCTGGCGGCTCTCCATGGGATGGACGCAATGCGCTGTATGCAGCCAACTGCGGCTTGAACGCCGTCAATGCCATTCGCGAAACCTTCCGTGAATCGGATATCATCCGTGTGCATCCCATCATCACCCACGGCGGCGATATGGTGAACGCCATCCCGGAAACTGTCCGTCTGGAAAGCTATGTGCGCGGTTCCAGCTTCGAAGGAATTGCCAGCGCCAACAAGCGCGTGAATCAAGCGTTTACGGGCGCTGCGCTGTCCATTGGTACCAATATCGAAATCATCGATATTCCCGGCTATGCGCCGCTGAACAATGATGAGGATATGATGCGCGTGGCACAGGAGGCATCTGCTATCGCTATGCCAGACCTGGATTTTTATATGGGCTCTGGCAAGGGTTCTGGCAGCACTGATATGGGCGATCTTTCCTGTGTTATGCCCGTGGTGCATCCCTATGCGCCGGGTGCCGTCGGAAGGAGTCATGGCAACGATTACTACATCGAAGATCCGGAACTGGCCTGCGTAACCTGCGCCAAATGGCAGCTGGTGATGCTGAGTCTTTTGATGGGCAATGGGGCAGAACGTGCTCAAAAGATCGTGGATGAGTACAAACCGCTGTTTGAAAGCAAAGAGGCATATCTGGCTTATGTGGATGAAATGAATGCTTCCGGCGACAGGATCGTATACGGTGAAGATGGAATTGCACAGGTTAAAATCTGAATGCAGAAAGACCGCTGATTGTCAGCGGTCTTTCTGCATGGAGATACGCCCCCATTGTTCATTTTGAAAGGAAAATACATCGGGCGTAACGCTGATGATTCTAAAACCGGCCTTCTGATAACACCGAATAGCAGATGTATTAATATCAAATACATTCAACGTTACGAAATGTACAATAACTGTATCAAACAAGAAATTAAGCAGCATTTCGATCATGCGTGTGCCTATGCCGGAGCCTCGCAGCATTGGATTAACAATAACATATTTGATGTGCGCACGATGCTTTTCAGGCGTTATAGAGCAAACTGCAAACCCAATCGGCTGATCATGCTCGTCAGCGCATACAAACGCTTCATCATTCCAACGCGCCTTGCCTTGCAGCAGTTTTTCAGCCAAAGCGGTTGCTGTAAGGGGCGACGGCATATGTCCGGCTGACCACAGTGCATGGGTACGTTCGTCTGTTACCCAGTTTTGAATGGATGAAAAATCCGAAGGCTCATAGGAGCGCAATTGGAGCGAAGGATTGGAATCCATACATACCTCCCGCTTGCTAAAAAGGTGTTACTATTATATAATCAAAACAGACTGTTTGGCAAACGGTACTTTTCACAGAAAGGGCTGATTTTTTCATGAAGAACCGTGCAAGGAGGATCCACGGAATTTGATCCTCCAAAATGAATGGAGGAATGCCCAATGGAAAACCTGAATATCACTGTGGAAATTTTGAAAAACATGGATGAGCTATGGCAGCTGGAAAACGCCTTTTTGAAAGAAGTAGGCGAGGAAGAGATGACATTGGAGCACTTTCGCCAATTGGCAGAGGCGGTAGCTGCAGAGAAGATTCTTTTCTTTGGGGCGCGCAAGAGTGGCAGATTGATAGGAATGTGTTCCGTTAGCCCCTGCTTTTCGACCTTCGCCTGCAAAGCCTGCGGCGTATTTGATGACTTTTTCATCTATCCGGAAGATCGTGGATGCGGCGCTGCGCGGCAGCTTGTAAATGCTGCGCGCGAATGGTGCAAGGCGAACGATTATGCCAGTCTGCTGGTCGGCTGTTCCTATCCGGATACAGCCATGTATCAATCTCTTGGTTTTGACACAGAACTTGGCGTGATGCTCGCTGCCAACCTGTAAAAACATGGCCCGTCTGCCGAATAAGCAGGCGGGCATACACATATGGAGGAGAAAATGAAACTGAAACTGGTAAAAGCCTCGGAAGAATTTCGTCATCAGATCACAGAAATGATGGATGAATGGTCTGCTACAGGGGAAACCATCGTGCCATACGCCATTCGCGTGATGGATTATCACGATTTTGAACGCTACTGTGATTCGGTTGAATTGAAAGAACCACGCAACGGCTTTGTGCCTGCGTCCACATTTTTCTGTCTGGATGAAGAACGGAATATCATGGTCGGAGCAGTCAATATCCGCCATTATCTGAATGAGGCGCTTCTGCTGAACGGCGGTCACATTGGCGATGGTGTACGCCCAACTGAACGGCGCAAAGGCGTTGCAACAGCGATGATTGGCCTTGCGCTGGAAGAATGCAGAAAGCTGGGCATTGAAAGAGTGCTGATGGTCTGCAATAAAGAGAACATCGGTTCAGCCAAAAGCATCATCAACAACGGCGGCGTACTGGAAAACGAGGTAGAAGTGGACGGCGTTATAGAACAGCGTTACTGGATTACAATCAAATAAATGAATGCCCGGGAAGCAATGCTTTCCGGGCATTCATCAGGCCGTCGAAAAAGCTCGCCTTCGGCGATCTTTTCCGCCGAAGAATGCACCGTTTGCCTACTCGCCTGACGGCTCGCC
>JAFYQB010000094.1 GCA_017547285.1 Clostridia bacterium
GGCACGCCGCCAGCGTTCGTCCTGAGCCAGGATCAAACTCTTATGTTTAATCCGTTAAGCTTCTCTATCAAGAGTAGCATAAACTCAAGTTATTGACTGTCGTTTGCGTTTCTTATATTCTGTATCGTTTTCAAGGTTCGGTGCTCTCTCAAGTGCTGTGCTCTCGAGCGAGCTTGTACATAATAGCACACTCCTATATGGTTGTCAACACTTTTTTGAAAAGTTTTTTCACTTTTTTTGAAGTTTTTTCAAAATACGAATATACTTTCATTATATAGCTGATTTGTTCGATGATTTACGAACGTTACATCCAATTAAAGCAGAAAACAGTCGTTATTTTGACATCTTCCCTTGCCAGCAAATCCGTCTTAAAATCAGAAAACATTCCATTTTCACCCTAAAACTACCGATTTTCTTTTTGATTTTTCAAAAAACTTTTTTCTTGTCATTTTCAGTGCATTCAGAGACAAAAACCGCTCTCACTCTTCTCCCTCTTATCCCCTTTTTCAAGCTCCAACTATAAAAAATCCCTCAGAGTTTTTCACTCCGAGGGATTTTTTCATCGTTTAACGGCTCAGCGCCTCGCAATAGTAGCAGCGGTAGGTCTGCTGTTCCTTATCAGTCAGCACGAATACCTGATCCAGCTCCTGTTCCACCTGGGTGATACAGCGCGGATTTTTGCATTTCATCACGTTCACGATACGTTTTGGCATTTCAGGCTTGCGCTTTTCCACCAGCTGACCGTCGCGGATGACGTTAACAGTCACGCCGGGATCGATATAGGCCAGCAGATCCAGATCCATTTCGATCTCCTGATCGATCTTGATAATATCCTTTTTGCCCTGGTTCTTCTGACTTTTGGCATTGCGAATGATGGCCACAGAGCAATCCAGGTTATCCAGACCCAGATACTTGTAGATCTCCATGGCATTGCCAGCGCGGATATGGTCGATTACATAGCCATTCTGGATGCTGTCGATATTCATACCTCTACCTCCAAAAGCTTCATCAGCAGGGCTTCGCGCACGAACTTGCCGTACAGCACCTGACGGAAATAGCAGGCGCGGGGATCGCTGTCCACCTTCACGCTGATCTCGTTTACACGAGGCAGGGGATGCAAAACAGCCAGGTCCTTGCGGGCCAGTTCCATCTTCTCCAGATCAAGCACATAGCTGTCCTTCAGGCGCAGATATTCTTCTTCATTGAAGAAACGCTCACGCTGCACACGGGTCATGTACAGCACGTCCAGCGTGCCAATGACATCCTCCAGCTTCTCCACCTCAGTGTAGCCAATGCCGTGCTTCTGCAGGGTCTCCAGCACATAATCCGGCACACGCAGCTCCTTGGGGGAGATGAACACAAAGCGGATGTCTTCATAGCGCATCATGGCGTGAATGAGGCTGTGCACCGTGCGGCCAAACTTGAGGTCGCCGCAGAAACCGATTACCAGCTGATTCAGACGGCCTTTTTCACGGCGAATGGTCAGCAGGTCGGTCAGCGTCTGGGTGGGATGATTGTGGCCGCCGTCACCAGCATTGATGATCGGCACAGGGCAGACCTGCGCCGCAGCAGTGGGCGCGCCCTCGCGGGGATGACGCATGGCGATGATATCGGCATAGCAGCTCACGGTACGCACAGTATCGGCTACGCTTTCACCCTTGGCGGCCGAAGAACTCTTGGCCTCGGAAAAGCCCAGCACATTGCCGCCCAGTTCCATCATGGCCGCCTCAAAGGAAAGACGGGTACGGGTGGAGGGCTCAAAGAACAGCGTGGCCAGCTTTTTGCCATGCATACACTCAGAATACTTTTTGGGATTTTCGATGATATCTTCCGCACGGTCCAGCAGCTGGTCGATTTCTTCCAGGCTCAGGTCGCGAATATCAAGCAGGTGTCTCATGCCTTTGCTCCGTTCACAGCCAGATAGTTCTTGATGCGCTGCACATTCTCGGCGTTCTTTTCATCCTCTTCCAGATACTCGATGATGTCGTATACGTCTACAACAGAGTATACCGGGAAGCCGAACTGCTCCTCGATCTCCTGCATGGCGCCCTTTTCAGTCTGACCCTTTTCCTTGCGGTCCACCATGATGAAGGTGGCAATAACCTTGGCGCCTTCCACATGGCTCAGGATTTCCATGCTTTCGCGGATGGCAGTGCCGGCGGTGATCACGTCCTCAATAATGACGATCTCTTCGCCTGCCTGGGGCACATAGCCCACAAAGCTGCCGCCCTCACCGTGATCCTTCACTTCCTTGCGGTTGAAGAAGAAGGGCACGTTGAGGTCGTTGCGGCTCAGAGCGACCGCGGCGGAGATGGACAGGGAAATGCCCTTATAGGCAGGTCCGTACAGAACGGCCTGCTTCTTGCCCAGCTTTTCAAAATAGGCCTTGGCGTAGAACTCGCCCATCTTGGTGATCTGGTCGCCGGTCTTGATCATGCCGGCATTGATGAAATAGGGAATTTTGCGGCCGGACTTGGCGGTGAAATCGCCAAACTTCAAAACACCGGCGCCTTCCAGGAACTGAATAAACTCTCTCTTGTAAGCTTCCATGTTGCAGGTCTCCTTTCGAATGTTTCAGCTTTTGTTGATGAAACGTTACAGGACGGAAATACCATAATCCAGAATCACACAGCCGTGCTCATCCGGCGTGGTAAAGCGGGGACACTGATACCGCTCAAAGCACCAGCCGTCTTCAAGGCGCACATACCCCGCCGACGCCAGCGCTTTCAGGCAGTTTTCATGGGTTTCCATGGTATAGAAATCACGGCTGCCTTCTTTGCCGTACAAATAGCATACAGCATAATCCAGCGGCGGAATTTCCACAGCCTCAAAGCCCTGCGGAATTTTTGCATTCTCTGGAAAGAACATGCCGATCCAGCGTTCCGGAACGCCATTCACAACGCGCACAGCGCCGATATATGCATCGCCATTGAAATCAATACGCGGCTGTTTCTCCAGCGTATCAAACCAGCCATTTTCCCACCACTCGCCCCAATCAGGCGCAGCTTCATAACGCCTGCCAATCAGGCGCACGGCAGGGCAATGCTCTCTGCGAACTTCCAGAATACGAACAGGCATTTCCTTCCCTCCTGCAGCGGGATTATTCACCCACAAATTCACGCACGCAGCGCTTGTAGGCAGCCACAGGATCCTCGGCAGCGGTGATGGGACGGCCCACCACGATCAGGTCGGAGCCGATTTCACGGGCAGCAGCGGGCGTCATGACGCGCTTCTGGTCGCCCACATCGCCGTCGGCAAAGCGTACGCCGGGGGTAACGGTCAGGAACTTCTCGCCGCAGCGAGCGTGTACCTTGCCGGCTTCCAGAGGAGAGCAAACAACGCCGTCCAGACCGGCATTCTTGGCGGTCTCGGCATAGTGCATCACGACTTCGTCGATGGGTTCCTTGATCAGCAGGTCCTTTTCCATGGCTTCCTGATCGGTGGAAGTGAGCTGGGTCACGGCGATCAGCAGAGGACGGGTGCCGTCCTCGCGGGTCAGGCCTTCGATAGCGGCCTTCATCATGGCGGTGGTGCCGGCGGCGTGCAGGTTGGTTACGTCCACATCCAGATTACGCAGAACGGACATGGCCTTCTTCACAGTGTTGGGAATGTCATGCAGCTTCAGATCCAGGAAGATCTTGTGGCCGCGCTTCTTGATCTCACGAACAATTTCGGGGCCCTCGGCATAGTACAGCTCCATGCCGATCTTCACAAAGGGCTTCACATCGGTAAACTTGTCCAGGAAGGCAAGAGTGGCTTCGCGACTGGCGAAGTCGCAGGCAATGATGACGTCACGATTCATTTCCAGGCACCTCCGATAATTTCTTCAAGGCTGCTGATGCCATACTTCTGCATGACCTCAGGCAGCTCGTTGATGATTTTGGGACACACAAAGGGATCCACCAGATTCTGCGCGCCGATCTGCACAGCGGTAGCGCCGGCGAGCATCATCTCGATCACATCTTCTGCGGTAGCCACGCCGCCCATGCCGATGATGGGAATATTCACAGCGCGCGCCACCTGATACACCATGCGCAGGGCCACCGGGAAGATGGCCGGGCCGGAGAAGCCGCCCATGGTGTTGGCAATGACAGGTTTCTTGGTTTTGAGGTCAATGCGCATGCCAAGCATGGTATTGATCAGGCTCAAACCATCCGCGCCCGCAGCCTCGCAGGCCTTTGCAACCGCCACAATGTCGGTCACGTTGGGGCTCAGCTTGATGTACACAGGCTTGGTGGTAACGGCCTTGACGGCCTTGGTAACTGCCGCAGCATTCTCCGGGCTGGTGCCGAAGGCCATGCCGCCGCCGTGCACGTTGGGGCAGGACACGTTGACTTCGATAATGCCCACCTGATCCTCCTTGTCGATCAGGCGGCAGCACTCCACGTATTCATCAATGGAAAAGCCGGAAATGTTGGCAACCACTTTCTTGTGGAAATACTTCTTCATTTCGGGCAGCTCGTGTTCAATGACGTGGTGGATGCCGGGGTTCTGAAGGCCCACGGCGTTGATCATGCCGGCAGTGCACTCCGCAATGCGCGGGGTGGGGTTGCCGAAACGGGGCTCCAGCGTGGTGCCCTTGAAGGAGAAGGAGCCGAGCATGTTGATATCCCACAGCTCCGCAAATTCCTTGCCGAATCCGAAGGTACCGCTGGCAGGGATCAGAGGATTATCCAGCGTCCAGCCGGACAAGGTAACCTTGGTGTTTACCATATGATCTCCTCCTTCACCAGCACAGGGCCATCCTTGCAGATGCGCTTGTTGCCGTACTTGGTTTTGCAGGAGCAGCCCATGCAAACGCCGAAGCCGCAGGCCATACGCTCCTCAAAGCTGAACTGGCCGGAAATGCCCTTCTCGTCCAGTACCTTGTACACGGCCTTGAACATGGGTTCGGGGCCGCAGGTGTATACATAGTCAAAGTCGCCGTCCATGGCGGAAGTCACGAAGCCCTTCACGCCCATGGTGCCGTCCGCGGTGGTCACAGTCACAGGCACGCCCAGCGCTTCAAACTCGTCCTTCCAGAACACTTCGCTGGCGGTATTGAAGCCCAGTACCACAGAGGGCTGCTTGCCCTGCGCGATCAAAGCCTTGCACAGCGCGTACAGCGGGGGCACGCCCACGCCGCCGCCAATCAGCAGAGGCTTCTTTTCATCGCCGTCAATGTTGTAACCGTTGCCCAGGCCGATCAGCAGGTCCAGCTCCGTGCCGTCCGGCAGAAGCTTCATGGCCTCCGTGCCGTGACCGACCACCTTGTAGATCAGATCCAGCGTGCCGTTTTCGCCGCAGGTCCAGTCGTTGATGGAGATGGGACGGCGCAGATAGAAGCCGGGCAGCTGGATCTGCACAAACTGGCCCGTCTTGCTGATGCCCGTGGTATCGCCTTCCAGGCGCATAAAGTAGACAGTGGAGGTCAGCTTTCGCTGCTCCTTGATGGTAAATTTCATCAGTATGCTCCTCTCCCCCGCCTTTCCTCCCCTCAGCAGAGGGGGGTGGCCCAAAGGGCCGGAGGGGTAACTTTCTGCATGCTTTTGTGGTGTCATAGGTTGGGGCTACCCCTCAGTCACCTTCGGTGACAGCTCCCTCTCACGAGGGGCGCAAAACCAGTTGCGAGCCGGAGGTCGTTGTTTGACCTCCGGCGGTCTTAGCTGCAACCCAAAACTCAAAATTCAACCCTTGCGGCCATGAAATGGCCGCAATCTGGGGTGCAGGGGCTCAGCCCCTGCTTAGTCTTGAGCGTCGATGGTGGAGATGCAGAGGGTGATCTCTTCCAGCACTTCCAGCAGCACGCGCACGGTGTCCAGCGCGGTGAACATGGTCACGTTGTTTTCCACGGCGCAGCGGCGGATTTCAGCGCCATCACTGGCGTGCGCACCGGCAGCTTCGCGGGTGTTGATTACGTAGTTCACGTGACCTTTGCGGATGGAGTTGAGAATCTCCTCGCTGCCGTCGCTGATCTTGCGGCGGGTGCGGGTGCGGATGCCGTGAGACTTGAGGAACTCGGCGGTGCCGGGAGTAGCCTCAATGTTGAAGCCCAGATCGTAGAAACGGCGGATCAGCGGCAGCGCCTCTTCCTTGTCGTTATCAGCGATGGTCACCAGGATGGTGCCGTAGTTGGCCACATTCATGCCGGAAGCCTGCATGGCCTTGTACAGGGCGCGAGTGAGGCTGCGGTCATAGCCGATGGCTTCGCCGGTGGACTTCATTTCGGGGGTGAGGTAGGCGTCCATGCCGCGCAGCTTGCTGAAGCTGAAGGCGGGCGCCTTGACGAACCAGCGCTTGGAGCGCGGGGCAACCGTATCCGTGATGCCCTGCTCGCGCAGGCTGTGGCCCAGCATCACCTTGGTAGCGATATCCGCCAGCGGCACGCCGGTGGCCTTGCTCAGGAACGGCACGGTACGGGAAGAACGGGGGTTGACCTCGATCACGTACACGTCATCGTTCTTGTCCACGATGAACTGAATGTTGTACAGACCCTTGATGCCAATGCCCAGACCCAGACGTACAGTATAGTCGATGATGGTCTGGCACACCTTTTCGTTCACGGAGAAGGTGGGATAGACGCTGATGGAGTCGCCGGAGTGAACGCCGGTGCGTTCTACGTGCTCCATAATGCCGGGGATGTAGACATTCTCGCCGTCGCACACCGCGTCGGTTTCCAGCTCCTTGCCGGTGATGTAGTGGTCAACCAGCACGGGCTGGTCTTCGCTCACAAGCACGGCGGTCTTCAGGTACAGGCGCAGAGCGTCTTCATCAGGCACGATCTGCATGGCGCGGCCGCCCAGTACGTAGCTGGGACGAACCAGCACGGGGTAGCCAATGCGCTTGGCCACGCGCACGCCGGCCTCGATATCGGTCACAGCCTCGCCGTCGGGCTGGGGAATGCCCAGCTCTTCCATGATCTTTTCGAACGCATCACGGTTTTCGGCGCGGGTGATGGCTTCCACGTCAGTACCAATGATCTTCACGCCCATATCGTGCAGACGGTCGGCCAGGTTGATGGCGGTCTGACCGCCCAGGCTGACCACCACGCCCTCGGGCTTTTCGAGGGTGATGATGTTCATGACGTCTTCCACCGTGAGGGGCTCAAAGTAGAGCTTGTCAGAGGTGGTGTAGTCGGTGGATACGGTTTCGGGGTTGTTGTTGATAATGATGGCTTCGTAGCCCATGCGGCGGATGGTCCAGATGGCATGTACGGTGGAATAGTCGAATTCCACGCCCTGGCCGATGCGGATGGGACCGGAGCCCAGCACGATCACCTTCTTGCGGTCGGTGATCACGGATTCGCACTCGCCTTCGTAGGTAGAGTACAGATAGGGCACGTAGCTCTTGAACTCGCCGGCACAGGTATCGATGGTCTTATAAACGGGGCGGATGCCGTTTTCAAAGCGGAAATTCACGATTTCCTTTTCGGTCTTGCCCCAGACCTGGCCAATGTACTTGTCGCCGAAGCCCATGCGCTTGGCCTTCCTGAGCACTTCCGCATCCATGGGGCTGGCCTTGACCACGCTTTCCATCTTCACGATGTTGCGGATCTTGTCCAGGAAAAACATGTCGATCTTGGTGTGATCATAGATCAGACCAAGGTCCACACCGTTGCGGATGAGCTGGGCAATGGCGTAAAGACGGTCGTCCGTGCCTTCGCGGATGTATTCCAGCAGCTGATCGTTGTTCCAGCTGTCAAACTTGGGGCTGTAAATGTGGCACACGCCGGTTTCCAGAGAACGCACGCCCTTGAGCAGCGCTTCTTCGATGGTGCGGCCGATGGACATGACCTCGCCGGTGGCCTTCATCTGGGTGGAAAGCTTGTTGCTGGCGCCTTCCAGCTTGTCAAAGGGGAAGCGGGCCAGTTTGGCCACCACATAGTCCAGCGCGGGCTCGAAGCAGGCGGGGATCGCCGCCAGCTGAATCTCTTCCAGATACATGCCAACGGCCACCTTGGCGGTCACGCGGGCAATGGGGAAGCCGCTGGCCTTGGAAGCCAGCGCGGAGGAACGGCTCACGCGGGGGTTGATCTCGATCAGGTAGTACTGGAAGCTGTAGGGATCCAGCGCGAACTGAACGTTGCAGCCGCCGGCAATTTTGAGGGCGCGGATGATTTTGAGGGCGCTCTCCTTGAGCATGGCGGTTTCCTTCAGGGTCAGGGTCTGGGCAGGAGCAACAACGATGGAGTCACCGGTGTGAATGCCCACGGGGTCGATGTTCTCCATGGAGCAGATGGCGATGGCGGTATCATTGTCATCGCGCATGACCTCGAACTCGATCTCCTTGTAGCCCTTGATGCTCTTTTCCACCAGCACCTGATGCACGGGAGACAGCTTGAGGCCGTTCTTGAGCAGCTCTTCCAGTTCTTCGGGATTATCGGCAAAACCGCCGCCGGTGCCGCCCAGGGTAAAGGCGGGACGCAGAACCACGGGATAGCCGATTTCCTCGGCAGCCGCGAAGCCCTCTTCCATGGTGGTAGCGATGACGGAGGGCAGCACGGGCTCGCCCAGTTCTTCGCACAGTTCCTTGAACTTTTCACGATCCTCAGCGCGGTCGATGCTCTCAAAGCTGGTGCCCAGAATTTCCACGCCGCATTCGTCAAGCACGCCCTTGCGCTTGAGCTGCATGGCCAGGTTCAGACCGGTCTGGCCGCCCAGACCAGGCAGGATGGCGTCGGGGCGCTCGTAGCGCAGGATCTTGGCCAGGTATTCCAGCGTCAGGGGCTCCATATAGACCTTATCGGCAATGTCGGTATCGGTCATAATGGTCGCGGGGTTGGAGTTGACCAGGATCACCTCATAGCCTTCTTCGCGCAGAGCCAGACAGGCCTGCGTGCCGGCATAGTCAAATTCGGCGGCCTGACCGATCACGATGGGGCCGGAACCGATCACCAGAATGCGGTGAATATCTGTACGCTTAGGCATTGCGCTTTCCCTCCTCCATCATAGCGGTAAACTGTTTGTAAAGCTTGTCATCCACGGGCGCATACTGCACGCTGAACATGCGGTCCTTCATGCAGGCCAGGCCTTCGATGGTATCATCCATTACGCTCCGGTGGGTCACCTTCAGACCGGTGCCTTCCAGCGAAGCTTCCGCCACCACATAGCTGCGGTTCTGGCGCGGGATCTCCAGACGGCCGGTCTCCACTACACGCACAGGCTGGTTGGCGCCATAGCGGCCGCACTGCTGGCGAAGCGTCTTTGCGCCGCAGGCCAGCGCCATCAGCTCGTGACCCAGACACACGCCGAACATGGGCAGCTTGCCGCGCAGAGCGGCGATGGTTTCAATCACCTCAGGCACATCGGCGGGGTTGCCGGGGCCGTCGGAAATATACAGGCCATCCGGCTTGTAGGAAAGAATCTCTGCAGCGGTGGTGTTGTAGGGCACAACGGTCACATTGCAGCCAACGCTGTTGAGCGCCCTGATCAGGCTCTGCTTGATGCCGCAGTCAATCGCTACCACACTGTAGCGGGGATTGGGAGTGCGGGCATAGTTCTTCTTTTTGCAGCTGACGCGGCGCACGCTGTCGGTGGGAGCCACATAAGCCTTGATGCGGGCCATGGCTTCTTCGTGGGGCACATCGGCGTCGCAGATCAGGGCGGTCATGCTGCCTTCATCACGCAGGATGCGGGTGATGGCGCGGGTGTCCACATCGCTCAGGCCGGGCACATTGCTTTCTTCCAGCAGTTCGGAAAGCGTTTTGGTATAGCGGAAGTTGGAGGGTTCGTCGCAGTACTCACGCACCACCATGCCGCTGAGCGTGGGCACGCGGGTCTCGCTGTCCTCATCGTTGATGCCGTAGTTGCCGATGAGGGGGTAGGTCATCATCACCATCTGATCGGCATAGCCGGGATCGGTCACGATCTCCTGATAGCCCACCATCGAGGTATTGAACACCAGCTCACACAGCGCGTCGGTATCCGCGCCGAAGCCAACGCCCACGAACTCAGCGCCGTTTGCCAGCACCAGCTTGCGCTGCTTCATCATTTTTTCTGCCATACTGCCTCGCCTCCTACACTTGTATAAATGCATTCGCCCTGTACCTGCCAGCCGGCAAAGGGGGTTGCATGCCCCATGCTGACAAAAGTTTCAGGATCGATGGTATATTCACAATCCAGATCAAAGATGGCAAAGTCCTGTGCTTCGCCGCTTTCCAGATGAACCTCCGGCAAACCGAAGCGCTTGCGGGGGTTATCCGTCAGCGCTTTCAGGATCACTTCCAGCGGCACCTTGCCGGTTTTGACCAGCCCGGTATAAAGAACGGCAAACGCCGTTTCCAGACCCACCACGCCCATCAGGCTCTTTTCCAGACCGCGGCTCTTTTCCTCCGCGCTGTGCGGCGCGTGGTCGGTGGCGATCATATCCACCGTACCGTCCAGCAGACCGGCCACCAGCGCGTCTTGGTCCTCAGCGGAGCGGATGGGGGGATTCATCTTGAAACGTCCATCCTCCTGCAGGTCCATATCGCACATGGTCAGGTAGTGCGGACCAGTCTCGCAGGTAACGTCCAGCCCTTCCGCCTTGGCCTTGCGGATCAGCTCCACCGTTTCCCTGGTGGATACATGGCACACATGGTAGCGGCAGCCGGTTTCGCGCACCAGCTGCAAATCGCGCTCCACCTGCTTCCATTCGCTTTCAGAGCAGATGCCGCGGTGTCCGTGCAGCTTCGCGTACTCGCCGTCATGGATATAACCGGCACGCAGCAGGCTTTCATCCTCGCAGTGAGCGACAATCATGCCGCCTGCAGCCTTCACACGCTTCATGGCCTCGCGCATGGTGTCGTCGTCCTGCACGCCCTTGCCGTCATCGGAGAAGCCAGCCACATAGGGCATCATGGCTTCATAGTCGCACAATTCGCCGCCGCCCTTCTGGCCTCTGGTGATGCAGCCGTAGGGCAGCACCCACACCTCGGCATCGCGCTCAATAATGTCCAGCTGCATTTGCAGATGTTCCACACAGTCCGGTGCAGGATTCAGATTGGGCATGGCGCACACCGTGGTGTAGCCGCCTCTTGCCGCCGCCTTCGTGCCGCTGGCAATGGTCTCCTTATAAAAAAACCCCGGCTCCCGAAGATGCACATGAACATCAACAAGACCCGGTACAACAAGATAGGAATGACCAGAAACGCCAGCAACAGGAGAGGCGGAAACGTCAACAATACCATCATTGGAAACAGAAACACTACGCTCTGCGAGCTGGCCCTGCTGGTATACCAACGCCTTGTTCAACTTCACAGTCGAACGCCCCTTTCCTGATATGTTCGACTAAGTATAATACACGAAACGGCGTTTTTTGTCAATAGATTCAGCCATGTCAGACATGGTCTGTTCTTTTACAGAAGTGCCTAATGCAGCGTTTCCGTTTCATTATGATAACAGAAATGAAGCCGCCGTTCTGAACGGCGGCTCCAGCTTGTCGATAAACCCCTTGGGAGGCGTCGGAGGGCCGCAGCCCTCCGACTCTTGTTCCGAAGCTGACGACATGTGCGTCA
>JAFYQB010000095.1 GCA_017547285.1 Clostridia bacterium
ACGGCTCGCCGGGCGGCAAACGGTGTAAGGAAAGCCTTGCTGCGCAAGGCTTCCGAAGCTGACGCACATGTCGTCAGCTTCGGAACAAGAGTCGGAGGGCTGCGGCCCTCCGACGCCTCCCAATGGGTTTATCGACAAGCTGAGGTATTAAACGGACAGAATCATTTTCAGACCTGCCGTTTTTGAATTTCATGTGCCAGCGTTTTCATCCGGTGCCCGGCATATGCCCAGAACGCCTGTATCACTCCGCACCAGCGGTTGAGCCCGGTCCGGGGATCCCGTTCCCTGCGGCAGCCGTTTCTGCACAGACCATACCATTGGCAGGTTTCGCACTTTTCCGGCACAGCCAGTGATGGTCGGATAAAGGTTTGCCCGATCTCGCTCCTTGCCATGCGGCGCAGCGGCTGCTCGTTCAGGCTGCCAAGCTTCCATTCATCCAGCGCGTAAAAATCGCAGGGGTACACGGACCCGTCGCTCTCCACAATATACTGCAAGCTGCACGCACCACGCATGGCACAGCTTTCCGGCGGCATGCCAAGCAGCATTTGAAGCCAGTTATCGAACTGACGGACGCTGACCGGATGGCCGCTCCGGAAATCCTTTTCATACAGATCAAATGTGGTTTGGAGGAAGGCGAGATAGCTTTCCTCATCCAGCGCATGCGCCTGCGGACGGCCGTCCAGCCCGTCCAGACACGGAATGAACTGGATGAACCGGTGAGGCGCAAGAGCCTGATATACCTCGCGTGCATGCGCCGCCACCTGCGCATTTACCACGCACAGCACATTGTACTCCACACCGGCCTTTTTCAGCCTTTCGATGGTTGCCAGCACGCGCGCATGAGTGGGATGATTCTGCTGATCCGTGCGTAGCGCATCGTGCGTGAGGGCAATGCCATCCAGCGAAACGCCCAGCAGAAAATGATGTCTGGCAAAAAACGCGATCATCTCATCCGAAAGATCGAAGCCGTTGGTCTGCAAAGCATACTGCACGGGCAGACGGCGTGCGTTGTACTGCCGAACCAGACGAACCAGCGCCTCATAATAGGGCAGTCCCGCCAGCGTAGGTTCGCCTCCCTGAAAAGCAAAGTTAACGGCGTCATCCGCGTAAATCAACGTGCGGCGAACCACGTTTTCCAGCGTTTCCAGCGTCATGGGCGGCAGCACACCCGTTTGACGGTGAGTCATTTCATCGCAGTAAAAGCAGTAGCGGCACCGCATGTTGCATGCGCCGGACACCGGTTTGATCATGATATGGACGGGCGGCATCGCCGTTCGCCTCCTTGATATTTCTGTTTTGTTATTGTACCGTGGTTTGCAAGGGTTTTCAAGCACTTCGCCATTCATGGCTATTTTGATCCATTTTCAACCATTTGTGACCAATAAAGCCATTGTTATTTCCTGCATCTTCCTGTAAAATTTCAGGAAGGGTCAGCCGAACCATTGCAGTGTCTGGTTGACTTTTGTGCCAGTCGGATATAAAATTGAATCAAACCGGTCCCAAAAAGGGGCCTGCAGGAGGAAAACACATGAAGATTCTGTTTGTCACCAGCGAATGCGCGCCGTTCTCCAAGTCCGGCGGTCTGGCGGACGTTGCCTATTCCCTGCCCCCCGCTCTGCTGGAAGCAGGCAATGAGGTTGCGATCATCACCCCTATGTACCAGTGCGTGAAGGAGCGTTTCGGCGATCAGCTGACCTTTGTAACGGAAACGGCTGTCCGTCTGGGCGACGCAGAACTCTACTGCGGCCTGTACAGAGGCGAGCTGCACGGCGTAACCGTCTGGTTTGTGGATAACGAGGGCCTGTTCCTGCGTCCCAAACTGTATGGCTATGACGATGACAAGTTCCGTTTCGCCTGGTTCAGCCGCGCCGTGCTGCATGTACTGGAAAATCTGGACTTTATGCCGGAGATCCTGCACTGCAACGACTGGGAAACCGCACCCGTTATCATTTACCTCAAGAACGATCAGGCGCACCGCAAGGAGCTGCGCAGCATCAAGACCGTTTATACCATCCACAACATCGCCTATCAGGGCCAGTTCGGCGCCAGCGAGCTGTGGGATACCTTTGCCCTGCCGTGGGGCTGGTATGACGGCGGTCTGGGCTACGAGTACGAGGGACGTCAGGATATCAACCTGATGAAGGGCGCCATGCTGATGGCGGACGCCGTATCCACCGTATCGGCTACTTATGCGCGCGAACTGCACCGTCCCGAATTCGGCGTAGGTCTGCAGGGCGTGGTGGAAATGGTAGACGGCAAGCTGCGCGGCATTCTGAACGGCATTGACATGAATCTGTACGATCCCATGCTGGATGACCGCCTGCCCGCCAAGTTCTCTGTTGATGATATGAGCGGCAAGACTGAATGCAAGCGCCATATTCAGGAAATGTTCGGCCTGTATCAGGAGCCCAAGTGGCCTCTGCTGGTATCCGTTGCCCGTCTGGTAGAGCAGAAGGGCATTGAACTGATCAAGGAGATCCTGCCCCGCCTGATGCACATGGGCGTGCAGATCATCATTTACGGTCAGGGTGACCAGGCCTATATCGATTACTTTGAGGAGTGCGCCCGCAAGTGGCCCGGCCAGTTCGGCTTCTCCAGCAATTTCAACGAATATACCGCTGCGCAGGTATTTGCAGGCGCGGACTTCTACCTGATGCCCTCCCGCTTTGAGCCCTGCGGCCTGAGCCAGATGATGGCCATGCGCTACGGCACCGTGCCGATCGTGCATGAGACCGGAGGCCTGAAGGACTCCGTGCGTCAGTACCGTTCCTTTGACGGTCTGGGCGACGGCTTCTCCTTCTCCCCCTATCAGGCCCGCGAACTGCAGCTGGCCATCAACCAGGCGTTGAAGGTGTATTTCGCCAACCGCGAGACCTTTGAGGTCATCCGCCGCCGCTGCATGGAAAAGGACTTCTCCTGGGCCAAGAGCGCGCAGCGCTACCAGCGCATGTATTCCGAAATTTCCGATGAGACCCCCGGCGATGTTCTGCCTTACAACGAAGCCTTCCAGCAGCTGGCTGATGCCTACAGGGAGCGCGCTGCAGAATACAATGAATTCAAGCATGGCTTCTTCCAGCAGGGCTCCGATTACTTCCGCTCTGTGGAAATCACCATGACCGGCCGTGCACGCGGTGTGCTGAGCATCATTTACGATGGCGACGGCGCCCACATCTATCCCCGCAGCATGCGTGACGCAGACGCCTTTATGAGCGCCAGCTTCGACAACCTGATGGATATGGTCAAGGGCAACGTGAGCTTCGACCAGCTGTACATGATCGGCCAGGTCAAGATTCACGGCAACCTGACCAAGATCATGGAAATCCGTTCTCTGCTGACTGCTCAGTACAAGCTGCAGCACTGATCCTGTTATTTTCAAAAGCGCCGGACTGACTTCAGTCCGGCGCTTTTTGATGGTGTAATTACAACAACCGTTTCAGAAGCGCTGACTGCGTTCTCCAGAACAGTCGTTGTGTTTTATATACACTTCTTCAGTCGTAAATGTTCTTTTTGTAAAAAAAATTCCCTTTTTTTCAAAATCTACTTGCTTTTTGGATACAATAGCGTTATGATAATAACAACAAAAACGCGCATAGTCGATGAGGAGCGCGCATAGAACTGTATATAGCTTAATCGTTTACGTTGCTGGCAGTCTTTCCTGTTCTGAACCTTGCGAAGACAGAAAGGAGATACCATCATATGGCAGAAAAAGGGATCGTCAATTCCATTAAACCTAAGCGCCGGGGAATGGCCGGCAATACCAAGCGGCAGTTTGCCTATCTGCTGATGGTATTGCCCGGCGTGATCTTTCTGCTTGCTTTTGCTTATCTGCCCATGCCCGGCGCAACGCTGGCGTTCAAGTTCTACCAGATGACGGTTCCCCCGGCGGATCACTGGCTGCAGGATACCTTCCTGTACAGCGTATTTTTCGGATCCGAATGGGTGGGCCTGGATAACTTCACCTTCCTGCTCAAGGAAGCGCCCATCCTCATCCGCAATACGGTGGGCTACAACCTGTTGTTCATGTTCGTCGGCCTGGTTCTGCAGGTGGGTCTGGCGGTTATCATCAATGAAATGCGCAACCGCCGCACCGCCAAGGTGTACCACACCATCATGTTTATGCCCTACTTCATCAGCTGGATCGTGGTCATGTACGCGCTCTACGCGCTTATCAGCGCGGACGGCATCGTCAATCAGATCATTACTGCGACGGGCAGCAAGGCCATCAAGTTCTACTCCAAGAAAAAGTACTGGCCTTACATTTTCACCATTGCACAGATCTGGAAATACACCGGTCAGGGTGCCATCATCTATCTGGCAACGCTGACCGGCTTTGACGAGCAGCTCTACGAGGCTGGCGCGATCGACGGTGCCAGCAAGTGGCAGCAGTTTCTCTACATCACCCTGCCGCAGCTGATGCCCGTAATCGTCATGCTGCAGATTCTGGCCGTAGGCCGCATCTTCAACGGCGACTTTGACATGTTCTACTCGCTGCCCAACGGTTCCGGCACCATCAAGGATGTAACGCAAACCATTGACGTCTATGTGTACAACACCCTCAAGAAAGGCCAGCTGCGCAACTCCTTCGGCTACTCCGGCGCGGCGGCGTTCTTCCAGTCCGTCGTAGGCTTTGTTCTGATCCTGACCACCAACGCCATCATCCGCAGGCATCAGCCCGACATGGCGCTGTTCTGATGGGAAAGGAGGACATGACATGATCTCTTACGCCAAACAGGAAAAACCCTGGAAAAAGCCCAGAAACGCCAAAAGCGAGGCCCGCAACCTGATTTCCAAAAAGACCAACCTCTTTTTTAACATTCTGCTCTGCATTGGCTGTCTGCTTACCATTCTTCCGCTGTGGATTATTGTGGTGGCCTCCATCTCCAGCGAAGTAGCCCTTACTACCTACGGCTACCGCCTGTGGCCGGTGGAGTTTTCGCTGAACGCCTACACCTACCTGTTCCGCGAAGGCTCGGTCATGATTACCGCCTACAAAAACACGCTGATTGCAACAGTTGCGGGTACCGTTCTTTCCACCCTGACCGTGGGTCTGTACGCATACGCCCTCAGCCGCCGCGACTTCAAGTTCCGCAAATTCTTTACCTTCTTCTCTTTCTTTACCATGCTTTTCAGCGGCGGCATGGTCAGCTACTACAACATCTGCCGCAGCTTTCTGGGACTGAAAAACACGGTTTGGGCGCTGTTCCTGCCGCTGAGCTTTTCGGCATACTGGGTCATCATCATGCGTACATTCTATAACTCGAATGTTCCGGAAGAGGTGATCGAATCCGCCCGCATCGACGGCAGCGGCGAATGGCGCACGCTGTTTCAGATTGTGGCGCCGCTGGCCATTCCCGGCTATGCAACGGTGGCGCTTTTCAGCGCCGTAGGCCTGTGGAACGATTTCCGTCAGTGCCTGCTGCTCAATGACTCGTCCGAGTTCTACAATCTGCAGTACACCATTTATCAGACCATGAGCAACCTGCGCTTCCTGAAGGAAAACGCCTCCAAAATGGGCGGCGTGAACGTAAGCAACCTGCCCGCCGAAACCTTCCGCATGGCCATGGCTGTGGTAACGGTAGGCCCCATCATTCTGGCCTATCCGTTCTTCCAGAAGTACTTCATCAAGGGCCTCACCGTAGGCGCTGTGAAGGGCTGACAACGTATCTTACAGGGTGGCGAAATCCCTGTAAAATAATAAAAGGAGGATCCCCATATGCGTAAACTCGTTTCTCTGCTTCTGGCTCTGCTGATGCTCCTCAGCGCGGTACCCGCAATGGCTGAAGAAGTGTACATGATCGACTGCTACTGGGTCGGCAACGGCGATAACACCGCTGTTCGCGAAGGCGTGGAAAAAGCGATCAACGAGTACATCGAGCCGCTGATCGGCGCCAACATCACCTTCCACATCGTTGACTGGGATGACTGGACCGACAAGGCTGTGAACGCTCTGCAGTCCGGCGAGAAGATGGACATGATCTTCACCGCTGACTGGCGCGAGTACATGGTTGAAGTTTCCGGCGGTCTGCTGCTGCCTCTGGATGATCTGGTTGCCCAGTACGGCGCCGGCATCACCGAGACCCTGCCCCAGACCTTCCTGGACGGCGTTCGCGTGAACGGCGTGCTCTACGGCATCCCCACCAACAAGGAATTGTGCGTTCCCGAAGGCTTCATCGTCAACCTGACCGCCGCCAAGGCGATTGGCTGGGATGTTGTTGCTGATGATCCCTCCATCAAGACCACCGAGGACCTGGAGCCCTGGCTGGCCAAGTACAAGGAAATGTTCCCCGAGAAGTACCCCTACCTGATGGACGGCTCCGCCGGCCGCTGGACCGATGAACCCTGGTGCCCCGACTGGGTCGGCATGACCAACAACGTGGTTGCCATGAAGATGGCTGCCAATGAAGACGGCACCTTCGACGAGACCATCTACAACATCTTCGCCACCGAAGAACAGAAGGCTCACATCGAGACCATGTACAAGTGGGGCGAGGCTGGTTACATCGATCCCGAAAACGCTCTGACCACCTTTGACTACAACGGCACCTTCGGCCGCGGCGACTTCCTGGTGATGGCTGCTCCTCTGAAGGGCAACAACATCAAGGCCGCTGAAATGTACGCCGCCAACGCCACCGCTGAATTTGAGTGCGTGGAAATCACCATGCAGCCCAAGTACGTGGTAACCACGCACGCCGGCGGCTCCATGTTCGGCATTCCCGTAACCTCCAAGAATCCCGAGAAGGCCATGCAGTACATCAACCTGATGCACTGTGACGAAAAGCTGGTCAACCTGATGCTCTTCGGCGCTGAAGGCCAGAACTACACCAAGGCCAACGATACCCAGGTTGAGCTAATCGGCAACGCCAACTGGTACGGCGTGCACGGCGGCGCCTGGACCGTGGGCAACACCAAGCTGCAGTACGTGCTGACCAGCGAAGATCCTGCCAAGAACGAACTGCTGCAGAACTTCGCCAATGACGCTGTCGCCACCGCCTCCCTGGGCTTCCGCTTTGTGAAGGACAACGTAGCTGATGAGATCGCTGCCGTGACCAGCGTTTGCGACGAATTCGCGCCCGCCCTCATGTGCGGCACCGTGGATCCTGCCGACGAGGATCTGGGTCTGGCTGCTTTCAACGAGGCTCTGGCTGACGCCGGCATCGACGCAGTCATCGCCGAGGTTCAGGCTCAGTACGATGCCTGGAAGGCTGCTCAGTAAAGCATATACAGCTTCGCTGAATCACAACTGAATCAAACGGGAGGACTGGCTTTCGCCGGTCCTCCTTCAGGCCGTCGAAAAAGCTCGCTGACGCGATCTTTTCCGACGAAGAATGCACCGTTTGCCTACTCGCCTGACGGCTCGCCGGGCGGCAAACGGTGTAAGGAAAG
>JAFYQB010000096.1 GCA_017547285.1 Clostridia bacterium
AGCCCTCCGACTCTTGTTCCGAAGCTGACGACATGTGCGTCAGCTTCGAAAGCCTTGCGCAGCAAGGCTTTCCTTACACCGTTTGCCGCCCGGCGAGCCGTCAGGCGAGTAGGCAAACGGTGCATTCTTCGGCGGAAAAGATCGCCGAAGGCGAGCTTTTTCGACGGCCTGAAACGCTCTGCGCATCCATTTGCACAGAGCGTTTCACTTTATTCGTCGATCCAGCTTTCCA
The DNA here is from genome assembly GCA_017547285.1 of Clostridia bacterium. Lineage (GTDB taxonomy): Bacteria > Bacillota > Clostridia > Christensenellales > Aristaeellaceae > Limiplasma. The sequence goes on from JAFYQB010000096.1 coordinate 233, forward strand.
GCGTTCCGGCAAGACCGGGATAGGCGTAGGCTTCCACTTCCGCCTCGTTTCTGCCTTCCAGCAGGCTCCGGCCGCTTTGCCAGTTTTCTACCAGCATGCGGGTGTAATTCAGCAGTTGCGCATCGTCCTGCAAGGCGTTGGCCTCCTCGCGGCAGCAGCCCACGCCGGTTTCCTGCATGACCTGTTTGACGCCGCTTCCGGCCAGATCGCCGCCCATGCAGCAGATGACGGGCTTGTCCATCATCATGTACTCGAACAGCTTGCCGGTCAGAATGCCCTTCTGCGAAGCGCTGTGAACGGAGGCCAGCAGCAGCACATCGCCGCTCTTCTGCAGCCGGATGGATTCCTTCCGGCTGACCAGGCCGTGATCCTCCACGCATTCCTCCAGCCCGCAGGAGGCAGCGTAGCGGCGCATAAGCGCGCCTTCATTGCCTGCATAGACCAGCCGGATTTCTTCCCTGCGGATCAGGCCTTCCCGCACCAGCTGGCTCAATGCCTGAAAAGCCGGGGTCAGATCGCGGTCCTTCACATCCCTGCGGCCCATGTTGAACTGGCCGCAGTACACAAAGCGCATGGCCTTTTCCTGCGCTCCGGCTTCCACCTGCGGGATGTCCTCCCGGTCAAAGCCGTTGGACAGCACGCGGCCGATATCATCAAAACGCATCATTTCAAGGAAGCCCTCAGATACCGCGCTGATGATATCCGCATCGCGGCGGATCATCTGCATATAGCGCTGTTTGCGCTTTTCCTGGCAGGCAAAGGGCATGCCCACCTCATCGCGGAAATCGGCAAACCATTTCTTTGCAATGCCTTTCTTTTTGGCCTGCTGCGCAACCTCGTGAACGGCAAAGCTGGCGTAGGTGGAAAACACCACGTCGTAGGGGCCGTTCAGCTTTTTGAGTTCGCGTTTGGCCAGCCGGCAGAAGTTACGGTCGGCAAACCAGTCCAGATACACATAGAATGCATCCACCGCGCGCAGGATCAGCTTTTTAAGGCCTTTGGGCTCCTGCGGTTCTTCGGCTGTCGTCACTGCCGGAGCGGCAGGCGCTGCCGTCTGCTTTCTGGCTGCCTTGCGGATGTACCAGTTCCTCAGCGGGCTCCATTCCTTGCAAAGGCGCACATCCTTCAGTTCCTGCAGGTCACGTTCCAGCGTGGGATCGGTTTTGCCGTCCAGACCGCCGCCGCTGATGACCGTTACCTCATGCCCCATACGGGTCAGATACTTGGCCAGCTTGGTGGGGCGCACCGCGCCGATCACGTTCTGCGGCGCAAAATAGTAGCTGATGATCAGAATTCGTTTTTGATCTGCCATATCATCCCTCTGTTCTTATCGCCGGGTATAGCGTGCAGCTTCCGGAAAGAGCCTGGGCAGAAGCGCGCTGGAACAGCAATGGTCGTTCCAGTAGGCGCGCACCTGCGCGCGCATGGCTTCGGCCTCCTCCTGCGAGAACGCCGCCAGCTTTTCCAATGCATTCAAAACGCCCTGTGCGCCCTCCTCCGGCTGATACAGCCAGCCCACTTCCGGGGTGACCAGCTCGGGAATGCCGCCCACCGCAGGGGCAATCACCGGGGTGCCGTGGCGCATGGCCTCCATGATGGAAATGGGCACGCCCTCCTTGCGGCTGGTGTTGACGATCACGTCAAAGGCGCGTTCTTCGTAGATCTTCTGGATTTTGGCTGCTTTCATCTGACCCAGCAGCTCGCAGATCACATTTTCCCTGGGACCCAGCTTATGGTCGGCCAGCTGGCGCAATTCCTCCAGCCCCTCGCCTCCGCCGATATGCGTCCAGCACAGCGGCACGCCCTTCCACTGGCTCAGCGCTTCCACCATCAGCTCCACCTGCTTGATGGGCAGCACCTGCGCACAGCTCACCACGCGCAGAACTCCCTGTGTGTACAAAGGCGCCTCGCGGAAGCTTTCCACCGGCTCGCCGCCGGAACCCATTGCCAGCACATGCAGCTTTTCTTCATCCACCCGGCCCTGCATATAGGACAGGTACTGCTGCTTTGCCGTTTCGCTGATGAAGTACAGCCCGTCGGCGCGGTCCGCGATCACCTTTTTCATAAAATAGGGATTGAGCGGGATGCGTTCGGTATCGATATCATAGGCATGGCCGCGCACCACGCAGCGCATGCCGGGGTGCTTCTTTTTGCAAAGGGCGGCTGCGTAGCCGTCAAAGCTCATCCACATGGCGTACAGCGTGGTGCTGTGCTCGCTCACGGCGCGCATCATGCGCTCCGCCCAATGGTGCATTTTGAGGCCGCGCTGGGTAAAGGCGGCTACCTTCACCAGATTGCGGATATTGAATTTGCCGTCGCGATGCAAATGGCGCAGCTCCTGCCACAGTTCGCGGGTAAAGGGCAGCTTGAGGAAGGAAAGCAGAATGCCGTCCAGCGGCTTGATGAGCGGATAACGCTTTTCCTCCTCGCCGGTCAGGGTGCGCACGCCATCCTGGCTCACGACCACGATGCGGTCGAAACGCTGTTTCAGCCATGGCAGTTCCTGCAGAAAGAAGGGGTCGGGCTTTCCGGCTCCGTCCACCGCACTGTTGTTGATATAGATCAGCGTTCCGGGCATGATCGATCCTCCATTACTGTTTTCCGTTGAGCTGTTCGCGGTACAGCGCCGTCATCTGCGCAAGCACCGCATCCAGACTGTAGTTCTTCATGATGTTTTTGTTGCGCTGAGCCATCCGGCCGCACAGCGCGGGGTCGCTCAGCAAAAGGGTGATATCCTCAGCAAAGCCTTCGTGATCAAAGGGCTTGCGCAGGAAGCCGCCTTCGCCGTTGCGAATGAGATCGGCATTGCCGCGCACATCGCTGACCACGCAGGGCAGCCCCGCCGCCATGGCTTCCATCTGGGAAACGGGCAGGCCCTCCTGCAGCGACGGAAAAAAGAAAAGATCCGAAGCCGCCAGAAGCTGCGGCACATCGCGCCGGAAACCCAGAAAATGCGCTCTGTGCGCCATACCCAGCTCCTGCGCCATCGCTTTGAGAGCTTCTTCCCTGTCGCCCACGCCGCAGAACAGCACATGCACGCCGTCCAGCAGCGCAAGGGCGCGCAGCACGGTTTCGTGGTTCTTGCGCGCGCTGTGTTCGCCTACGGTGATCACCACCGGCGCATCCTGTGCAACGCCCAGTTCCGCGCGAATCCCGTCGCGGTCCACAGCCGTTTCAAAGCGGGTCAGATCCACGCCCACGCCGTTGACCATCGCGGTTTTGCGGGCATGAAAGGTTTTGGCGCGGCGGTCATCCTCGCCGTTCATGGTAATCAGCAGATCGGTATAACGGCTCAGAACGCGTTCGATGGGATAAAACAGCAGCCAGTTTTTGAGGGGTGCGCCGTCAAAAAAGTGGAATCCGTGCGCGGTGTAGACCACCTTCGTACCCTTCCTGCGGGCAGCGCGGGCGCACAGCCTGCCCAGCACGCCGCCAACGGGCGTGTTGCAGTGAATGAGCGCGTAATCCTCGCGGTCGATGATCTCCTTAAGCTGCCTGTACACGCGGATATTGGCCTTGTTGAGCGGCGAACGCTCAAACGGCAGCTCCATCCACTTGTCGCAGTACGGCACGGTAATATCGGGATCGGGCGTATCATTGCGGCAGCACAGGTGCACCTCATAGCCCTGCTCCTGAAACCATTTCATATAGGGCAGATGAAAGACCTGCACGTGCATGCGGTACACCGTAGCCACGAACAGCACCTTGCGTTTCATCATTCAGCCTCCGTCCTTCGGATGGTTTGTTCAAAGCTGATGAGCCCATGATCGGCAAATTCCTGACTCATGCTTTTGTCATAGGTCAGTGTGCCGAACACCTTGCCCACTACGCCCACATGGCTTTCCACCAGCCGGATCAGCCAGCCAAAACCGGGAATCACCATCAGCTTTTTACCATGGCAGTCAGCGATGGCTGTTACCAGTTCCGTAGTGTTCACGTATTCGCAGTTCTGGGGGAAATACAGACCGCCTTTTCCGCTTTCGATCAGCTGTCTCACAAACTCACACAGCGTTCCGATATACAGCATGCTGCGCTGGTTATGAACCTGCGGGAAAACGGGCAGCTTCTTTGCCAGTGCGGCAAGACGCGGATAGTTGCCGCGACAGCCTTTGCCATAGATCATGGGCGGGCGCAGCATGGCGATGCGGAAATGATCATCCGCCAGCAAAGCCATTTTCTGTTCGGCGTCCCACTTGCTTTGGCCATAATATGTATTGGGCGCAGGCTTCGTATCTGCCGTGATACGCCCGGTGGTTTTGCCGTACACGCTCATGCTGGAGAAAAAGATGAACTGCTTCACGCCATATTTTTTGGCCAGTTCAGCCGTTTCCACCGCCAGATCACAGTTGACCGACTGATACAGGCCCTTGTTTCGAGTCGTTTCCTTCTGATGGGCGATGCCCGCCACATGGATGACCACATCCTGCCCTTCAAAAGCCCGGGGATCCAGCCCTCTGCGAAGATCCAGCTGGCGTACCGTATAGGTTCTCTCTGGCAGATAAGCGGCGATATGGCTGCCGATGTAGCTGCCCGCGCCGGTGATCAGAATGTTTTTCATGCCGCATCCCCCGGTTTTTTGGTTTCGTGTGCGCCTTCCACGATGTCCTCACGCTTAATGACCTTGACCACCGTCATCCACAGGCATTTCAGGTCAAACAGGAAGGACACGTTCTGCGCATATTCGCCGTCGTACTGCGCCTTCTGTTCCAGCTCGATGGCGTCGCGGCCGTTCACCTGCGCCCAGCCGCTCAGACCGGGGCGGATCATGCTGGCGCCATGCCGGTCGCGCAGCGCCATCAGATCTTCCTGATTCCACAGCGCGGGCCGCGGGCCGATGAGCGACATATCGCCCCTGAGAATGTTCCACAGCTGGGGCAGTTCATCCAGGCTGGTCTTGCGCAGCACGTTGCCCAGCGGCGTGATAAAGCTGTTCGCGCCCTTGAGCGCATCGGTGGGCACATCCCTGGGCGTATCGGTGCGCATGGAGCGGAATTTGTAGATCCGAAAGAAAGTCCGGTTTTTGCCAAAACGCTTCTGGGCAAACAGCACCGGGCCCGGGCTGTCCAGTTTGATCAAAACCGCCACAATCAGCAGAACCGGGCTGAGCACAACCAGCGCAGCCAGAGAAATGGCAATGTCCAGAAACCGTTTGATATAGCGTTCGTACATGAATAACACTCCTCGATAAAGCAGCACGCCAAAACCGGCAGGAAAGCGGTTGCCGAAGGCGACTGAAGAGGTGCTTCCCTTCCTTATGGCAGCCGCAGCTGCTCCCGCATGCGTTTCAGCATCTTTTTGCCGATGCCTTTCACATTGATCAGATCTTCGGGATAATGAAAATCCCCGTTCTGTTCGCGCTCGGCAACGATCTCCTGCGCAAGCGCAGGTCCAACGCCCGTCAACTCGCACAGTTCTTCCGCCGAAGCGGCGTTCACATCCACATCGCCCTGCGGCATGGCACACGGCATGGTCTGGCCGCTGCGGACAGCTGCTGAAGACTCCGTTACCCGCCAAACCTGCGTGCTGTGCGGCACGCGCAGATGCAGCGCAATCATCACCGCTGCCAAAGCGGCCAGTACGGCGATCAGCAGCTTATTTTTCATTCTTCATGTCCCGGCATTTGGCGCACGGACCGTCCGGACGCTTTTCAAAGCACTCGGTGCAGCCCATCTTCATGGCATGCCTTGCCAGGCATTCCTCCAGCGTGGTCAGCCGCTGATAAAGCGCCTCCATGCGTTCCAGCATCGGGTCGGGCAGATTGACCTGATCCAGATCGACCTCATTTTTCTTCTGGGGCTGCTTTTTCTGCACGATCCGGCCGGGATTGCCCACCACCGTGCAGTTGTCCGGCACATCCTTGAGAACCACCGCAGCCGCGCCGATTTTCACGTTATTGCCTACGTTGATGGGGCCCAGCACCTTTGCGCCCGCGCCGATGGTCACATTGCTGCCAATGGTCGGATGGCGCTTGCCCACGTCCTTGCCTGTGCCGCCGAGGGTGACGCCCTGATAAATGGTCACGTCATCGCCGATGATGGTGGTTTCGCCGATCACCACGCCGTCGCCGTGGTCGATGAATACACGGCGGCCGATCTGCGCGCCGGGGTGGATTTCAATGCTGGTACGATGCCTCGCACGCTGGCTCAGCCATCGGGCCAGCAGCGTGTGTCCCTTTTTGTACAGCGCATGCGCCCTGCGGTGGGATTTGAGCGCCACCAGCCCGGGATAGCACATGCGCACTTCCATCATGGATTTGGCGGCGGGGTCGCGCGCCAGCACGGCCTCCCGGTCTTCCCGCACAAGTTCCTTCCAGTTTTCCATAGAACCTCCTTACGGGGGCCTCCGGCGGGCCAGGGAAGGCTCTGCCTTCCCTGGCAACCCATCCGCTTAAGGGCCTAAGGCCCTTAAGAATCCCGTATCTGAGACCGCTTTGCGGTCTCAAATGCTTGCAATATCTTCCGGCACAACCTCTTCCTGCAGTTCCAGCTGGAGCGGTACAGTACCGGCAAACACGCCGTTGACATCCTTCAAAAGCACTTCCTGCGCATTCAGACCGCCGTTGCGCAGCGGGACCAGTTCATCCGAACCGTCGGGATTGCGGTGACGGCACTTCTGCGTATCGTTCCACTGTAAAGTCAGCACGTTTTCCACCGCCTGACGGCAGGCTTCATCCTTGATGGGGAACATCAATTCCGCGCGCTTGCTCAGGTTGCGGGGCATCCAGTCGGCAGAAGCCAGATAGACTTCATGATTGCCGCCGTTTTCGAACATAAAGGCGCGGGCATGCTCCAGATGACGGCCCACGATGGAGCGTACATGCACCTTTTCGGTAAAGCCTTCAACGGCGGGCAGCACGCAGCAGATGCCGCGCACGATCAGGTCCACCTCCACGCCGGCCTGCGAAGCTTCCGCCAGCGCCTGAATGACTTTTTTATCGGAAAGCGAGTTCATCTTGGCCAGCACGCGCGCGGGCAGACCGGCTTCCGCGTTCTTCTGTTCGCGGCGAATAAGCTGGATGAGCTTGTTGCGCATCATATCCGGCGCTTTCATGATCTCCACCAGCGCGCCCTCGCGGCCCTCCAGCACTTCAAAGAAGTTGGCGGCGTCCTGCGTAAGCTGACGGTCGGAGGTGAGCAGGCCAAAGTCGGTATAGAGTTTGGCAGTGCCATCGTGATAGTTGCCGGTACCCAGGTGCACGGTGCGGCGGCGTTCGCCGTCCACCCAGCGTTCAAACAGGGTCACCTTGCTGTGCACCTTCAGGTTGGGCAGGCCGTAAAGCACACGGCAGCCCGCGCGTTCCAGCTTATCGCCCCAGAGCAGATTGTTCAGTTCGTCAAAACGGGCGTGCGCTTCAAACAGCACAACCACCTTCTTGCCGTTCTCCGCTGCTTTGGCCAGCGCAGCCACGATGGGGCTGTTGCCGCTTACGCGGTAGAGCGTCTGCTTGATGGTGCGCACAGCGGGATCCTCCGCCGCACGCTGCATCAGGTGCACCACGGGATCAAACGAGTGGTAGGGATGATACATCAGCCAGTCGCGCTCGTCGATCTTTTCAAACACATCTTCGCCCATGAGTTCGGGAATGGGCAACGGCTTCACGTTTTCATATTTCAGCTCCGGCCGCTTGACCATGCTGTAGAGGCTCATGAGCATTTTATTCAGATCCAGCGGGCCTGTGACGCGGTAGCGGCGTTCCTGCTCCACCTTGAAAATCTTCATCAGCAGAGTGAGCATTTCCTCGCTCATGCGTTCTTCGGCTTCCAGACGCATGACCGCGCCGCTTACACGCTTGCCCAGCATTTCACGTACGGCAGGCACCACATCCGCGCGGGTTTCCTCCGTCACGGGGAAATTCTGGTTGCGAAGCACGCGGAACATGGCCGCATGCTCCACCTCCTCGCGCGGGAACAGGCGGTAGGCGTAGTGCTTGATGATATCTTCCAGACGGATCAGGTTCTGCATCTCCGTTTCCGGCGTCAGATCAAACAAACGCGGAAGCGAGGTGGGCAGCGCGACCATTTTGAACTGGGCGGCTTTGCGGCGGCCGCGCACCAGCTTTACGCACAGATACAGCTTTTTCTGCTGCACGCGGTCGGCGATCAGATCCTCCACCTTCAGGTAGGGGCTGATTTCGCGCTCAAACAGCACCTTTTCACGCTCGCTCATCACATCATCCAGCGGGAAGGTGGGAAACAGGCGCACGCCCTTCAGATACAGCTCGCTGCGCACACCCTCATACAGGGTGTACTGGCGGTTGCACTGGCGCAGGATGGCCTTGTTGACCTTGCGGTACAGCTTTTCGCCGTCCACGCCGCCAAGGCCCTTTTCATCGCTTTCGCGGTTCTGATAAATGCCGTGATAGCGAACCTGCAGAAATTCATCCATATTGGAAGTTACAATTGCCAGAAACTTTGCCCGCTCCAAAAGCGGATTGGCAGGATCATCCGCCTCATCCACAATACGGCTGTTAAAACGAAGCCAGCTCAGCTCGCGGTTTTCCATCGCTTCGCGCTCAATCCTGCGCATGTGCGCACCCATGTTTGACGCCCTCTCTCTGGTAACCTTTTTTGGATATTCACTCCTGATGGACAGAAGTTAGCAATTTATATTATACCACAGGATGCATTTGTCGTAAAGGTTCGGAATCTTTACCATTCCTTTGCGCCGCTTGATTGACGAACCCGCTGGAACATGGTAGACTAATTCGGTTACTATACTCATTTTGAAGGAAAGGAAACCTGTTATGAAACTGCTTAATCAGATTCTGCGCGGCGCGGTCATTGGCGTTGCCAACATCATCCCCGGCGTTTCCGGCGGCACCATGATGGTCTCCATGGGCATCTATGACACGCTGATCCACTGCATCACCCACCTGTTCAGCGAGTTCAAGAAGAGCATCAAGACCCTGCTGCCCTATGCCATCGGCATGCTGGTGGGCATTGTTGCGCTGGCCAGCCTTTTGACCTTCCTGTTCGACAACTATCCCCTGCCCACCTACACCGCTTTTATCGGCCTGATTCTGGGCGGTCTGAAGCCGCTTCTGAACAAGGTGGACAAAAAGAAGCTGAACGCGGTGGCCATCGGCCTGTTTGTGGTCTTTTTTGCGCTGATCGTACTCATGGCCACCACCGGCGAAGTGGTCAACCCCGATTCCCTCACCATCAGCCTCGGTCAGATGCTGATCCTGCTTGTTATGGGCTGCATCGCCTCCGCCACCATGATCATTCCCGGCGTATCCGGCAGCATGGTGCTGATGCTGCTGGGCTACTACACCCCCATTCTGAACGCCGTAAGCAACCTCAAGGACGCTGTTTTTGCCCTTGATTTTGCCGCCATGCTCAACCCCATCCTGACCCTTGCGCCCTTCGGCATTGGCGTGGTACTGGGCATTTTCGGCGTTGCCAAGCTGATCGAGTGGCTGCTGGCCCGTTTCCCCACCTATACCTACTGCGGCGTGCTGGGACTGGTCATCTCCTCCCCCGTCGCTATCCTGATCCGTGCTGATCTGACCGGCGTGACCTTCGGCATTGTCCTCGTAAGCCTTGTGACCTTCGCGATCGGCTTCGCAGCCGCCATGCTGCTGGCCAAACACAGCGCGGAGTAATTCGTATGCAATACGAAAAATCCTGCGGCGCGGTGGTGTTCACCCGCCAAAACGGCCAGATCCGCTACGTGCTGGCGCAGAATCTGGAAGGCTATTATGGTTTTCCCAAAGGCCACATGGAAGCGGGCGAAACAGAAACAGAAACCGCCCTGCGCGAGATTCGCGAGGAAGTGGGGCTTTCACCCCGGCTGATCGATGGGTTCCGTACCTGCGATGAACATCCGATTCCTAAAAAACCGGGTGTGATCAAACAGGTTGTCTACTTTCTGGCCGAGTACGAAAACCAGGAGATCGTATTCCAGAAGGACGAGCTGCTGAGCGCACCGCTGGTATCCTACGAAGAAGCGATGGCGCTGTTTGTATTCGAAGGTTCCAAACGGATTTTGACCGAAGCGCATGCATTTCTGAACAAGTAAACAGGAAGCCTCCGCATGGCGATCATGCGGAGGCTTCTGTTATAGCTGTGCAATTTCCAATGCAACCATTGAAACCGTTTTATGATTGGTATCCACTTTGACGGTGCGAAGGTCCCGATACAGCGGTATCCTTTCCACGCTTCTGTCAATAACATCCGGCATGCGAATGCCTCTTTCCACATCAGCCGTCAGCCGCTCACGGAGTGTGGTCTCATCCGCCAGAAGGGAGACGCACTTCACATCGCAATCAGTCGTATCCAGCTTTGCAAGAATCGAATCAATGATGGACTGCTGATGCATGACCCAGCAGAAAATCACATTGTCATAAGCGGAGCAATGCAAAAACTGATTCAGCAGATAACAGATATTTTCCATCACCATCTTTTTGGTTTCTTCTGTTACCTGAAACGGGCTGGCATCCCAGCACCAATCCCCATCCAGAAAGACGCTGTTTGGCAGATCACGCTTCAGCTGCTGACTGACCGCTGTTTTGCCAACACCCATGGTTCCGCCGATCAGATAGAACGTTTTCATCCTTCATTTCTCCATAAAACAAGCCTGACCATCTTCCCGATAGCCGCAGCGCTCATACAGCTTTTGAGCAGTGGGATTGTTTACGTTCACATACAAACGTATTCCGTTCGCATCCCATTCCCTTTTCAGTTCTTCTGCTTTGGCCATCAGCGCTTTGGCATAACCTCTGCCGCGATAGCCGGGTTCCACCCACAGTTCATCCACATACACATGACCGCGGCCCTTCCATCTGCTGCCGATTTTGGGGATATAGACCAGCGAAATCCAACCCACATAACGGTTTTCCACCTCAACTGCATATACCTGCAGATTGGGATTGGCCAGTTGCTTTTTCATCTGTTCTGAAACCGGTGTATGCGTCGGCTCTCGCTCGCAACCGTTTTCCCGCCAGAACACCATATCATCAAAGCGCGAATAGTTATGAACGTCAATTCTGTCTATTTTCATCATTTGCCCCGCTGCAGTAAAAGCTTCGTCAAGCTCTGTTGACGAAGCTTTTGCTGAATTATGCATTCAGTTCATTCAGATACGCAGCCAGCTTTGCCACATCGCCGTCGGCAAAGCAGTAGCCCTGCATGCCGGCTTTGACCGCACCGTCCACGTTCTTTTGCAGATCATCCACGAACACGCACTCGTCCATCTGCAGATCAAACTTTTCGCACAGGCGTTCAAAGATTTTTACATCAGGCTTAAGCAGCAGTTCCTCAGCGGACACCAGAATGCCGCTGAACTGTTCTACGCAAGGGATCTTGTATTCAAACTTGCGGAAGGTATAGCCGCAGTTGCTAAGCACATACAGGCGATAGCCTTTTTCCAGCAGATTTTCAATCAGCTGCTTCATGCCCTGCTTGGGGAACAGCGTATCCAGCCACCAGTCAGAAAGCACCCTGGCCGCCAGTTCCTTCAGCTCCGGCGTATCCAGGCGATCCTGCACATCAATCAGGTATTCGTCATCATACAGCAGACCGCCGTCGATCTTGGCAGGCCAGTCGGGATGATCGAAAATAGCCGCCTTCACAACCAGGGCTTTTTCCACATTCTGCGCATGACGGTAACAGGCCTGATAAGGATCATACTCCAACAGCACTTTGCCCATATCGAAAACGATATTGCGGATCATAACCATGCCTCCTTAGCGATTCATGAGATCATACATGAAGATGGCTGCCGCCACCGCAGCGTTGAGCGATTCCGCGCCGCCGTGCATGGGCAGGCGGTAGCGATGGGTGCAGTTTGCAAGCGTTTCGCGGGTCATGCCCTGACCTTCGTTGCCGATGATCACGCACAGCTTGTCCGGCAGCTTGCCGCGCTCGTAGAACGGTTCGCCGTCCAAAGCCGCGCCGATGACCGCATAGCCGCTTTCAGCCAGCGCCTTTGCCGCTTCAGCAGCATCCGGCACGGTGCACATGGGCACGCGGAAGGTGCTGCCCATGGTGGCTCTGAGCGTCTTGGGGCCGTAGGGATCGGCGCATCCGGGGGTGAAGATGCAGCCGTCAAAACCGGCGGCGTCCAGCGTGCGCAGCACCGTGCCCACATTGCCGGGATCCTGCACATTTTCCAGAAGGATCAGCTTATCGCCCATGTCCGCAAGGCTGCGGGCTTCGGGCAATTCGCACACGGCAACAATGCCCTGCGGCGTTTTGACCTGAGAAATCGCAGATAGTACATGTTCTGGCACGGCATAGATCTCGCCCTGTGCCAACGTAAGAAGCGAGGCGAAGCTTCCCGCACGCTTTTCATCCACAAAAACGGTTTTTACCCGTTCGGGGCAGTTGTGAAGCCCCTCGCCTACCATGTGTTCGCCGTCCAGCAGGAAAGCGCGCTGGCGCGACCGCTCTTTGGCGGTCGCCAGCGCGCGTGCATCCTGCACGGCAGGATTTTTGAGACTGGTGATGTTTTTCATTACATACGCTCCGGAGCTTCCATACCGATGAGGTACAGACCGGTCTTGATGGTGTTCTTGACAGCGCGGGTCAGGCGCACGCGGGCTTCGCGCACGGGAGCCTCGTCCACCATAATGCGGTTCTCATAATAGAACTTGTTGTAGGCCTTGCACAGCTCGGTCACAGCGCGGGTGATGATGGAAGGCTCGTAGCGGCTGGCGGCCTCGCGCACCGTTTCGGGGAAACGGCTCAGTTGGCGCAGCAGCTCCTGAGCGTAGTCATCGGAAAGGGCGCTGTAATCGGGCTCCACAGCTTCCAGACCCTCGGCCTTGCGCAGCGCGCTGCAGCAGCGGGCATGGGTATACTGCACATAGGGGCCGGATTCGCCGTCAAAGCTGAGCACGCGATCCCAGTGGAAATCGATATCCTTGATGCGGCCGTTCTGCAGGTCGGCATACACAACCGCGCCGATACCCACCTGACGGGCCACTTCGTCCTTGTTTTCCAGATTGGAGCTCTTTTCCTCGATAATGGCGCGGGCCTTTTCAATGGCCATGTTCAGCACGTCTTCCAGATAGAGCACGTGACCCTTGCGGGTAGACAGGCTCTGGCCTTCGTAGCTGATCATGCCGAAAGCAACGTGCACCAGATCCCTGGACCACTCATAGCCCATCTTTTCGATGACCTTGAACCACTGACGGAAGTGCAGATCCTGCTGATAGGCCACCACATAGAGGCACTTGTCAAAATCATAAGTCTTCTTGCGGTACAGGGCGGCAGCGATATCGCGGGTGGCATAGATGGTGGTGCCGTCCTTCTTGATGATGATGCAGGGCGGCATGCCGCTGTTCTCTTCATCCAGATCAACCACCTTGGCGCCCTCGGACAGGGTGAGCAGGTTCTTTTCCGTCAGTTCTTCCACCACGGCGTCGGTCTTGTCCACATAAAAGCTTTCGCCGTTGTAGCTGTCAAATTCCACACCCAGCATGTCATACACGGGCTTGGCGTCGCGCAGGGTCAGTTCCTTGAACCAGTTGAACAGGGACAGGGCTTCCTCGTCTCCCTCCTCAATGGCCTTGAACCAGCGGCGGCCCTCATCATCCAGAGAGGGATCCTTTTCGGCTTCCTCATGGAACTTGACGTACAGACGGGTCAGTTCCGGCACGCCGTTCTTTTCCACTTCCTCGCGGGTGCCCCAGGTCTTGTAGGCGTAGATCATCTTGCCGAACTGGCTGCCCCAGTCGCCCAGATGGTTGATGCCCACCGTCTTGTAACCCAGGAAGCGGTAAATGCGGGCGATGCTGTGGCCCAGCATGGTGGTGGAAAGATGGCCGATGTGGAAACGCTTGGCGATGTTGATGGAGGAGTAGTCCAGACAGATGGTCTTTCCTTCGCCTTCGGTGCCGGAGCCGTAGGCTTCACCGGAAGCCAGTACGGTTTCCAGCGTCTTCTGGGCAAAGTTATCGCGCTGCAGGAAGAAGTTGAGATAACCGCCCATCTGTTCGGCGCGCGCCAGATCATTTGCGCCAATCGCGCCGGCCAGCGTGGAAGCGATCATGGGCGGGCCCTTGCGCAGCACCTTGCTCAGCTTAAAGCAGGGGAAGGCATAGTCGCCCATTTCCTTCTGCGGAGGAATTTCCAGAAAACCGGAAATTTCATCAGCAGTGGGCAGGCCATCAATGCCCATGTAGCATTCTTCAATGGTTTCCGCAATCAATGCGGCAAGGCTCTGTTTGGTATCCATATTGATAATCTCCCTTTCGTTTGCGTCAGGTCATCAGGAGCGGAGGGCTTCGGTAACGTGCTTGCGCCACTTGCCCTTGAAATAGAAGAACACACTCAGGCCGCAGCCGCACAGCCAGCTGATGAGCAGCGAGCCATACAGGCACAGCGGTTCACCATTGGGGAACTCCGGCGAGCGGCTGAGGAACGCCCACGCATAAGCCAGCGGCATGCGGATGATAACGGTACAGATGATGGAGATCCACATGGGGATCTTGGTTTCACCTGCACCGCGCATAACGCCCTGCAGCACCTGAGAAGCCGCGAACACAATGTAGCCCAGCGCCAGCGTCTTGAGCATGGACTGGCCAAGGCTGATGATCTCCGGCGTCTGGGTAAAGATGTAGAGCAGGTTTTTGCCCAGCAGCAAAATGCTGCCCACCATCACAATAGCAGTGCCCAGCGCCAGCATTACCAGTTCTCTGGTACCCTTGAACATGCGGTCCAGTTTCTTTGCGCCAATGTTCTGGCCGGCAAAGGTGGTGGCGGCAATACCGAAGGTAAAGTTGGGCATCATGGCAAAGCCGTCGATACGCATAACCATGGTGTTGGCCGTTACGATGCTCGCGCCCAGCGAGTTGGTGAGGCTCTGCACCAGAATGCTGGACATGGAGAAAATCATCTGGGTCACGCCGGAAGGCACGCCCAAACGCACAATACGGCTGGTGATGGACTTCGATACGCGCAGGGTGGTGCGGTCGAGGTCGATTACGTCCTTCATGCGCATCAGTCGTCGGATGCACAGGAACGCACTCACTGCCTGAGCAATGATGGTAGCCAGCGCCACGCCATCGGTGGTCATGCCGAAGTAAATAACGAACACAAGGTCCAGCACGATGTTGAGCACACAGGCGACCAGCAGGTAAAGCAGCGGACTTACGCTGTCGCCCATGCCGCGCATAACGCCGCTGAGAATGTTATACAGGCCGCTGGCCACCAGACCGATCATAACGATGGACAGGTAATCCGTGGCCATTTCCATCATGCTTTCCGGGGTATCAAGCAGCACCAGCAGAGGACGGCTGAGCACAGAACCTACAACGCTCATGATCAGACCGGCAATCACAGTGAGCATGATGGTGGTACCCACCGCCTTGCTCAGGTTTTTGCGGTCCTTGGCGCCAAAATACTGCGAAACAACGATCGTAGCGCCGCTGGAAATGCCCATGAACAAAACAAAAATCAGGTTGACGACCGGCATGGTAAGGCCTACTGCGCCAAGGGCGGCGTCGCCCACGTACTGGCCTACCACGATGGCGTCCACCGTGCTGTACAGCTGCTGCGCCAGATTGCCCAGCAGCAGAGGAATCGCGAACATCACAATGCCCGACAGGGTATTGCCCTCTGTCAGGTCACGGGGAGCAAAAAGCTTCTTGAGTTTGTTCAGCATATAAGGGTATTCCTTTCTTTGCAGGGGCAGTGCCCCTGCACCCCGGATTGACCGAGTTTTACGCGGTCAAAAGTTGAGTTGTATGTTTGGGGCTGCATCGAAGACCGCCGGGGCCAATACAGTGGCCCCGGCTCGCTTGGCGTATCGCCTTCAATGGAGCTTGGTAAACGAGATGCTGTTCCACCTCATCCGTCAGCCCTTTGGGCTGACACCTTCCCCCCAAGGGGAAGGCTCGGGGGTGTCGCCGCCTTCAAACGAAAATTCATTTACTGCTTAGAAGCGTGGCGTATTTTGTGAAGAACACACAAGCGCGGAATGCAACTTGCCTCTCCGGCTTCCCCTTGAGGGGAAGCTGTCACCGAAGGTGACTGATGAGGTGGAAAAGCCCCTCATGCTGCCCCTTTCTCAGGGGTGCAGCACGGTGCCCATCATATCGCCTTCCAGAACCTTGATGATGTTCTCGGCAGGCTCCAGACCAAACACACGCACCTGAGGCACGTTGTTGTCGCTGAGGATGGTGAAAGCGGCGGCGTCCATCACCTTCAGGCCCCTGGCGGAAGCCTCGGCATAGGTGATATCGCGGATCATGGTAGCGGTAGGATCGATACGGGGATCGGCGGTGTATACGCCGTCAATGTTCTTTGCCATCAGAATGGCGTCGCATTCCAGTTCAATACCGCGGAGAACAACCGTGGTATCGGTGGAGAAGCAGGGGCTGCCGATACCGCAGGCAAACAGCACGATGTGGCCCTGTTCCAGCAGATCCAGCGCCTTTACGGTGTTGTAAGGCTCGGCAAAACGGGGCATATCCACAGCGGTCATCACGGT
Source organism: Clostridia bacterium (assembly GCA_017547285.1). Classification (GTDB taxonomy): domain Bacteria; phylum Bacillota; class Clostridia; order Christensenellales; family Aristaeellaceae; genus Limiplasma. The sequence continues at coordinate 16,670 of JAFYQB010000096.1, forward strand.
CGCCTTCGCGCCCATGTGCGCCAGCGTATCGCGCATGTAGAGGCAGTTCTGCAGGGTACCCAGCATGCCCATCTGGTCGGCAGCTACGGTGCCCATGCGCATGGCTGCGCCGCGGCGGCCGCGCCATACATTGCCGCCGCCAATAACCACCGCCAGCTCCACGCCGGTGTTTTTGATATCGATGAGCATCTTGGCAGCGTCTTCAAACTTTTCGTGACAGAAACCCTTGCCATCCACGCCCAGGGCCTCGCCGCTGAGCTTGAGGATCACGCGCTTATAGGAAACCGGCATGGTATCATCCTCCGTAAAGACAAATTTGAAAAAAGGCACGCAGGCAAAGCCCGCGTGCCACAAGGTCATTGCCTGACCATTTGCTTTGTACAGCGATTACTTGTTCATCGCAGCCATCTGAGCGGCGATCTCTTCAGCGAAGTTGTCCTGACGCTTCTCGATGCCCTCGCCGCGCTCGAAGCGCTCGAAGGAAACGATGTTGATGTTGGCGCCGATTTCCTTGGCAACCTCAGCGGTCAGCTGAGCG
>JAFYQB010000097.1 GCA_017547285.1 Clostridia bacterium
GGCACTGCCCCTGCACCCCCACGTAAGGAGGAAAACACATGATCATCGATCAGGATAAAATCAAGCAGGATCTTGCCAAGCTGCGCGAAACCGTTGTCAAGGCCGCGGACGCCCTGCATCTGCCCATGCTGGAAGAAGAGCTGGTGGAGCTCAAGGAAGAAATGAACGCCCCTGAGTTCTGGAACGATCTGGAGCGTTCCACCGCCGTCAACCGCAAGGTCAGCCAGATCGAAGGCAAGCTCAACCGCGTGGCCAATCTGGAAAGCCGCTGCGACGATATTGAAGCCATGCTGGAGCTGCTGGCTGAGGACGACGATGAATCCATCGCCGAGGAATGCCAGAACGAGCTGGACGCGCTGGCTGCCGACGCCGACGCGCTGGAGCTGGAAACCCTGATGCGCGGCGATTACGACCGCTGCGACTGCATCCTCAGCCTGCACGCAGGCGCGGGCGGCACCGAGGCGCAGGACTGGACCAGCATGCTCTACCGCATGTACACCCGCTACTGCGAGCGTCACGGCTACAAGGTGACCGTGAACGACTTCCTGGATGGCGACGAAGCCGGCGTGAAGAGCGTTACCTTCCAGGTGGAAGGCGAGAACGCCTACGGTTTCCTGCGCAGCGAGCGCGGCGTGCACCGTCTGGTGCGTATCTCTCCCTTTGACGCCAACGCCCGCCGCCACACCTCCTTCTCCTCTCTGGACGTTGCGCCCATCATCAACGATGATGACGACTTCGAGATCAACATGGAAGAAGTACGCGTGGATACCTACCGTGCCGGCGGCGCCGGCGGTCAGCACGTTAACCGTACCGACTCCGCCGTGCGTATGACCCATATTCCCACCGGCATTGTGGCCCAGTGTCAGAACGAGCGCAGCCAGATCCAGAACCGCGAAGTCTGTCTTCGCATTCTGAAGAGCCGCCTGCTCGAGCTGCGCGAGCGCGAGCGCGAGGAACAGATGGCCGATATCAAGGGCGAAATGAAGAAGATCGAATGGGGCAGCCAGATCCGCTCCTACGTTTTCCAGCCCTACACCATGGTCAAGGATCACCGCACCGGCTTTGAAATGGGCAATGTGGACGATGTGATGGACGGCAACATCGACGGCTTCATCACCGCGTTCCTCAAGATGCAGTAATGCGAAAGGTTTTCAGCTTTGCCGCGGGAATGCTGGGCGTGACGATCATGATCCTTGCGTCCATTGCCATTCCTGCGCTGAACCCGGACCGTTTTGAGAACGCCGTGCTGAATACCGTCAACCCTGAAGCCGTCGGGATGAGCGAAAGCGACCTGACGGCTTTTGCCCGCGATACAATGGATTACCTGCGCGGCGAAACGGATTTCTGGCAGCCGCAAACGCCCTTTGCCATTCCCCAGAATTTTACGGAGCACATGGCCGAGGTACGCGGTTGGGCGGATGTGCTGAAAATCGCACTGCCTGCCGGATTGCTGCTGACCGCTGCCGGACTGTGGATGGGGAATGATTTTCGCGCTGCACGAAACGGCATGCTGTGCATGCTGGGGCTGATCGCCGCATTTCTTTTGTGGGCGGCGGTGGATTTCAACAGCCTGTGGATGGTGATCCACCGCGTGCTGATCCCCGGCGGCATTTTCCCGGCAGGCGAGCCGGTGATGCAGCTGTTCCCGCTGGCATTGTTTTTTCGTTATTTGCCTGCAGTGATTGGCTGGATGGCAGGATTCGCGGGGGCTTCAGGCGTTCTTTTTCTCTATTGCAGCATCAGACAAAAACGTTAACACCTCATCAGTCACCTTCGGTGACAGCTTCCCCTCAAGGGGAAGCCAGATCGGCCGCCCTCCAATGCCTTCCCCTTGAGGGGAAGGTGGCCGCCGCAGGCGGTCGGATGAGGTGAAAACGCATGACACCATACAAGAAGGAAAACACCATGAACACACAAATCGAAATGCAAAAGAAGTTGGCTGCCCTTCAGCACAGGGAAACCGTGCGCATCCTGGCCATGGAATCCAGCTGCGATGAAACGGCCTGCGCCATCATCGAAAACGGCCGCAAGATCGTGTCCTCCGTCATTTTCTCGCAGGTGGACACCCACGCGCTCTACGGCGGCGTGGTGCCGGAGATCGCCAGCCGCGCGCATGTGGACGCCTGCGACCGCGTGATTGATCAGGCGTTGAAGGAAGCAGGCATGACCTTCGGGGATATCGATGCGCTGGCCTGCACCTACGGTCCCGGACTGGTGGGCGCGCTGCTCACCGGCGTAAACTGCATGAAGGGTCTGAGTTACACCACCCGTCTGCCGCTGGTGCCCGTCAACCACATCGAGGGCCACGTGAGCGCCAACTTCCTCACCACGCCCGATCTGGAGCCTCCGTTCGTATGTCTGGTGGTCAGCGGCGGTCACAGCCATCTGGTGCGGGTCAACGACTATGCGGATTACACGCTGCTGGGCCAGACCGTGGACGATGCGGCGGGCGAAGCCTTTGACAAAGCCGCACGCGTGCTGGGCCTCAACTACCCCGGCGGTCCCCTGCTTTCCCGTCTGGCCGAAGGCGGCGATGATACGTATCTTACTTTGCCCCATCCCCATCCGGACGGAAAGTACGATTTCAGCTTTTCCGGCCTCAAGACTGCGTTCCTCAACGCCTGCCACAAGATGGATCAGAAGGGCGAAGAACTGCCGAAAGCGGATCTGGCTGCGAGCTTTGAACGCGCTGTGGTGGATACGCTCTGCGAGCGTGCGCTGCTGGCCCTCAAGGACAGCGGCCTCAACACCCTCTGCATTGCCGGCGGCGTAAGTGCCAACAAGCGTCTGCGCACCCAGCTGGAAAAGCTTTCGAAGAAGCACAGGTTCCGCCTGTGCATGCCGGAATTGTGGCTGTGCACCGACAACGCCGCCATGATCGGCTCCGCTGCCTACTACCGCCTGAAAAAGGGCGAGCTGGCGGATCTCACGCTCAACGCCGTTCCCTCCCTTGCCCTGATCGGAAAGGAATGAAACCAATGAAGCGCATCGCCGCTTTGCTTTTGTGTATGTTCCTGTGCCTGCCAATGCTGGCGCAGGCTGAAAAGTACGAATCCGCCCCCGCCATCTTTGATATCAAATATCAGACGATGGAACGCAAGGAGGACGACAACCGCTATTTCATCAGCAAGGAATACCTGATCAGCGCCAACGAAGCGGTGAACGCCGAACTGAAGGCCGCTGCCGACGCTTTTGATGAACAGCTTTTTCCCCTCATGCAGCCCGATCCCAGCAAAAATGCCAAGCGCAACAGCCGTCTGGACATCGAGATCGTGCACTACACCACCGGCGAACGCTATCTGAGCACCATGGTGCTGGGCCGTTACACCTTTGACCGCGTACAGGTCTTTTCCCCCTTTGTGACCACGGTGTATGATCTGGAAACGGGCGCGCATATTGGTCTGACCGATCTGTTTGCAGCCGACAGTCCCGCGTGGGCGCTGATGGGCGAACGGGTGGAAAGCCATCTGAACAGCGTATTCGAGCTGGACGAGCGCCAGCCGGAAGCCGTTGCCGCCCTCTGCACCCGCGAGGCGCTGGAAAATGCGTCCTTCACCCTGAGCGCTTATGAGCTGACGCTGCATTACGAAGCCCGAGCGGTCTATCCCGGCCGCGCCGGTCTGATGCACGTGCGTTTCTTCTACGATGAAGTGCAGCCCTACATGACCGAGCTGGGTCTGAAGTGCACCGACAACAGCCGCTGGAAGATGGTGGCCATGACCTGCGACGACGGTCCCCGCTACGGCCAGACGCAGAACACCATCAACAATTTCCGCCATGCCGGCGCACGCGCCACCTACTTTACCGCCGGCAAAAACGCGGCGGACAGCCCGGACATCGTGATGCGTGCGTTTGACCAGAACCACATCATCGCCTCTCACAGCTACAACCACTTCAGCGGCTACACCATGAAGCCGGAAACCATGCGCCGGGAAATCATTGATCACAACGCCGTACTTCAGCAGTACACCGGCGAAAACGTGACCATGTTCCGCGCGCCGGGCGGCACCTATCCGCCGTGGATCGAGGCGGATATCCACCTGCCCATTCTGCAGTGGAGCGTAGATACCTACGATTACACCGGCAAGGATTACAAAAAGATCTTCTACTCCGTTCGCAACAACGTGACCGACGGCGATATGATCCTGTGCCATGACAGCGGCGCAGAACTTTACAAAGCCATTCCGCGCATCAGCGAGCACCTCAAAAAGAACGGTTACCTGATGGTGACCGTCGAGGAGCTGGCCCGCGCCAACGGCGTGATCATGGAGCCCAATGTGGTGTACTACCGCTTCTTAAACGGCGATACGTCCAAACGTCTGGACAGCAATCTGCAGGATTAAAAAATCAGGGGCATGCGCAGCAGCCGTCTGCGCATGCCCTTTTTTGCAGGAAACGCCGTCAAAAGCGCCGTTTTCATTGGCAGTAAACGCAGAAAATGTTGAAAAATGGTATATTTCCTTCGTTTGGTGCAGGCAAACATTTGCACATTTGAAATTTGTGTGATATAATATGCCGTTGTGTCTACACTATAAGGTATGGAACGACTGCTGCCCCGTACCGGAAGGCAGCACAGACCAACGGTCAAACCGGGTCTGAGGTTTCATCAAGAAGGAGCTACCATTATGCCCACTACCAACTACGACGTGGCGTCGATCAAGGAGAAAATTGTTGGCAAGCTGCAGCGCTACTACGGCCTGACTGTTGCTGAAGCCAACTCCCAGCAGATCTATCGTGCCGTGGCTTCCACCGTGCGCGACCAGATCATGAAGAAGTGGATGGACAGCCGTATGCGCAACCGCGAGCTGTCCCGCAAGCAGGTGTATTACCTGAGCATGGAATTCCTGCTGGGCCGCAGCCTGAACACCAACGTCATCAACCTCTGCAATGAGGATAACTATGTGCAGGCCCTGAAGGAGCTGGATATCGACCTTCAGTCCATCCTGCCCGAAGAGCCCGACCCCGCGCTGGGCAACGGCGGCCTCGGCCGTCTGGCTGCCTGCTTCCTGGACAGCCTGTCCTCTCTGGACATTCCTGCCATGGGCTGCACCATCCGCTACGAGTACGGCCTGTTCCGTCAGAAGATCGTAGAGGGCCAGCAGGTTGAGCTGCCCGATAACTGGCTGCAGAACGGCAACGTGTGGGAAGTAGCCCGCACCGAAGACACCGTGACCGTTGAATTCAACGGCCATGTGGAAGAAGCTGTGGACGAGTACGGCAACATGCACTACGAGCTGGTCGATACCTACAAGATCGACGCTGTGCCCTACGATATGCCCGTCGTCGGCTATGACAACCAGTGCGTGAACACCCTGCGCACCTGGTCTGCCCGCAGCCAGGAAACCATCGACCTGCGCCGCTTCGGCGAGGCCGAGTACATGAAGGCCATGGAAGAGAAGATGATGGCTGAGGTCATCAACAAGGTTCTCTATCCGGACGACAAGCACTACGAAGGCAAGATGCTGCGCCTGCGCCAGCAGTACTTCTTTGTAAGCGCCACCATGCAGTATGCCATCAACCGCTTCAAGAAGTTCTTCGGCACCAACTGGGAGCTGCTGCCCGAAAAGTGTGTGTTCCACATCAATGACACCCACCCCGCTCTGGTGATTCCCGAGCTCATGCGACTGCTGGTGGACCAGGAAGGCCTCTCCTGGGAGCAGGCTCAGCACCTGACCTACCGCTGCGTGGCTTACACCAACCACACCGTTCTGGCTGAAGCGCTGGAAAAGTGGCCGGTGGATATGCTCCGCACCACCCTGCCCCGCATCTACATGATTCTGGAAGAGCTCAACCGCCGCCTGTGCAACAAGCTCTTCAACTACTATCCCGACCAGTGGGATCGTATCGGCCACATGGCCATCATCGCCTACGGTCAGGTGCACATGGCCAACCTGTGCGTGGCTTTCTCCAACAGCGTTAACGGCGTATCCGGCCTGCACGGCCAGATCCTGAAGGACGACCTGTTCCACGATTACTATCTGATCGAGAACAGCAAGTTCTCCGGCATCACCAACGGCATCACCCATCGCCGCTGGCTGCTCTCTTCCAACCCTGCGCTGACCAACCTGCTGACCGAGGCCATCGGCCCCGGCTTCAAGCGCGACGCTGCCGAGCTGGAAAAGCTGCTGCCCTATGCCGACGACGCTGCTTTCCGTGCCGAGTTCGACAAGGTCAAGAAGATCAACAAGGAACGTCTGGCCAAGCTGATCAAGGACCGTCAGGGCATCGACATCGATCCCTCCTTCATCTTTGACACCCAGTCCAAGCGCCTGCACGAGTACAAGCGCCAGATGCTCAACGCCCTGCACATTCAGGTGCTCTACAACCGCATCGTGGACGATCCCAACTTCTCCATGCCCCCGCGCATCTTCTTCTTCGGCGCCAAGGCCGCTCCCGGCTACAGCCGCGCCAAGCAGATCATCCGCTACATCAACGCTCTGGCCGCGCTGATCGACAAGCATCCCCGCGCCCGTCAGATGCTGAAGGTGGTCTTTGTGGAGAACTACGATGTTTCCACCGCCGAGATCCTGATCCCCGCTACCGAAATCAGCCAGCAGCTGTCCACCGCCGGCAAGGAAGCCAGCGGCACCGGCAACATGAAGTTCATGATGAACGGCGCTGTGACCATCGGCACCATGGACGGCGCGAACGTGGAAATGTTCGATCAGGTGGGCGACGAGAACATCTACATCTTCGGCATGCGCGCCGACACCGTGCAGAACATGTACCGCGAGCGCAACTACAACCCCATGGGCATCTTTGAGAGCAACCACGAGATCCGCAAGGCCATGAGCCAGTGGATCGACGGCACCCTCTTCCCCAACGAGCCCATGGCCATGCACGACCTGTACCACACCCTGCTGGTGGGCGACTACGGCAACATGGCGGACAACTACTTTGTCCTCAAGGACTTCGGTTCCTACTCCATGGCCAACCGCCGCATGATGGAGGATTACATGAACCGCGACAAGTGGCTGAAGATGGCTGTCATCAACACCGCCAAGTCCGGTTTCTTCTCCAGCGACCGCACCATTGCCGAGTACAACAACAACATCTGGCACGTTGAAAAGGCTTAATGAAAAAATGGCATCCCGCTCTGTGTTTTTCACAGGGCGGGATGTTTTTTCTTTCCTGTTGAGGAGCGTTGCTTTTTCACCTCATCAGTCTGCTTCGCAGACAGCTTCCCCTCGAGGGGAAGCCAAAGACGTCGCGAACGTTTTGTGTTAAAGCAGCTCAGAGGAAACAACGCGGGAATGTGACACCTTTGTCGGCTTCCCCTTGAGGGGAAGCTCAGGCCGTCGAAAAAGCTCGCTGACGCGATCTTTTCCGCCGAAGAATGCACCGTTTGCCTACTCGCCTGAC
>JAFYQB010000098.1 GCA_017547285.1 Clostridia bacterium
CCCCTCCGCAGAGGGGAGTTGTCAGCCGCAAGGCTGACCGAGGGGTAGCCTTGTTTCCACAAAGAACGTACCAGTTCGGCGCGCAGCCCCTCCGCACGCTTCCCCTTGAGGGGAAGCTGGCAGCCCGCAGGGCTGACTGATGAGGTGCTTCCCACCTCACCCCAACCAAGATTTTAGGAGACGATTCTCATGAAACTTGCCATGAATATGATCCGCCAGTATGCGGACATTCCCGTAACGCCGGAAGAATACTCCGAGCGCATGATCATGACCGGCACCGCCGTGGAAGGCGTGGAAGATATCGCCGGCGGCATTGAAAAGGTCGTTGTGGGCCGCGTGCTCACCTGTGAAGATGTAGAAGGCACCCACCTTCACCAGTGCACCGTGGATGTGGGCGGCGATGAGCCCCTGCACATCGTTTGCGGCGCGCCCAATGTGAAGGCCGGTGTGCTGGTTCCCGTTGCCCTGGACGGCGCAAAGCTGCCCGGCGGTATCAAGATCAAGAAGGGCAAGCTGCGCGGCATGGTATCCGAAGGCATGCTGTGCGCTTCCACCGAGCTGGGCATTCCCCAGGATCTGTATCCCTCTGTGGGCGACGAAGGCCTGCTGATCTTCAACGAGGAGTATCCCGTTGGCAGCGACATCCGTCCCATCGTGGGCATCGATGACACCGCTGTTGATTTCGAAATTCTGGCCAACCGCCCTGACTGTCTGTGCGCCATGGGCATTGCCCGCGAGACCGCCGCTGCCCTGAACACCGAGTTCAAGGCCCCAGAAATCACCGTCAAGGAATGCGGCGGCGATATCCGCGACGAAGTGAAAGTCACCGTGGAAGCCACCGACCTGTGCCCCCGCTATGCTGCCCGCGTGATCAAGAACGTGCGCATCAAGCAAAGCCCCCTGTGGCTGCGCAAGTACCTGCACGGCGCTGGCATCCGTTCCATCAATAACATTGTTGACATCACCAACTACGTGATGATCGAGTACGGCCATCCCATGCACGCCTTTGACCTGAGCAAGGTTCGCGGTCATGAGATCATTGTCCGCCGCGCTCATGAAGGCGAAATGCTGACCACGCTGGACGGTGTAGAGCATGCGCTGCGTACTGATGATCTGGTCATCTGCGACCAGGAGCGCGCCACCGGTCTGGCCGGCGTGATGGGCGGCGAAGAAAGCGAAATCATCGAGGGCACCACCGACGTGATGTTTGAGTGCGCTGTTTTCGATCGCACCGCTATCCGTCTGACTGGCCGTGCCCACGGCATGCGCACCGAGGCCAGCGGCCGTTTCGAGCGCGGTGTGGCCTGCGGCACCGTGATGGACGCCCTCAACCGTGCCTGCCAGCTGGTAAACGAGCTGGATGCCGGCGACGTGGTTTCCGGCTGCTACGACATCTACCCCGAACCCAAGCCCCAGCGCGTGATCACCGCCAGCGTTGCCCGCATTCAGGAGCGCGCCGGTGTGGACATTCCTGCTGATGCGATGGTGGAAATTCTCAATAAGCTGCACTTCGGCGTGGAGCGCGACGGTGACAAGCTGACCGTAACCGTTCCTTCCTTCCGCGAGGATATGGAAGGCGAAGCCGACGTTTGCGAGGAATGTCTGCGCATCTATGGCTACCATCACATTGGCGCCACCAACATGGTCGGCCAGACTACGCAGGGTGGCGTAAGCCCCATGAAGGCCCTCAAGAACCGCATCGGCAAGCTGCTGGTGGGTCTGGGCTATCTGGAAGTCATGAACTTCTCCTTCACTGGCGTTTCTGAGATCCTGAAGCTGGGTCTGCCCCAGGATGATCTGCGCAATCAGCCCATGGCGATCCGCAATCCGCTGGGCGAGGATACCGCAGTGATGCGTCCCACGCTGGTTTGCGATATGATGCGCACCATCGCCTTCAACCAGAACCACTCCACCGAGACCGCCTGCCTCTACGAGATGGCTGCTGTGTTCAATCATCATCAGCCCACCGAAGAAGGTCTGCCCACCGAGACCCAGACCCTGTGCCTTGGCGCTTACGGCCCCAACGTGGATTTCTTCACCGTGCGCGGCGCGCTGGAAGCCATCCTGCGCATGTGCGGCATCACCTGTGAAGTAGAAGCCGGCGGCGACTGCTACTACCATCCCGGCCGTTGCGCCCGACTGGTTCGCGGCGGTACCGTGTTCGCTGTGCTGGGCGAGGTTCATCCTTCTGTGCGCGAACGTTTTGACATGCCCAAGCGTGCCGTTGTGGCGGAACTGAACCTGCAGAATCTGCTGGCCTTTGCCAAGCCCATGGGCGAGATGAAGCCCCTGCCCCGCTTCCCCGCCATGCAGCGCGACCTGGCTCTGGTGATGGCAGAGTCCGTGAACGTTGGCCCCCTGATGAGCGAAATGAAGAAGGCCGCCGGCAAGCTGCTGGAGTCCATCGAAATGTTCGACGTCTATCGCGGCGCTCAGATCGGCGAAGGCAACAAGTCCATCGCTTTCTCCCTCACCTTCCGTGCGCCCGACCGCACCCTCACCAACGAGGAAGTGCAGAAGGCCATGGAAAAGGTACAGAAGGTCTGCGCCGACAAGTACAACGCCGCCATCCGCGGTTAAGCGGGCGTATAGCGTTTTGCGAGAGGGAAACTTCTTTTGAAAAAGAAGTTTCCCTCTCGCGCGCTCTCTTCAAGAAAACTTTATTTTTTCGTCTTTCAACCGGTTGTTGAAAGGCGATTCTTTTTTCGATATAGGCGTTATTGCCTTTTCATGTCACGGCTGATAGACTGTGTTTGGTCAAAGGAGGTAAGTGCTATGAATATCGGACAAAGAATTGCCAACCGGCGCAAAGTGCTTGGACTTACGCAGCAGCGCATGGCAGAGGCTTTGCATGTAACTTTTCAGGCGGTTTCCAAATGGGAAAATGGTGCAACCATTCCGGACGCAACGCTTCTGGTACCCATTGCAAAGCTGTTGCATACCTCTGTGGACGCACTGTTTGGGTTTCATCCTGCGCCTGCCACCGAATATGAACGGCGATATCAGGCTGAAGAATACTACTGGGGCATCCAGCCCAACAGCCTTTGTTACGAGATCCTGCAGCGCAGGCCACCGGTCCAGCTCTATCGCGTGCTGGATATTGGCTGCGGCGAAGGCAAGGACGCGGTTTTTCTGGCGCGGAACGGGTACATGGTAGAGGCGTTTGATCTTGCAGAAGCGGGACTGGCAAAGGCAAGAAATCTGGCAGAGCATCACCAGACCCATGTTGACTTTTTCCGGGCGGATGTTCTGGACTTTGAACCGGAAGGTATGTACGACATCATTTTCTCCAGCGGCGTTCTGCATTATCTGCCGCCGCAAAAACGCGCTCCTGTGTTTGAACGGCTGAAAGCGCATACTGCGCCACACGGTTTGCATGTGATGAACGTGTTTGTGGAAAAACCGTTCATTCCTCCCGCACCGGATACCGAGCCTGCAGAAACAGCGCATTCCCCATGGCGTTCCGGTGAACTGTTCATGCTCTACCACGACTGGCAGTTGCACAAAACCGAGGAATTGATTTTTCCCTGTCAAAGCGGCGGCGTGCCGCACCGCCATTGCATGGATATCATGATTGCAGAAAAAATGGACTGATGGTACAATGGCTCTATCATCAACGTATGAAAGAGTGATTTGTTTGAAACAGTCCAAAAGAATCGCCGCCTGCGGCATGATGGCGGCACTGAGCGTAGTGATCATGCTTTTGGGCGGCGTTCTGGGCATTGGCATGTATGCCTCCCCCATGCTGGCTGGTTTCTGTCTTTTGCCCATTGGCAAAAAATACGGTGCAAAGAATCAATGGCTTGTATGGGCTGCCGTCAGCCTGCTGTGTTTTATGCTGATTCCCGAGCCTGAACAAAACCTGATGTATCTGGCTCTGTTCGGCCTGTACCCCATCCTATACCCATATTTCGGTCGTCTGCCCGGCGCGTGGAAGTGGATCAGCAAGCTGCTGTATTTTCACGCGGCAGCAATATCGGTGGAACTGCTGGTCATGCTGGTGCTGGTTCCGGAAGTCATGTCTGCTGCGATGATTGTAATTCTCCTGATTCTGGGTAATGCGGTATTCTGGATGTATGATTTTCTGATTCCGCGTTCCGACCTGCTCTTTCGAAGGTTTCTGGGCAGACGGTTTCGCCAATAAAAAAGAGAAGGCAAAAGCCTTCTCTCAGCTTGTCGATAAACCCATTGGGAGGCGTCGGAGGGCCGCAGCCCTCCGACTCTTGTTCTGAAGCTGACGACATGTGCGTCAGCTTCGGAAGCCTTGCGCAGCAAGGCTTTCCTTACACCGTTTGCCGCCCGGCGAGC
>JAFYQB010000099.1 GCA_017547285.1 Clostridia bacterium
GCGATCTTTTCCGCCGAAGAATGCACCGTTTGCCTACTCGCCTGACGGCTCGCCGGGCGGCAAACGGTGTAAGGAAAGCCTTGCTGCGCAAGGCTTCCGAAGCTGACGCACATGTCGTCAGCTTCGGAACAAGAGTCGGAGAGCTGCGGCCCTCCGACGCCTCCCAATGGGTTTATCGACAAGCTGAGGCGAACGACACGTTCGCCTCTTTTTTGATATTTGATCTGCATGATTGCCGGCGTTGGCTTCCTCTTGAGGGGAAACTGTCACCAAAGGTGACTGATGAGGTGAAACTGCTGCACCATCAAATTGCTTTTCATACGCTTTCTCCACATACGTCAGGGGGTGCAGGGGTTCAGTCCCTGCTTGGGGCTTACGCCAAAATGCTTGCGGTAAGCCCGGTAGAAAGCTGAATAGTCGTTAAAACCGCAGGCCGTGCAAACCTGCGTGGGCGGAGTGCCCGCACGAAGCATGGACTGCGCCTGCAAAAGACGCTTGGCGTTGATGTATTCACCCACGGACGCGCCCGTGGTGCGCTTGAAGGAGCGGCACAGCTGGGGCTTGCTCAGATAAAACTGTTCGCAGAGGCTGTCCAGCGAAAGCGGCTCGGACAGATGCTCGTTGATATGGCGGATGACCTGAAACAGCAGCGAGCCTTCGGCTGCCGGGGCATTTTCGCCCCGCTGCTCGTGCAGGCCGCACAGCTGATTTAGCACAACCAGCAGCACGGAAATAATGTCCAGACGGTGATGCTCCTGCTCCATCAGGCGGCTGAGCATCACACGATAACTCTGATCAGGGAACTCCGCTGCTGAAAAACGGTTGAATCGCCCCGCTTCGCGGTCCATAAACACCCTCAAGAGCCGGTGTTCGGGATCGATCCTGTCAAACAGCGAAGGCTCAAAATGCATGGACAGGCGCTCGTAGGGGTGATCCGCCTGTACCTGAATGCAGTGCGCCTCCGCCGGACGCATCACCAGCAGATCGCCGCGCTCCAGCCGGTATTCGCTGCCTTCAATGCGAAAGCTGGCCTTTCCATTCATGAACAGATAAATCTCGCACATCTGGTGCGTATGCATGGTAAAGGACTCCGGCACGGGGTGCGTGTCCAGATTGTAGCGAAATGCAATATCGTTATCTGAATAAACCAGACGTTCATCCATGGTGGATCACCTCCCCGATAGTGTACCACACAAATGATAATATTTGCAATGTATAACGTTCCAAAGCGCAATGCGGCTTGATTTGTTTTTGCGGTAAAATGATAGCAGTATACTGGAACAAATGTGGAGTTACGCTCTGCTTACTGAATACAACGAAACGGAGTTTGATCAAGTATGGAAAACGTACGTATCGGTATTGTTGGTATTGGCAACATGGGTTCCGCTCATATGGCGTGCATCTCCGAAGGCCGCATCAAGGGCCTTGTGCTGGGCGCACTGTGCGACAGCGATCCTGCCCGTCTGGCGCTGTGCGAGGAACGCTGCCCCGATGTTCCCCGTTTTGCCGATTATCATGAAATGATCAAGAGCGGCCTGATTGACGCGATTCTCATTGCCGTGCCTCACCGCCTGCATGCCCAGATTGCCATCGAAGCGCTGGAAAACGGCCTGCATGCCCTGACCGAAAAGCCCGGCGACGTGACCATCACCGCCGTAAAGAAGCTGATCGAAGTGGCCAAGGGCACCGACAAGGTGTTTGGCATCATGTTCAACCAGCGCACCAACCCGCTGTTCGCCAAGGCCCGCGAGATCGTGAAGTCCGGCCAGCTGGGCGAGCTGAAGCGTTCCGTGTGGATCATCACCAACTGGTACCGCAGCCAGCACTACTATGATTCCGGCAGCTGGCGCGCCACCTGGGCCGGCGAGGGCGGCGGCGTGCTGCTCAACCAGGCGCCCCACAATCTGGACCTGTGGCAGTGGATCTGCGGCATGCCCGTACAGATGACCGCCTTCTGCGATATCGCCAAGTATCACAACATCGAAGTGGAAGACGACGCCACCCTGATGGTGCGCTACGAGAACGGCGCGACCGGTCTGTTCATCACCACCACCGGCGAATGCCCCGGCACCAACCGTCTGGAGATCAGCGGCACCATGGGCAAGCTGGTTCTGGAAAACGGCCTGCTCAAGTGGTGGAAGCTCAACCGCAGCGAGCGCGAAATCTGCGTAACCGATACCGCCAACTCTCCCAAATTCGACGGCGAGATCATTGAGATCACCCCCGATCACAAGGAAACCGCTCACGCCGGCATTCTGCAGAACTTTACCAACGCCATTCTCTACGGCGAAGAGCTGCTGGCTCCCGGCCCGGACGCACTGTACGAGCTCACCCTGTCCAACGCCGCCTACCTGAGCCAGTGGACCGGCAACAAGCCCGTTGATATTCCCTTTGACAGCGCCGAATTCGACGCGCTGCTGGCTGAATACGCCGCCAAGTCTGCCTACGACCCCGAAAAGGAACAGGACACCGAAAATTCTACCGGCTACAGCCACCGCTGGCAGGTTAACTGGTAACATAAATGTACAACGCTCTCATCAGCTGCTCCCCGCGGGGCAGCTGTTTTTGAAAAGTTTGCAAGGAGGCAACGCCCTATGTTCAACCGTATTACGCCCGAAGCCGTCGGCCTGAGCCAGCAGCACATCGATCGTTTTCTGAAAACGCTGGCCCAGTGGGAGATCAATCTCCACTCCGTGCTGATGCTGCGCGGAAACGATATTTTCCACGAGCAGTATGTGGCTCCCTACAAGGCGGATACCATCCACCGCATGTATTCCGTGACCAAGAGCTTTGTGGCCGTAGCGATCGGCTTTTTGGCGGATGAGGGAAAGCTTTCTCTGGATGATCCCATTATCAAGTACTTCCCCGACAAGCTGCCCGAAGAGGTTTCTCCCTGGCTGGAAAAGCAGACCATCCGCCACATGCTCACCATGAACACCTGCTTCCCCGGCGGCCACTGGTTTGACTACGGCGTGACCGACCGCACCAGGTGGTATTTCTCCCTCAAGCCGCAAAAACCCGCAGGCAGCGTGTTCTTCTATGATTCTACCGGCTCCTATGTAATGAGCGTGCTGGTGGAGCGCCTGAGCGGCATGAAGTTCCTGGACTATCTGAAGGTCAAGCTGCTCAACCGTCTGGGTGATTTTGAGAACGCTCAGATCCTTTCCACACCGGACGGCACCCCCTGGGGTGACTCCGCACTGCTGTGCACGCCCCGCGCGCTTTTGAAGTTTGCCCGTTTCGTCATGAACTACGGCAAGTGGGAAGGCGAACAGCTGATCAGTGAGCAGTTCATGCGCGAAGCCACTTCCTGCCAGGTAACCAACAACGAGGATGGCGTGGCCAACTACAACAGCCACGGCTATGGCTACCAAATCTGGATGGATGAGCAGAACGGCTTCTCCTTCCACGGCATGGGCGGTCAGTTCGCCATCTGTATGCCGGACAAGGACTTTATCTTCGTTTGCACCGGCGATACCCAGCACCAGAAGACACATGTACAGCCCGCGCTCTATCGCGCCGTGTATGATCTGGCTGACTGCTTCGATGGCGTCAGTGCGCCCGAGCTGCCCGCCTTCCCCACTGAGCTGCCCGTTGCCCACGGCAAAGCGGATTCTGCCTTTGCGGAAAAGATCAGCGGAAAGACCTTCCGTTGCGAGCCGAACCGCATGGGCATCACCAGCTTCCGCTTTACCTTCAATGGCGACGAGGGCGTGCTGGAGTATGTGAACGCACAGGGCGAAAAGAAGCTGCCTTTTGGCATGAAGAAGAACGTGTTCGCCAAATTCCCGCAGTTCGGCTACTCCGACGAATACGGCAATGTGCATGAGATCACGGATTTCCGTTATGACTGCGCCACTTCCGCCGGATGGGTGGAGGAACAGAAACTGCAGATCCGCGTGCAGATCGTGGACCGTTACTTCGGTACCGCCATGATGACCTTCGGCTTTGTGGATGAAAACACCGCAGGTGTGCGCATGATCAAGAGCGCCGAGGATTTCCTGTCCGAATACGAGGGCTGGATGATTGCTCAGGCCTGAACAGGAGAAAAAGAATGAACCAACGCGACCTTTCCCAGCTCAAGCGCAGGCTGAACCCCGATAAGCGCAACCCCACCGTTATCCGCGGCTGCTATGTGAGCTATGACGGCACGGTGATCTCCACCTTTGCGCAGCCGGTGTTTCATCTGCCTGCCGAGGAAAACGAAAAATACATGTCCCTTTTCAAGCGCGTGCTTTCCGGCACACCGGGTCAGAACCTGCAGGAGATTGAGTTTACCGGCATGCAGGCCATGGAAGGAGAGGAACACAAGATCCTTTCCACCATGCGCGAAAGCGGCCTCACGGATGAAGAAGCGGTGAATGCGTTCTACGAGCGCGTCATCAACTACATCCGCTCCATCAGCCCGGCGGATGCGCAGTCGGTCAACGAACAGCAGGCAGCCAGCAACTACCTGATCCTGCTGCTGCATGATGGCTACGATGTTCCCTACATCAACGAAAACGGTGAAACAGACAACGAGCAGGCATCCGATATGTTCAGCTACATTCTGTGCTGCATCTGCCCCGTCAAGCAGACCAAGCCTGCGCTCAGCTATTTCCTGACCGAAAACGAGTTCCACACCCGCATGGCGGACTGGGTGGTCAGCGCGCCGGACCTGGGTTTCCTGTTCCCGGCATACGAGGAGCACAGCGCCAACATCTACAAGGCCATGTTCTTTACCCGCGACAGCGCGGACGCACACGAAGCCTTTGTGGAGAACATCTTTGGCAGCGATCTGCCCATGCCTGCCGTGGAACAGCAAGAGACCTTCCAGAGCGTTCTGCAGGAGGCCTTGGAGGATGAATGCAGTCTGGATGTGGTACAGGCCGTACACGAAACCGTGCGTACCCGTCTGGAAGAGCAGAAGGCCGATAAGACCGCCGAACCCCTCAAGCTGACCAAGCAGGATGTGAAAGAAGTGCTGGAAAGCTGCGGCGTATCCATGGAGCGCGCGCAGGTTTTTGAGGACAAGTACACCGAGGCATTCGGCGAATATACCGAGATCCCCGCTGTCAACGTAGTCGCTCCCAAGCAGTTCAACATTTCCACGCCCAGCGTATCCATCAAGGTTGCGCCCGACCGCAGCGACCTGATCGAGACCCGCATGATCGACGGCAAGTGCTACATTCTGGTGCTGGCTGACGGCGATGTGGAAGTAAACGGTGTAAACGTGAAATTCAGGCAGGAGGGATAACCATGAACGAAAGAAGATCTCTCGACACCATCTGCGCCGCGCTGTGCTATGCCATGGGCATTGGAGCGCCTGCCTGCGCGGCTCCCGCTTCGCCGGAACTGTGCGCCTATGTGGATGAAAAGCTGAACGGTCAGAAGGCTGACCGCATTCTCATGTACAACCCGGACGCGGTTGCTCAGTGGGTGCAGGAAAAGTATCCGCAGCTGATGAAGGAAGTACCCGCCCGCACAGAGATCGCGCTGCCGCTCACCAGCGTAATGCCCTCCGTTACTCCGGTGTGCTTCGGCACCATGTACACCGGCGCGCAGCCGGAAGTGCACGGCATCCGCAAGTATGAAAAGCCGGTCATCAAAATCGATACCATCTTTGATGCGCTCATCCGCAATGGCAAGCGCTGCGCCATCATTGGCGATACCAGCTGCAGCATGGGCAAAATTTATCTGGAACGCGAAATGGATTACTTCCTGTACGATACCGTTGATGAAATCAACGCCAAGGCCGTTGAACTGATCATGGCGGATGAGTACGATTTCATTGCCGTGTACAACGGCAATTACGATTCCATCATGCACAAGTTCGGCCCCGAGAGCGTGGAAGCCCTGAGTGAACTGCGCGCCAACAGCCACGCCTTTGCCGAGCTGAGCGAGCTGGTTACCCGTCACTGGCAGAAGCACAACACGCTGGTGGGCTTCGCGATGGATCACGGGTGCCACGAAATCGACGGCGGCTGCGGCAGCCACGGACTGGATATGGATGAAGATCTGCACATTGTGCATCATTTTATGGCCTATCCGGCGAAGTAATGCTGCCTCTTCAACGATCAGACATTTGAAAGGAAGTCCCCACCATGGCAGAACTGTTTGAAATCATCATGATCGTATCCTTTGGTTTTTCCTGGCCCATGAACGTCATCAAGTCCTATCGTGCCCGCACCACCAAGGGCAAGAGCCTTGCCTTCCTGCTGCTCATTTCCATCGGCTACGTGTTCGGCATTGCCGGCAAGCTGATCGGCGGCAACTACAAGTGGTATGTGCTGTTCTTCTATGTGCTGAACCTGTGCATGGTGCTCACCGATCTGGGCATGTATGTGCGCAACTACCGCCTGGACAAGCAGGTCGGTATCAAGGCGTAACATGGAAAGGCGCATCCGCAATTCCGCCAAGGCGCTCATCATCAAAGAGGGCAAAATGGCGGTCATCCGCATCAACGATGGCGAGGATGAATGGTTCATTATGCCCGGCGGCGGACAGGAAAGCGGCGAGCTGCTTTCCGAAGCCGTGCGTCGCGAGGTGGCCGAGGAGCTTAGGCTGGAAGTGGAGCCCAAAGAGCTTGCTTTCGTGGTGGAAGGCGTGCAGGGCGAAAGCTTTCACCGGGTGGATCTGGTGTTCCTGTGCGAATACATTCGCCCGATTGAGAACGCCCAGCTGCACGGCGATACCAACCAGACCGGCGTAGCGTGGCTGGATATTGCAACGCTCAACACGTCGAAGCTGTACCCGTCCAAACTTCGCAGGCAGATCATGAATCTGGCTGCGGGCAAGCCCTACCGGGTGTATTTGGGGAACGAATCCGCCGGTGATCCGGAGGTTACAGAGTAAAGGAAAGCCAGCGTGCATGAAGTATGCACGCTGGCTTTTTTATTGAATAATGACCTTCACAGCCTCAAGTGCATTTTCAGCAATTACATCAGCTTCATGCTCCGCCCATGTATTCCTAAACGCCTCAAGGCTGCCTTTTCCGCCGCCCGTCAGAACAAGAATGCCCTTGCATCCCGCATTGTGAGCCATGACAATTTCGTTCTTTCCCATATCGCCTATCACAAAGCAATCGGCAATGGAAAGGCCATACTTTTCAACGCTTTGCCGGATCAAGCCCGTTTTCGGCTTTTTACATTCACAATGATCGCTGCTTTGATGAGGGCAGCACAGAAATTCATCAATCAACGGTTGCTCCGCATTGAAGAACCCCTCGATACGCTTTGCCTCTCGTTCATATGTTTCGACTGACAGCGTTCCTTTTCCTATTCTGCTTTGATTGGTAATGATGATATTGTAATAGCCATGTATTTTCGCCAATTCAAGGGCTTCTTTTGAAAACGGATACGGTTCGAATTCTTCAATACTTGCGATCGCATCACCGCCAAGCGTACCTTGCAAATCCCAAAACAGCGCTTTTCTCATTCATATTCCTCCTGATACAGCAACCGTATTTGCATAAAAACTACCGGCAGTTGCCGGTAGTTTTTGACTACATATTGTTCAGCTTCTCCCACACCGGATCCACATCCAGCGTGGCAAAGTAATCCATCGGCTTTTCAGCACGGCGGATCAGCTTGAAGGTACCATCCTCTTTGAGCAGCACTTCTCCGCAGCGCATTTTGCCGTTGTAGTTGTAGCCCATGCTCAGGCCGTGCGCGCCGGTATCGTGGATGACCAGCACATCGCCGATCTCACAGGGCGGAAGCATGCGGTCGATGGCAAACTTGTCGTTGTTCTCGCACAGGCTGCCGGTCACATCGGCCATGTCGGTATGGGGCAAATGCTCCTTGCCCGGCACGGTAATGTGGTGATACGCGCCGTACATGGCGGGGCGCATCAGGTCGCATGCGCTGGCGTCCAGACCCCAATAGTGCTTGTGGGTGTTCTTTTCATTGGTGATATGGGTCACCAGCCAGCCGTTGGGGCCGGTCATGTAGCGGCCCAACTCAGTCTTGATGGCCACGCCCTCAATGCCGTTCTTCGTAAACACCTCGTGATAAGCCTCGGCCACGCCTGCACCGATCGCATCAATATCCGCCTTGGGCGCATCCGGCAGGTAGGGAATGCCGATGCCGCCGGACAGATTGATAAAGCTGAGCTGCATGCCGGTTTCATCCATCAGTTCACGGCCGATCTCAAACAGCATTTTCGCAAGTGCGGGATAATAGCCCTGATCGGTGGTGTTGCTGCTAAGGAACGAGTGCAGGCCAAAACGCCTGGCGCCGTAGGCTTTGAGCTTGAAAAGCGCTTCCGTCAGCTGCGGGCGGGTCATGCCGTACTTGGCATCACCGGGCATGCCCATGATGGCGTTGCCAATGCGGAACTCGCCGCCGGGATTGAAACGCAGGCAGATCTCATCCGGGATACCGCCGTGCTTTGCCAGCACATCCACATGGGTGATATCATCCAGATTGATAAACGCATTCAGCTTACGGGCGTATTCAAACTCGTGGGGCGGCACGTCGTTGGCGCTGAACATGATGTCCTCGCCGGTAAAGCCCAGCGCCTCCGCCAGCATCAGTTCGGTCTGGCTGGCGCAGTCCACGCCACAGCCCTCCTCCTTGAGGATGCGCAGAATGCTGGGGTTGGGCAGCGCCTTCACTGCAAAATACTCGCGGAATACCGGCACGCCGGAAAAAGCGCGGATGAGGCCCCGCGCGGTCTGGCGAATGCCTTCCTCGGTGTAGAGATGAAACGGCGTTTCAAACGCCTGTGCTGCGTCAAAGAAAACCTGATCGTTCAGGGAAAAGTTAGGCATAAACAAAGTCCTCCATGTTTCGGGCGAATGCGCTTATTTTATCACAAACAGCCTGCGGGATGCAATGAAAATCGATTGACATTCCCTGTCAGGTGAACGATAATAGTACCGACCCCAAACCATTTCAGCAAAAGAGGCATTGAACATGCAAAATGCAAAAGAACACGCGCTGGCTGCGCTTCATCAGGGTAAGGATTTTATCCAGGATCTGCTGGTCGCACTGCTGACCGGCGCCATTTGCGGCGTGGTTGGCAGCCTGTTCCACCTGGCGGTGGACTGGGCTACAGAAATCCGTATGGAACACAACTGGCTTCTGTACCTGCTGCCCGTGGCCGGTCTGGTCATCGCCGCGCTGTATCACCTGACCAAAACCAACGGCATCGGCACCAACAACATTCTCAACTCCATCCGCAAGGGCGATCACATCCCCCTGTGGCTGGTGCCGGTTATCTTTGCTTCCACCACCATCACCCACCTGTTCGGCGGTTCTGCCGGCCGTGAGGGCGCGGCGTTGCAGATCGGCGGCGGAATCGGCTTCGAGCTGGGCAAGCTGCTCAGGCTGGATGAAAGCGACATGCGCATGGTCACGCTCTGCGGCATGAGCGCAGTATTCGCCGCCCTGTTCGCCACGCCGCTGACCGCCACGGTATTTGTGCTGGAAGTGGTGGCCGTTGGCATGATCCAGTATTCCGCTTTCGTGCCTTGCCTGGTATCCTCTGTGGGTGCGTTTGGCATTTCCAAGCTGTTTGGCCTGCACACCAGTCATTATGCGCCTGTTGTGCAGGGGCTGGATGCGGTGATGTTCGGCAAGGTGGCTGTCTTTGCTGTGATCGTTGCTTTGGCCAGTATTTTGCTCTGCGAAGTGCTGCACAACACCGAACATGCTGCGGCTAAACTTTTCAAAAATCGTTTTGTTCGCGCTGTGGTGGGCGGCGTGCTGCTCATTGGTATGACGCTTGTTCTGAATACCCGCGACTATAACGGTGCTGGCGGCGATATCATCACCCTTGCGCTGGGCGGAACAGTGAACTCCAACTGGGCGTTCCTGTGGAAGCTGATCTTTACCGCCGTGACCATTGGCTTTGGCTTTAAAGGCGGCGAAATCGTACCTACGTTCTTTATTGGTGCAACGTTCGGCTGCGTGATCGGTCCCATGCTGGGCATTCCTGCAGAGCTTGCCGCTGCGCTGGGGTTGGTTGGCATGTTCTGCGGCGTGGTCAACTGCCCGCTGGCTTCCATCTTCCTGAGCATTGAACTGTTCGGCGCGGGCGCGATGCCCTATTTTGCATTGGTGTGCGGCATCGCCTACATGCTCTCCGGCAAATTCGGCCTGTATACCGGCAGCCAGATGATCCTCTATCCCAAGACCAAGTGGGTAATCAGCCGTCAGGAACTGCCCATGTGAAAGGAGCCATCCCATGACTCCCAGAGAACGCTTCATCCAGACCCTGCAGTGCAAGCCAATCGGCGGTCAGGTACCCACGTTTGAGCTGGTGTTTTTCCTGACCATGGAGGCATTCGGCAAGGTGCATCCCTCCCAGCGCATTTATGAGCAGTGGAAGCAGATGAGCCATACCGAACGCAGCCTGCACATGAACGAAATGGCGCAGCTCTACATCGATACCGCCGAGCGTTACGATCACAGCGCCATCTTTGTGCATCCCAACCCCGGCGATCTGGAAAGCACCCAGTGGCTTCTGGAGCTGATCCGCGAAAAGAGCGGCAACAAGTACTACCTTATGATGCACGGCGATCCCACCTGGAGCATTCCGAACGGCACCACCATGATGGACTTTGCCGTCAAAATGTATGAAGAGCCGGAAAAGCTGAACGATGAATCCGCCCGCCGCACCGAAAACGCGCTGGAGTTTGCCCGCAAGCTGGATGCAAAGGGCCATCTGCTGGATGGCTTTGCGCTGTGCAGCGATTACTGCTTCAACGTCAATCCCTTCTTTGACTGCGAGAGCTTTGACCAGCTGATCGTGCCTTATCTCAGGCAGGCCATTGACGGCTACCGCGAAATGGGCTACCATACCATCAAGCACACGGACGGCAACATCATGCCCATTCTCAAGCAAATGGCGGACTGCAAGCCGGACGCCTTCCACTCGCTGGATCCTCAGGGCGGCGTTTCCATTCCCGAAGTCCGCAAGATCGTGGGGCCGGATATCGCGCTGTGCGGCAATGTGAACTGCGGCCTTCTGCAGACCGGCACGGACGAAGAATGCCGCGCGGATGTGCTGCGATCGCTGAATGAAGGCATGGCCAACGGCCGGGGCTTCATCTTCTGCACCTCCAACTGCGCCTACACCGGTCTGCCGCTCAAGCGCTATGAAATGATGATCGATCTGTGGCGTCAATACGGCCATTATGAAAATTCCATCCACTAAGGAGAAACCATGATTTCCATTCTTTTCGTCTGCCTTGGCAACATCTGCCGCAGCCCTATGGCTGAATTTGTGATGAAGGATCTGCTGAAAAAGCACGGTCTTTCCGACAGGGTGCAGGTGGCTTCCGCCGCAACCTCCACATGGGAAATCGGCAATCCCGTACATCACGGTACCAAAAACAAGCTGGCGGAGCACGGCATCAGCTGCAAGGGCAAAACGGCCCGGCTGCTCATTCGTGAGGACTATACCGCATACGATTATATCATCGGTATGGAACAGAGCAATATGACCGATATGCTGGAAATCGTGGGCGGTGATCCGCAGGGCAAGCTGAGTTTGCTTCTGGACTGGACGGGCGAGCGCCGCGCCATTGCCGATCCCTGGTACACGCACAACTTTGAAGCCACCTGGCAGGACGTGCTGCGCGGCTGCAATGCGCTGCTTAAGCACATTGCCGAACAGAACGACTGGAAGCTTCGGTAAGGAGGGGTGCTCATGCGCTGGATTATGGCTTTGCTGGCAAGCGCTGCAACCGCCTTTCTGATCATGCCCATCCACTACCGCTGGATCGGCCATGTCAGCCACAACTGGATGCTGATTACCAAGGTGATTCCCACGCTCCTCTGCGCTGCCTTTGCCGGCACTGCGCTGGTTCGCGGCGGCGGAGAACAGTACGCCTGGCTGATTTTCATCGGTCTGTGCATCTGTGCAGCGGCAGATGTGATGCTGGGCGTTCACTTTGTCACAGGCGGCGCGCTGTTTCTGATCGGGCATTTGTTTTACATGGCTGCCTTCTGTACGCAGCAGCGTCCAACCCGGTGGAGCATTCTTGTTTTTGCCGCTGCGCTTGCTCTGCTGTGGCTGTTTGTATGGCATTTCAAACCGCGCATTCATCACCCGCTGATGTTTGCAGGCGTGCTGCTCTACGCCGCAGCGCTGGCGGCGCTTCTGAGCCTGAGTCTGCCCATGCCCTTCCGGCATTTTTCCGTCCGCAATCTTCTGGCTGCGCTGGGCGCGATCATTTTTGTGTTCTCTGATATGGGCGTGTGCCACGGTATGATGTACCGGATCCCGAAGAAGCTGGATTTTGTGTATCTGGGCATCTACTATCTGGCACAGCTGCTGCTTGGCTTAAGCGCATTCTGATTTTTCTGTTTGTATTTGAACACCAGTATGATATAATCATACTGGTGTTTTATTTGCATCTTCGGAAAAGCTTTCCAATGCTTTCCGCAGTAAATTTTTGGGGAGGGATGGTCAAATGAGCAGCCGCATCGGGCGTATGCTCAGCGTGCAGATTTTTGGCGAAAGTCACGGCGCATCCGTGGGCGTGACCATCGACGGCCTGCCCGCCGGACTGAAACTGGATATCGAAAAGTTACATGCTTTTGTGCAGCGGCGAGCCGCCCGCAGCAGTATCGCTACCGCCCGCCGCGAGGCGGATATCCCCCGCATCCAAAGCGGATTGTGGGAAGATATCACCACCGGCCAGCCCTTGACCGCCATTTTTGAAAACGGCGATACCCATTCTTCGGATTATTCCTTCCTGCCGGATCGTCCGCGGCCCGGGCACGCGGATTATCCCGCCATCATGCGCAGCCTCGGAAATGACGATCTGCGCGGCAGCGGGCATCACTCCGGCAGGCTCACGCTGCCCTATGTGTTCGCCGGCGGCGTTGCCATGCAGCTGTTGGAAACGCAGGGCATCCGCATTGCGGCGCATGTGCATCAGCTGGGCAATGGCGAAGCGGACATGATCAATTGGGTGAACCCCGATATGGAAGCGTTGTTTGAGTGCCACAAGCGCCCCATTCCCACCATTGATCCTGCCATCGGCGAGCGCATGCAGCAGGACATTCTCAAAGCCAAAGAGGAGCATGATTCCATTGGCGGCATTGTGGAATGCGTGGCGGTTGGCGTTCCCGCAGGCATTGGCTCCCCCTTCTTTGAAGGCGTGGAAAGCGTGATGGCCAACTACCTGTTCGCCATTCCCGCCGTCAAGGGCGTGGAGTTTGGCGCAGGTTTCACCGCTGCCTCTATGCGCGGCAAGGGCTACAACGACCCCTATGCCATGCAGGAGGGCAAAGTTGTTACTACCCGCAACAATGCGGGCGGACTGCTGGGCGGCATCACCAATGGCATGCCGATCATCGTACACGCCGCGTTCCGTCCCACGCCGTCCATCAGCCGCGAGCAGCAGACCGTCAGCCTGCATGACAGGGCGGATACCACCCTTTCCGTGCAAGGCCGCCATGACCCCTGCGTAGTGATCCGTGCCGTGCCGGTAGTGGAAAGCGCCGTTGCGCTGGCTCTGGCCGAACTGTGGCTGGAACGCCGCGCAACCTACCCTCTGACAAAACGATTGGAGGATCTGTGATGATCCAGAAGAATGATACCCTCACCCTGCACTGCGACCGACTGGGCAGCGAACTGGAAGGCGTATGCAATCACGACGGTATGGCCATCTTTGTGCCCGGCGTGCTGCCCGGCGAGGATGCCGAAACCCTCATCGTGAAAACTCAGCCGCGCTATGCTTTTGGCAAGCTGCTGAAGGTAAACACGCCCTCTCCCGACCGCGCGGAACCCATCTGCCCTGTCTATGACAAATGCGGCGGATGCAGCGGCCAGCACATGTGTTACGAGGCCACCCTTGCCGCCAAGCGTGCGCAGGTATTTGATAACCTCACCCGCATCGGCGGTCTGCCGCTCATGGAAGAGGACGTCCCGCCCGTCATCGGCGCAGATGATCCGTGGCACTGCCGCAACAAGACCTCTCTGCCCGTGGGCGGTACTTCTGATGCGCCCGAACTGGGCTTCTACCGCCGCCGCAGCCACGCCATTGTTCCCATCACGGACTGTCCCGTGTCCATGATCAGCCTGAACGGCGTGATCGCCGCCATCACCAAATGGATGAAGTACAGCCGTGTGCAGCCCTACAACGAGCTGTCCGGTAAGGGACTGCTGCGCCACGTGGTGGTACGCACCACCCGCAGCGGTCAGGTGATGGTGATCCTGGTAGCCACCCGCGACAAGCTGCCCAATGTGGATGACCTGATCCAGAAGCTGCAAAAGCAGGTGGAGGGCTTCTGCTCCCTGCATCTGAGCGTGAACAGCGCACGCAACAATGTGATCCTTGGCAACAACAGCCGCAAGCTCTATGGCGAGGATGCGGTGTATGAAACTCTGCTGGGGCTTACCTTTGAGATTCCCCCGCTTTCCTTCTTCCAGGTCAACCCCGTACAGACCGAACGCCTGTACCAGACCGCCATTGACTTTGCCCAGCTTTCCCCCACCGATACCGTGGTGGATGCTTATGCAGGCGCAGGCACCATTTCCCTGTGCATGGCGCAAAAAACCGGTCATGTGATCGGCATCGAGATCGTACCGCAGGCCATCGAAGGAGCCAAACGCAATGCAGAACGCAACGGCGTAACCAATGCCGAGTTCCATGTGGCCGCAGTAGAGGATCTGCTGCCCAAGCTGGTGAAGGACGGCCTCCGTCCGGACGTGATTGTGCTGGATCCTCCGCGCAAGGGCGTAGAGCCTGCCGTGATCGAAGCCGTGCTGGCCGCCCGTCCGCGCCGTGTGGTGTATGTAAGCTGTCATGTGCCCACGCAGGCCCGCGATGCCAAACTGCTGTATGAAGGCGGTTATCGCTTTGAGCATTGCCAGCCCGTGGATATGTTCTGCTACGCCGGCGGCGTGGAGAATGTGCTGAGCATGGTATTGGATGAAAACGCCTGAGGAGAGAACAAAAAATGATCAAGGTCACGCTGCTGGGTGATTCCATCCGCATGATCGGATACGGAACCAAAGTTCCCGAATTGCTGGGAGAAGATTTTGAAGTTTTTCAACCCGAAGTCAACTGCAAGTTTGCCAAATTCACGCTTCGCGGCCTGTTTGACTGGGAGCAGCCAATGGCGGGCAGCCGGATCGTGCACTGGAACAATGGTCTGTGGGATATCTGCAACCTGTTCGGCGACGGTTTGTTTTCCACCGAGGACGAATATGTGCAGAACATGCTGAGAATCGCCGATCTTCTGCTCCAAAAGTATGATAAGGTCATTTTCGCTACCACCACCCCTGTTGCCAGTGAAAACCGGTACAACAGCAACGCGGATATCGAACGCTATAACGCCCTGATCGTGCCGCTTTTGCTGGCAAAAGGCGTGATCATCAACGATCTGCACAAGCTGGTTTCCACCGATATTGACCGCTATATCTGTGAAGACCACATTCATCTTTCGGAGGAAGGCATCAAAGTCTGTTCTGAACAGGTGGCCGGCATCATCCGAAGTGTTGCCAAAACAATGGCAGCAGACGAATCAAAGCATTTTGATACCGCTGCCAGCCGCACCGGAGCTCCCGTCTGAAACAGCACACAAAAAGAGAGGCGATTTTTTCGCCTCTCTTTCAGGCCGTCGAAAAAGCTCGCTGACGCGATCTTTTCCGCCGAAGAATGCACCGTTTGCCTACTCGCCTGACGGCTCGCCGGGCGGCAAACGGTGTAAGGAAAGCCTTGCTGCGCAAGGCTTCCGAAGCTGACGCACA
>JAFYQB010000100.1 GCA_017547285.1 Clostridia bacterium
CGAAGCTGACGCACATGTCGTCAGCTTCGGAACAAGAGTCGGAGGGCTGCGGCCCTCCGACGCCTCCCAATGGGTTTATCGACAAGCTGAAAGGACTATGCCGTAAGGCATAGTCCTTTGTGTTTATTGGTCGATGTCCCATTCCTTCTGGTAGGAAAGAGAAAGCGTGTGGTCAGCGTGGAAGGTGATGGGCAGCCAGATATAGCTGCAGTGCAGGAAGCTCTGTACATTGTGGCGTTCTGCCATGTGAATGTAAGTATCCTCCTTGCCTTCTACTTTGAAAATATAGGTGGTTTGAGAGTGAAAGGTCTGGCGGTCTGCATCGTCAATGCAGGGATCGCCCATATCCTCCCAGGGGCCGAAGAGGTCTTTGGCGCGGAAATACTTGGCCTGATTGAAATCCCATGAGGTCAGATCGGAAGTGATCATAAAGTAGTAACCGTCATGCCAGACCACTGCGGCGGCCTCACGCCAGAAGCACACGTCCAGCCGGCGGTATTCATCGCTCATAGACAGGTAATCTTCGCTCAGTTTTACGATGTGCAGGCAGCGGTCCTTGCCAACCTGACGGTCGTAAATGTAGTAAGCATCTCCGTTTTTGTCCTGATAGACGGTGTTGTCGCGTACAAGCCCCAGATCATCGATGGGGCGGCAGGCGCCTTTCCATTCATACTGACCGTTGATGGTATCGCATACAGCCACGCCGGCTTCCGCTGTGCCGGGCGTATCGCCGTGGTCACCGGGGTATTTGACGAAATGGCACCACAGAACGAATTTGCCTGTTTTTGGGTTGCGGACGATCTTGGGACGTTCAAAACGCATGGGAGCGTAGAGCTCGCTGGAAGGATCGTCAGAACAGGCCAGAATGATACCTTCATACTTCCAGTTCACCAGATCAGTGGAGGCATACATGGCTACGCCTGTAGTGGTGGTCTGGCCGCCGGTTCCCTTGCCGCCCATGGGCAAATCACGCAGCTGCAGGCCGTACCAGTGGTATACGCCATCCACATAAATGATGCCGCCGTCGCTTGCGTTGATCTCGTTACCGTCTGTATCATACCACGGGATGAATTCATGGAGCTCACCGTTACGGATAGTACGCATGCTTTTTATTCCTTCCTGCTGCAAATTCTGCTGTTATGGGACGTTGAACGGTATGGAAAACCAGGCGCACAGCAAACGCGCCTGGTTCAAAGTTCAGGTGTGCTGGAGACGCTGGCACGGAAAGCGCGTCTATCTACAGGTTTCCAAAGTGTTTTCGATGAGGTTCGAGGGGAGGTGCTGCTCTTTCCTCGTTACAGCAGCGTGATTCCGGCTTCGCGGCACTTGCGCTGGGTATCGGCATCCCAAATGGAGGACTGTACTTCGCCGATATGGGCCTTGCCCAGCATCAGCATACACAAGCGGCTCTGGCCGATACCGCCGCCAATGGTGAGGGGCAGTTCGCCTTCCAGCAGCATGCGGTGATAGGTCAGGCTGCGGCGGTGGTTGCAGCCTGCGGCGGCCAGCTGGCCGTCGAGGGTGGAGCTGTCAACACGGATGCCCATGGAGCTGAGCTCAATGGCGCAGTCCAGCGTAGGGCAGTAGTAGAGCAGGTCGCCGTTCAGATTCCAGTCGTCGTAGTCGGGAGCGCGGCCATCGTGCGGCTGGCCGTTGGACAGCTTGTGGCCGATGCCGATGATAAAGGTAACGGGATGCTCCTTCACAAACAGGTTTTCACGTTCCTTGGCGGACTTGTCGGGATAGAGCTGGAGCAACTCCTCGGAGGTGATAAAGGTCACTTTGTCGGGCAGCTGGGTGCGCAGCTTGGGATAACGTCCGTTCACAATCAGCGAGGCATCAGAAATGCACTGCACGATATCCCGCACGGTGGACTTGAGGAATTCGATGGTGCGCATTTCGCGGGTGATCACGCGTTCCCAGTCCCACTGGTCTACATAGATGGAATGCAGATTATCCAGCTCTTCATCGCGGCGGATAGCGTTCATATCAGTGTAGATGCCCTTACCGGGATAAATATCATAGCGGTAGAGCGCCATGCGCTTCCACTTGGCAAGAGAATGCACCACCTGCACATCCAGCTGAGCGGCGGGAATATCAAACGAAACAGGACGCTCCACGCCGCTCAGGTCGTCGTTCAGACCGGTGGCAGGATCTACAAACAAAGGCACAGAAACGCGCTTCAAATTCAGCGCCATGGCCAGATGATCCTGGAATGTGCGCTTGATCAGGCTGATGGCAGCCTGCGTTTCATACAGGGAAAGTTTCGGTTCGTAACCGTCGGGAATCATCGTGCGGTTCATGAGTTATGCCTCCATTGACGATTCAAAAAGATAAACTGATTATAACACAGCCGGACAAGGAACGCCAGCAAAAATGTAGAATACTATCCACAAAGAGGTGAGAAGAATGAAGAAAAAGATCATTCTGATGGCTCTGGTGTTTGTTCTGCTGGCGATTCCGGCAGCATATCTGCAAATGGCGGATGGCGTAATGCTGGACGGGCACTTTTTGTGCAGAAGAATGATGATTTTTATGTGAACGGTAAAAGCAGCGTTTCAATCAGCCGGAACGGTAATGACGCGTACATCAGCATTCTGCTGGATGGCGAAGACCTGAATGTCTCGCTTGCGGTTGAGAGTGATGAATATACCATTGCGTATGAGGATGACCGCACAGTTCAGGGCTATGCAGGAAAATGGGCGGATGGACTGGTGGATGCAGACGGTGCTCCGATCTGGCTGGAAGACGGCATCGCGGCTGTGGCCGGCAACGAACGCGAACCAGGTGCATTGACGCGCGAATTCAGTCTGAGCAACATTCTGTATCGCATGGCGGAAGGCATCTGCGAGCAGCGCGGGCATTTGATGGTGATTCTAATGTCCATGGTGATTTACGCGTTGGGCATCGCCAGCTTTTTCTGGCCGGAAGAAGTGCATTTCTTGGGCAGCCGCTGGCGGTATGCCAATGCGGAATTATCGGATGAAGGCATTCTGGTGCAAAAGATCAGCGGCGTTGCCTGCGCAGTTGTTGGTGTGGTTTTGCTGTATGCGCCGTTGTTCTGGTAAAGGAGAAAAACAATGTTTACAGATACGGATTTTTTGAGGAACGATGAAATTTATCTGAGCCTTGACCGTTTGGCCGAAGGCGACCCGGTCAAGGGGTGGGTGCCTGCCTATCACTTTGTGATTTGTCTGTTGGACGGAACGCCGGTTGGTAAATGCGATCTGCGCATCGGCCACAACGAAAAACTGTACATCGGCGGCAACATTGGTTATTCGGTGGATGAACCCTACCGCGGTCATCACTATGCAGGCAAGGCGTGCAGACTGCTGTTTGAACTGGCAAAGAAGCATGAGCTTGGTTATGTGTACATTACCTGCAATGTGAACAATGCAGCGTCCGTACAGACGTGCGAATGGGCGGGCGGCAGGCTTATTGCTACGGAACCCGTGCCGGAGGACAGCGATATGTACCTGCGGGGATACCGCCATGTGTATGTCTATCGGTTCGAACTGTAGAATTGATGAAAAATCAGCGGAACAGGATTGCCTGTTCCGCTCAGGCCGGCGAAAAAGCTCGCTGACGCGATCTTTTCCGCCGAAGAATGCACCGTTTGCCTACTCGCCTGACGGCTCGC
>JAFYQB010000101.1 GCA_017547285.1 Clostridia bacterium
CCATTGCGGTGGTAATGGCCTGAGGGTTCCACCTGTTCCCATTCCGAACACAGAAGTTAAGCCTCAGCACGCCGATGGTACTTGGCTGGAGACGGCCCGGGAGAGTAGGTCGCTGCCGCATTCCAATTCCCGATCAGCTTTCGCTGGTCGGGCTTTTTGTTGTTTCTGCAGATGAATAAAGCATAGAAAGCGCATGAGCTGCAGCTGCTCATGCGCTTTCTATGTGGAAAACCATTGTTCACGCGGAAATTTAAATGAATTCATCCTCCACGGGCCTGTATCCATCCGCAATATCCGGCTTATACTTCATGCTGTCTTCTTCGGTAATGGGACGGATCACGCGGCAGGGTACGCCTGCTGCGAAGCTGTTATCCGGAATATCCTTGGTGACCACGCTGCCTGCGCCGATCACGCACCCGTTTCCAATGGTCACGCCGCTGCAAACCACCACGTTTGCGCCCAGCCAGCAGTCATCGCCAATGGTGACGGGCCTGGCGTAACATACATGGGCAGGGTTGCCGTCCGCATCCAGCATGGTGCGGCGCTCGCTGGCGACCATGGGGTGGATGGGAGTGACGATGGTCACGTTGGGGCCGAAGTTGCAGTCATCGCCGATGGTCACAGGCGCATCATCCTGAACGGTCAGGTTGAAATTGCCGAAGAAACGCTTGCCGATGTGGGTGTGCACACCGTAATGGAAATGGATGGGCCCCTGAATAAAGCTGCCCTCGCCCATGCTGCCCACGATCTGGCGCAGGATCTCCGCGCGCTTTTCGGTTTCGTGCTCATAGGTGGCGTTGTAATCATTGTTCAGGTTATGCGTGCGCAGTTTGATGGCCTTCAAATCGGGATGGCCGGGTTTGAAAAGTTTACCTTCCAAAATACGTTCTTCTTCGCGCATGAAAGCAGCCTCCTTTGCAGTCGATCAGGGAAGAATGTGGACCCAAACGGTCATTTCGGTCACGCCGCGGTTGGCGTAGGCAAAGTATGGAATAAAAGTGAGCTGCGCCGGTTCGTAGCTGGAACGGTAGCGGGCGTAAAGCGCCTGCTGTCCGGTTTTACGTACGCCCTGCGTGCGAAGCGCAGGAATCCCCAAGTTCAGGTCGATCTGTTCGAACACGCTGTTTTCCCGCACAGACAGGCTGCGCAGGCATTCGCCGTTATCCACACCTTCCAGACAGTAGACCACCGGCCCGCGCGTCACGGCAACGCGGCCGGCATTTTCCTGCACGCAGGCATGGCTTTCCATCAGCTGCACGGTCATATCAAGCTTCAGTTCGATCATGCCGCCGGACGGAATGTCTGCATAGGCATAGCCGTCCTTCAATTCATAAGGAACATTCAGCTCAAACTGCCGGCACCAACCGGGAATGCGCAGCGCGATTCTGCGCAGCGTTCCGCCGGAAACCGTCAGTTGGATGGAGCCATCGGAGGGATAGGCGGTTTCCTGATGGATGGCAGCCCCGCTGATCTGCGCATCAGACCGGGCGTACTGGTGCACATAGAGCGTATCATCCGCCGTGGCATAGAAGGTATCCGCCATGGATGCAATAAAACGGATGATGTTGGGCGGGCAGCAGCTGCAGCCGAATACCTCCACGCGCTGCATAATGGGCATGTGCTGCTTTTTCTGAGTGGCGGTGTTTACATTGGCAAACCGCGGGTCGATTTCCAGCGGATTTTCGTAGAAGAAACTTTTGCCGTCCAGCGATACGCCTGCGAGCGCACCGTTGTACATAACGCGTTCGATGGCGTCGGCATATTTGGCTTCAGGCTTCAGGGCAAGCATGCGGCGGGCGAACAGCGCAAGCGCGATGCTGGCGCAGGTTTCGGCATAGGCGGTTTTGTTGGGCAGATCGTAATCCACCGTAAAGGCCTCGCCGATGTGGGTGGAGCCGGTAGCGCCGGTAATGTACATGCGCTTCTGGGTGATGTTATCAAAAATCTTTTCACAGGCAGACAGATATTCCCCGTCCTGATAACGCGCGGCGATATCTGCCATGGCGCTGTATATGTAGAGCGCGCGCACGCTGTGGCCTTCGGCGGTTTCCTGCTGTTTGAGCGGCATGTGGCTCTGATCATAAGAAAGGTTACAGTCATCCACAATGGGTTTGTCCTTCTGGTTATTGCCGCGCATATCCACAAAGAATTTGCTCAGTTCCAGATATTTGGCGCTGCCGGTGGTATCCGCCAGTTTGACCAGCGCCAGCTCGATTTCCGGATGTCCGCACACGGTAAAGGCAGCGGTCTGGTAAACATAGAAGGTATCGTAAATGTAATCCGCATAGCGGATCATGGCGTTCAGAAAGGCATCCTTGCCGGTGGCCTGATGATAGGCGCAGGCGGCCTCCATCAGATGTCCGGCGCAGTACAATTCGTGATCGTTGCGGATTTTGAAGCGGTCATCCTGACGGGTAACCAGAAAATGGCTGTTGAAATAGCCCAGCTCGTCCTGATTGCGGATGATATCCTCCACGGCGTGATCGACCAGCTTTTCCAGATGCTCGTCGCGCTTTTCCTGCAGCAGATAAGCCACGCCCTCCATCCACTTGGCCACGTCCGAATCCCAGAAAATATGGGGACGGTTGGGCATGCCTTCGTGCCATTGGCAGGCCAGCGCCTCAAAACGGTGCGTATCTGAAAAACGGTTGTACACAGCCTGAACGGTGGTTTCGCGGTTGATCTGCTGACGGGTTTGCCAGAATCCGCCGGTAATTTGTACCTGATGAAAAGGAATACGTTCATAGTGTTTCATGGAGGAGCCCTCCTTTTGAATGCTGATTCTATTATAACTGGTAAGAAGGATTTTCACAATCAAAAAAGCCGGGAATCCGGCTTTGATCATTCAATTGGCTGCATGCTTCGCGCATCTTCCAGCGCCATTTTCAGAAGATCCACCTCCACCTTCAGGCGGTCGGCTTCGCGGCGGGCTTCCGCCCAACGGGTATAGGGCACCATGTCCTCGGCGGATGGTTTGCGTTCCAAAAGCACAGTCAGGCTTTCCAACATGCTTCGCACAGCGGGATCGGTAAGATGAGGCATGAGCCGTTCGGTCGTTTCGTCAGGCCGGGCGGAACGCTCGTAATGGCGGCAGGCGGCTGCGTTTTCCGGACAGGGCAGACCTTCCATGCGCAGTTCCTGAGCCACTTCCAGCAGCAGTTCCGGCTTGTTTTTGAGAATGGAACGGTATTTGTTCTGATAGCGCAGCATCCCCGCCCGGTCGCCATGGGCCAGCTCGGTCACGCAGGCGCGAACGCTTTGTCCTTTGCCCCGGCCGATGAGCACCTGCCGCAGCAAATGATGCACCTCTTCCTGCGTAAAAGAACGGAAAGGCGTTTGCCGAACGGCCAGTTCCGGCGTCTGACGCACACAGGCGTAGTAGAAATTACGGATGGAATTGGGCTTGCGGCTCAGCGTCGCGCCAACATCTGCAAAAACATCGCGCAGGGGTTTGCCTTTTTCCGCCGCCTCGCTGACGGCGGAAAACAGCAGATCAATTTCCTCCTGCTGCCAGCCGCCTTTGGGATGGGAAATGGTTGTCTGGGTCATGCCGATCGCCTCCGGACGGATATTGAATACATGGCTTAGTATGGAAAAACAGGGGGGATTTATACATGAGGAGGGGAGGATGCAAGTTGCTTTAGGATCGCGTATGGTACGCAGCCCCTCCGCACGCTTCCCCTTGAGGGGAAGCTGTCACCGAAGGTGACTGATGAGGTGGGGATGCTGCAAGCAGCTTTAGGGTTGTGTATGGTACGCAGCCCCTCCGCACGCTTCCCCTCGAGGGGAAGCTGTCAGCCGTAAGGCTGACTGATGAGGTGGGGATGCTGCAAGCAGC
>JAFYQB010000102.1 GCA_017547285.1 Clostridia bacterium
CAAGCAGCTTCTTCTTACGGGTGATATCGCCGCCGTAGCACTTGGCCAGAACGTCCTTACGCATGGCCTTGACGGTTTCGCGGGCGATGACCTTGCCGCCGATGGCCGCCTGAATCGGGATTTCGAACATCTGGCGCGGGATGACATCCTTCAGCTTTTCCGCAATGGAGCGGCCGCGGGCGTAGGCCTTGTCCTTGTGGACGATGATGGAGAACGCGTCACAGATATCGCCGTTGAGCAGGATGTCCATCTTGACCAGTTCACTGGGCATGTAGCCCTTCAGCTCGTAGTCAAAGCTGGCGTAGCCGCGGCTGCGGCTCTTGACCTGATCAAAGAATTCGTAGATGATTTCGTTCAGGGGCAGTTCGTAAATCAGCTTCACACGGCCGCCCTCGTACTGCATATCGATGAAGATGCCGCGCTTGTCCACACAGATATCCATCATGGCGCCCACAAACTCCTGCGGGGTGTAGATGGTGGCGGTCACATAGGGCTCTTCCATGTGCTCGATCTCGCCAAGGCCGGGCAGATTGGAGGGATTATCGATCTCCACCATGCTGCCGTCCAGCTTGTACACATGATAGATAACGCTGGGGGCCGTGGTCACCAGATCCAGATCGAACTCACGCTCCAGACGCTGCTGGATGATCTCCATGTGCAGGAGGCCCAGGAAGCCGCAGCGGAAGCCATAGCCCAGCGCCACGGAGGTTTCCGGCTCAAAGGACAGGGACGCGTCGTTCATACGCAGCTTTTCCAGCGCGTCGCGCAGGTTATCGTAATCCGCGCCGTCAGCAGGATAGATACCGCAGAACACCATGGGCGTTACCTGACGGTAGCCGGGCAGCGGTTCCTCCGCCGGATTGGCCGCATCAGTGATGGTATCACCCACGCGGGTATCGCCCACGTCCTTGATGGACGCGCCGATATAGCCTACGTCGCCCGGATAGAGCGCGTCGCAGGGAGAATAACCGGGACGGAAGGTACCGACTTCCACAATGTCAAACTCGCTGCCGGTCTGCATCAGGCGCATGCGCATGCCGGGCTTCACCGTACCCTGCATCACGCGCACAAAACAGATCGCGCCGCGGTAGTTATCATAGAAAGCGTCAAAGATCAGCGCCTGCAGAGGAGCATCCGCATCGCCGGAGGGTGCAGGAATGTTCTTGACAATGGATTCCAGCACATCGCCGCAATTGAGGCCGGTCTTGGCGGAAATGCAGGGGGATTCGGAAGTATCCAGACCGATTACATCCTCAATCTCCTGTTTCACTTCCTCGGGACGGGCGGAAAGAAGGTCAACCTTGTTGATGACAGGCACGGTTTCCAGATCGTGCTCCAGAGCCATATACACGTTGGCCAGCGTCTGTGCCTCGATGCCCTGCGTAGCGTCCACTACCAGCAGCGCGCCCTCGCACGCAGCCAGCGCACGGCTGACCTCGTAGCTGAAGTCCACGTGTCCGGGGGTATCGATCAGGTTAAGAGTATAGGTTTCGCCATCCTTGGCCTTGTATTCCATACGCACGGCCTTCGACTTGATGGTAATGCCGCGCTCACGCTCCAGCTCCATGGAGTCCAGAATCTGATCCATC
Source organism: Clostridia bacterium (assembly GCA_017547285.1). GTDB lineage: Bacteria > Bacillota > Clostridia > Christensenellales > Aristaeellaceae > Limiplasma. The sequence goes on from JAFYQB010000102.1 coordinate 1,590, forward strand.
ATCTGGCGCTGCTCAAACACGCCGGTCATTTCCAGCAGGCGGTCGGCCAGGGTGCTCTTGCCGTGGTCGATGTGTGCGATAATGCAGAAATTGCGAATATGGGAAAGACGGTTTTCGTGGTTCAAAGGAACCCCTCCAAAATACGGATTTCAACCAGTTTATCATACTGGATTTTCAAGAAAAACGCAAGTGGATTGTGATTTTCCTTCCTTTTGTGGTATGATAAAAACAGTCTGTTCAAAGGATGGTTGTACGAATGAAGCAATTCCGGAAACGTATGCTTGCCCTGTGGATGCTGTTATGCCTGCTGCCCGCCTTTTCCGTGGCAGAAGAAACCAAAGTGACCGCTTTTCCGCCCTATCCCGCTGCGCTGCAGATTCGTGTGGAATACGAAGAATGGACAGCCGAAGACGGCCGTGCAACAGAGGTCGGCATTCCTGTTACCTGCCGCCGCGATGTGGACAAAGCTTTGCGGCAGGCCCAGCAGGAGCTGTGGGCGGATGCTTTGCCTCATATGGAAGCAGACGATACGCTGGAGATGATTCCCACTTACCGCGTAAGCGGCACAAGCTGGGCAGGTTTTCTGCTGACCGCACGCGTGGTTCGCGTGATCGATGTGAAGGGCGGCAACGACTACGATGAAACCGTTTATCTGGCGCATCGCGTGCTGACGTATGATATGCAGACCGGCGCGCCGCTCACGCTGGCAGATGTGTTTCCGCAGGGCAGCAAAGCGTGGCAGATGATCGCACAGGAAGCCGAAAAGCAGCTGCGTTCTTACTGGCCCGCTTATCGACGCAATGAAGAAGCCATTGCCGCCTGGTGCAGTACGGAAAACCTGATGCAGCTTTCCTTCCTGCCAAGCGCCGGGCGTCTGCTGGTGCAGGCCCCTCTGTGGCCGGTGATGGAAGGCAGGAACCAGCTGGTTCCGGTCAATCTGTATTATCCGGATTACCGCGAGTACATGACCGAAGAAGCCCTTGCACAAACGGATAACAGCCATCGGCCCATCGTGGCGGTTACTTATGATGACGGTCCTTCCCTGTTCTATACCCCTCAGATCCGCCGTCATCTGGCCAATCACGGCGCATCCGCCACATTCTTCATCGTTGCCAAAAAGATGCTCGGCCTGGCGGACGGCGTGCGCACGGCCATGGATTACGGACACAGCGTAGGTTCTCACACCTACGATCATGTATATGAGTTTCAGGTAGGCACCGGCACGCTTCGCGAAAACCGGCAGATGTGCCTGGATGCCCACCGTGAAAAGCTGGGTGTTGAACCGTTTTTGTTCCGCGCTCCGGGCGGGCACTGCGAAAAGTATGTAGAGGCCGAAATCGGCTGGCCGATCATTCTGTGGAGCTATTCCGCAGGAGATACCGGCAACAACACTGCCCCGCAGCTGGCTGACCGCATCATCACCGGTTCCGAGGACGGCGATATCCTGCTGATGCACGACATCCATAAAAAAACCGCGATCGGCTCCGAAACCTTTCTGAGCGAAATGACAAAGCTTGGCTTTATGTTTGCCACCGTGGAAGAACTGCTCTATCTGCACGGCTACAGCATTGAACCCGATCTGGTCTATCATGACGCTTATACCCCGGTGATGACCGAAGGGCTTGTCTAATGGAAAAAAAAGGGGGGCTTTTCCATGCCTGCTATGAACGATCAGGAATCCATTAAGCAGCAATACGCGAGTGCGGACGGATTGCAGATCCGCAGAATGCTGCACCAGAAATACTCCATCAACAAGCAGCCATACGACGAGTGGATTTCTGAACACTACCGGATTCAACCCGGCATGAATGTGCTGGAACTTGGGTGCGGCACCGGTGTTTCGTGGGCGGACGCCAAACGCTGGCTGCCGGATAGCGCCTCCCTGCTGCTGACTGACTTTTCCGAAGGCATGCTGAAAACCGCCCGTTCAAATGTGCCGGATCAGCCCAACATTTCGTTTGCGCAGGTGGACATCCAGCAGATTCCCTATGAGAATGATTCCTTTGATCTGGTCATCGCCAACGCCATGCTCTACCATGTGCCGGATCTGGACAAAGCCATCAGCGAAGTGGCCCGCGTTCTCAAGCCGGATGGAAGATTCATTTGCTCCACCACCGGCGATAACGGCATGCACCAGTGGTTCCAGCGGGTGCTTGGCGAAGGTGAAAGCCCGGCTACGCCTTTCAGCCTGCAAAACGGCGGCGCATCGCTGGAAAAGCATTTTGGCAAAGCGGAAATGCGCATGCGTGAAGACGGACTGGAAGTAACCGATGTCAACGATCTGGCTGCTTATGTGCGTTCTACGATCAGTTTTGGCTACCTGCGCGACTGGCCGCCGGACGAGATGCTTGCCCGGCTCAGTGCGACTGCGGTGGATGGAATCATCCGCATTCCCAAGGAATATGGTCTGTTTATCTGCACGGAGCCGAAAAAGAGATAAGTTTTTCCGCGAAAATTGCGCTTTTCCTATTGCCAAACCGGCAAAAGCGTGATACAATGGTCAGGCTGTTAAGAATGCAAACTCCCGTTAGGAGGTGTAATTATGGGCAAGTTTTGTGAAGTATGTGCGAAGGGCACCATCAGCGGCCACAACGTGAGCCACTCCAACCGTAAGACCAATCGCATTTGGGCGCCGAACGTACAGAACGTTCGCGTTGTGGTCGAAGGTACTGTGAAGCGTATGAACGTGTGCACCCGTTGCCTGCGCAGCGGCAATGTGCAGCGCGCTCTGCCCACCAAGTCCAACGTTGAGGCCTAATGGGAGGATCGATTGGACAAATAAATGCTCTGCGAGTCATGACCGCAGAGCGTTTTTTTACACAAAAATCAACGGAGGAATCCACATGAGCGTTCGCAACATGACCGAAGGCCGCCCCGTGCGCCTGATTTTGAGCGTTGCACTGCCTCTGATGCTGGGCAACATCTTCCAACAGATGTATACCGTGGTGGATGCGCAGATCGTAGGCTCCGTGGTGGGCGTCAGCGCTCTGGCTGCCGTGGGCGCTGCCGACTGGTTCAACTGGCTGTTCGTGGGCCTTTTGCAGGGCTTTTCCATCGGTTTTGCCATTCCCATGGCGCAGACCTTCGGCGCAAACGACTATGCCAAACTCCGCAAGTACACCGGCAATGCGTTGATTCTGTCCATCCTGATTGCCGTTTTGTTTACCGGCACGGCGATTGGACTGATTCATCCTGTGCTGGATCTGCTGAATACGCCGGAATCCATTCGCCCTACCTCCGTTACCTACCTGACCATTCTGTTTGCCGGTCTGCCCATTGTGATGGGTTACAACCTGCTGGCAGGCGTGCTTCGTTCTCTGGGCGACGGCAAATCCCCGCTGTATGCCATGATCGTGGCCTCGCTCATCAACATCGTGCTTGACCTGCTGTTTGTTGCTGTTTTGCGCTGGGGTGTGGGTGGTGCTGCTGCTGCCACCATTCTGGCGCAGGGCTGCTCGCTGCTGTTCTGCCTGTGGCGGCTTTCCAGGATTGATTTTATCCGCCCCTCCCGTCAGGATTTCAAGCCCGATCTGCCTGTGTGCAGTCATCTGGTGCGGCTCAGCCTGCCCGTTGCCTTTCAGAATGCCGTCATCGGCGTTGGCGGCATGATTGTGCAGAGCGTAGCCAACCCGCTGGGCGTTACCTTCATCGCAGGCTATACCGCCACCAACAAGCTGTATGGTCTTTTGGAAATCGCTGCTGTATCCTACGGCTACGCCATTTCCACCTACACCGGCCAGAATCTGGGTGCGCGCAAGTTTGACCGCATCAGAAACGGCGTACATACCGCTGTGGTCATGGGTGTACTGACTTCTATGGTGATCGCCGGGTTCATGTTTCTCTTCGGCCGTTCCATCATCGGCAGTTTTATCTCCGGCACACCTGAGGAAGTGGAATCCGCCCTCAAAATCGGCTGGGAGTTTCTGCAGCTGATGAGCCTGTCGCTGCCCATTCTTTACATCCTCTATATTTACCGCAGCGCACAGATGGGCATGGGTCACACCCTCATTCCCCTGCTTTCCGGCTTTGCTGAGTTCATCATGCGCACCGGCTCCGCGCTGCTTCTGCCCGCCGTCATCGGCTACGCAGGCGTTTTCTGGGCAGAAGTGCTGGCTTGGGTCGGCGCGGTTTGCTTCCTGATTCCCGGCTATTACTGGGCGCTTAAGGGCGCTGCCCTTAAGAATCCTGCCAGAGGGGCTTAGCCCCTCTGGACTCCCAGGGCGCGATTGGATGGTCTGCCTTCGGATGCAGTTGCTTCCGCGCGCCGGAAATATGCAAAAGTCCCCTTCTTTCAAATTGAATCCCGCCGCCGCATGCGCTACAATCTTCCTGTAAGCAGCGCGCGGCTTCTTTATTTTCAAATGAAAGAGGGTTTCCATGTGAAGGAATTCTATACCATTGCGGATATTTTGGAAATCACCGGACTTTCTGACCGCACCATCCGCCACTACATCAGCCAAAACATGCTCTGCGGCAAAAAAATCAGCGGCGTCTGGCAGTTTAGCGCAGAACAACTGGTGAATTTTATGAACGACCCCAATGTGCTGCCCGGAATTCGCGCCAAAAAGAACGCACTTGTTTATGATTTTTTAGCCCAGAACCGCCGCACCGAACCGGAAATGTGCCTCATGGTCGATCTGCCTGGCCAGGATTCTCAGGCCGTATCCTCGTTTTTCTGTGACGCAATCAATGCAGTCGGCGATGCGGATATTCATTTCTCCTTCGATTCGCTGGGCGGCCAGACCCCGCGTGTGATTCTGAAAGGACAACCACAGCAGGTTATGAAGCTGATGCAGCAGTTTTACGCAGCGGAATAAACCTTGACCCTTTGCCTCCCTGGTGGTATCATAAGGCAACCACTAAGGAGGCGTTTTGATGAAGAGCATACTTTCCCAGAAGCGTTTTGAGTTTCTGTATAACGACACCCCTTTCGCAGAACTGAGCTGCACCGTCGATCAGCAGCAGGACGGCGACCAGCTGACAACTGTTTACACGCTGGAAGACGGTTTGAAAATCACCAATCTTCTCACATGGCATGGCGACGCCTGCGAATGGGTGAATTGGTTTGAAAACACGTCCGCCCAGCCCAGCGGCGTTATTTCCCGTCTGCTGGACGCATGCGTTACACTGCCTATGGCGCACGAGGAATTTTTCGAACGCAAGGCATGGCAGCAGGAATTTGAAAACGTTACGCAGATTTATACGCCCAGCGGCTCCACATGGGCGTGGGATGAATTCAGCTGTTATCCTCACCGTATGGACGATGTGCGTTTTATCGGACAGGCTGCGCCCAACCGTTCCCGCCATTATGCCACCTCCGGCGGCCGTTCCAGCGAAAAGAACGCGCCGTTCTTCAACATTCATTTTCAGGGGAAGGGCTACATTGCCGCCGTTGGCTGGAGCGGCCAGTGGAACTGCGAGATCCGCCGTCAGGAGGATGATGTGCTGTTCAAGTCCGGCATCGAAGGCGTCAGCTTCCGTTTGCTGCCCGGCGAAAAATTCCGTACCTCTTCCGTTGTGATCATGCCTTATGAGGGAACGGTCATCGACGGTCAGAACAAATGGCGCAAACTGGTTCGCGAGCATTTCTCTCTGATTGGTCAGCCTGGACGCGATGCGCATGGGCCCCTTTGCATGAACGTTTGGGGCGGCATGACAACCGAAGCTGTTCTCAAGCGTCTGGAAACCGCAAAAGCACACGAACTGCCCTATGAATACCTGTGGATGGACGCGGGCTGGTACGGCATTGATACCGCTGCTACCCCCGATGAATTTGAAGGCGACTGGGCGGATCACACCGGCGACTGGCGTGTAAGCCCGCTGATCCACAGCAACAGCCTCAAGGATGTATCCACTGCGGCTCACAAGGCCGGCATGAAGTTCCTTCTGTGGTTTGAACCGGAGCGTGTGATCGCCACCACGCCCATTGTGCAGGAACATCCGGAGTACTTCTATGACTTCGATAACGAAAAAACGAAGAATCGCCTGCTCAATCTGGGCGATCCTGCCGCGTGGGAATACTGCTATCAGACCATTGCCGGTTTGATCGAGGCGATCGGCATTGACTGCTATCGTCAGGATTTCAATATGCCGCCCCTCAAGTACTGGCAGTACAACGATGCCGAAGACCGCAAAGGCATCAGCGAGATCCTGCACATCAATGGTCTCTATCGCCTGTGGGACGCGCTGCTTGAACGTTTCCCCCATCTGCTGATCGACAACTGCGCTTCCGGCGGCAGACGAATCGACATCGAGACCCTGCGCCGCAGCATTCCTCTCTGGCGCAGCGACTATCAGTGCTCCGCCAATTTCCTGATCGAAGGCTCTCAAACGCACCATCTTACCTTCAACCAGTGGATGCCGTATTCCGGCACCAGCGGCGGCAGGCCCTATGATACCTACCGCATGCGCAGCGCCTACAGCCCCGCGCTGGCTACCTGCTACACCTTCAGCGAACGCGAAACCTTCGGCGATGATCCTGAAAAGATGGCGTGGCTGAAAGAACGTCTGTATGAGTATCTGAAAGTCCGTCCGTTCATGGACGAGGACTTCTATCCCCTCACGCAGGTCACCGACTGCACCGATGCATGGAGCGCAGCACAGTTTGACCGGCCTTCCCGCAAGGACGGCATGGTGCAGGTGTTCCGGCGCGAAAAATCTCCCTTTGCCGAAGCCAGCTTTGATCTGCATGGCATTGCGGAAGATGCGGTATACACCTTCACCGATGCTGATACGCAGGAAATCGCCGTCATTAACGGTGCAGAGCTCAAAACGAACGGCTTCAAAACAATTCTGCCTGAAAAGCGTTCCGCAAAAATCTTCTTTTATCAATACCAGTAAAAAACAAGGGGAGCAGACAATCGATCTGCTCCCCTTCAGCTTGTCGATAAACCCATTGGGAGGCGTCGGAGGGCCGCAGCCCTCCGACTCTTGTTCCGAAGCTGACGACATGTGCGTCAGCTTCGGAAGCCTTGCACAGCAAGGCTTTCCTTACACCGTTTGCCGCCCGGC
>JAFYQB010000103.1 GCA_017547285.1 Clostridia bacterium
GCTTAAGGGCCTAAGGCCCTTAAGAATCCCGTGGACTGACTGCGCAAAGCGCAGTCAGCATTGCGAACATAACCAAAACGCCATCATCCGCAGCTTGGATGATGGCGTTTTGATTATGCTTTGGTTTATTCGTGAACCGTAATTTCCACATCGGCAGATTCCGTTTCGGCTTCCAGACCGGTGCCCATCAGCAGCTCATTTTCAAACCGCATGGTCGCCGTGCCGTTCGCGCTCAGGCATTTCAGACGGTAATCGCCCACCTGCGTTTCGTACAGACCTGCATTTTCGGCGATGCCGGCATTGACCTCCTCCACCAGCTTGTAACGGTCAAAGGCGGTTTCGGCCTTGCTCATGGCCATCAGCAGCGCATAGCTGTGGTAGCCGGAAACGGTGAAGTCGTTGTGCTTGCTGTCGCCATAGCTCATATCCGCAGGAGCGGTCAGGGCGATATGGCAGTACGCAATCTGCTCAGCCAGATCATCCAGCTTGATCTCCACGCTCAGCGCACCGCTGCTGATCACATAAATGCGCTCGCCTTCCGAATCGAACTCGCCAGAAAAATCCAGCGGCAGCAGAAAACGGCCGGTATTCTGGTTGATAAAGTTGATGTTCTCCGCATAAAGCGTTTGAAATTCAATATAGGACTGACCAAAGTCGTCCGCCGCTGCCGCGCCGCAAAGGGCGCACAGCAGCAGGACAAGGGCAAGCAGTTTACGCATTATTCTTCCTCCGTGCTTCGGGTGGATCGTCTGCGGCGGGCAGAGGCCGCTTCGGCAGGCGCAGCGGGCGGTTCGGGCTCCTGTGCAGGCATGGCAGGCCGCTGCCAGTCGGGGCCGGGTTTGTAAGCGTCGTCCGATTTGCGGACGTTCTTCTTTTGCTTTTTGCCGGCATTTTTGCGTGTCTGCTGTTCCGCATAGCTGTATTTGGGCACGATCTCCTCGTGCCTGAGCTGCGTATCCAGGCAGGTATAGCAGCCCTTGCCAAAGGCGGCCCACAGGCGGAAGCGCAGCCTTGTCAGCAGGCGCTGGCTGCGGTACAGGCGGTGGAAAACCGTCTTTGCCTGCGCAGTCTGTTCCGGGCCGGGCTGTGCAGGGCTGTAGTTGCTCATGGCCATCAGCCGCCACAGGGGCGCAATGGATACAGGCAGCGCCTTCTGGCGGTCCATACGGCGGGCAAAGGCCAGCGGCGTTTCGCCGGGACGCGGCGTGCGCTTTCTGATCAGCAGCAGCGCAAAGGCGGCATTGCCGTAAACAAAGATCCTGTTCAGATCGCCGTCGGCACGCGCAGCCACACGGTCGGGCGCGCGCATTGCCATGCGCACAGCCACAGCAGCCGCTGCTGCCAGCACAAGCAGGATCCACCACGGGAAATCAGGCTTCTCGGGCTGCTCCGGCTCGTCCTCCGGTTCATCCTGAGGTTCCTCCTCCGGCGGTTCAGGGGTGGGGGTCGGTTCATCGTTCTCCGGCTCCTCCGGAGGCGGCGTGGGGGTGGGGGTAGGCGTGGGTTCGGGCGGGGGATCGTTCTGCGGCGGCTCATCCTGCTCGTCCTGCGAGGGCGTAGCGTCAAACGGCACCCAGCCGAAGCCTTCAAAGTACACTTCCGTCCATGCGTGAGCGTTTTCGCCGGTCACGTAGGCAAAGCCGTCGGCGCCCGGTTTGGCCAGGAAGCCCTCCACATACCGCGCCGGAAGCCCGGCCATGCGGCACAGCACCGTCATTGCGCTGGCAAAATAGGTGCAGTAGCCCTCCTTGCCCACATAGAGGAAGTAGGTCACAAAATCCTGATTTTCCGGCGGCGTATCCGGCTCCAGCGTGTAACGATAGTACCGCTGCAGGTGACGCTGGATGGCGCAGGCGCGGTCATACGGCGTCTGCGCGTTGGCCACGATATTATACAGATCGTCAAAAACCTTCTGCTCCAGATGATCGGGCAGCGCGGTATAGCGATTCAGCGCATCTTCGTACCACGCATCCGCGCCCCTGGGCGCAGCCTGGATCAGCGATCCGAGCGCGCTGTCGCCGCCCTGGATCAGCGGCGCAAACACGGTGTAGCGGTCGCCGCGCTGCAGATCGCGGGTGATGAACAGCTCGCTGGCCTCGTTAAAGTACGCCACCATATCGCCCTGTGCGCTCAGACGGCGCAGGAAAACGGGCGTGAACACCGTGGACGCAGCCGTATCCTGCATCTGTACCGATACTGCGTACTGATCCAGCAGCCGGCTGGCATTGCGCACGCTGGCAGGGGGCAGGCTTTCCTGAAACACGCTGTCGCGCAGCGCCGACCACCGCGGGTTCACATACAGATAGCGCCGTGCGCTGGAGGTATCGCGCCAGCTGCGGCCGGTGTATTCATCCCTTGCCACCGCTCGCAGAAGCGCCTTGCGGTCGGTTTTCACGGTCATGACAGGCGTATCGGAAGGGCTTGCCGCACCGCCCAGCTTGCCGGAGCCCATGGGATAATAGCCATAGGAACCCAGCGTAAATACATTGCGCGGTTCGGTAAAAAACAGGTAGTCGGTGATCGTCTGCTTAAGCTGCATGGCCGCCTTGTGGAGCGGCTCGATCACCGTCTGCCCGGAAGGCGTCAGCAGCAGACCTACTGCCACCACGACCGCCGCCATGGGCAGCACTTCAAACAGGTTCACCTTTTCGTGGGACGTCTGGCTGATGAGCAGCAGCAGCGCCGCCAGCGCAGGCGCGGCATACCACAGGTACGCCGACTGCCCCAGGCTCCACATACCGAACAGCGCCAGCACCACCACCATGGCCGCAGGCAGAAAACCGGCATTGCGGCTGGTAAACGCATAGCTGATCGCCGCCAGCAGGACGCCGAACATCAGCGCCAGGTCACCTGCATACATGGCAGCTGCGCCGGGCACTTCATTCAAATACAGGGCAATGGCCTTGAGCGCCTCAAACGACCGGCCGAAGAAACCGAAGCCGGGAAGCAGAAACTGCAGTCCTGCAGCCAGCGCGGCGACTGCGCCCAGAATCAGCCGTCCGCGATTTCCGGCACCCAGAACCAGCAAAAGAGCAAGCGAAACACACGCCGTCACCACCGCCTGCGCCATGGCGCTGCCCGCGCCGAAGGTCATCATCAGCGGCAAAAGCAGACCCATGCACAAAAGCAGGCTGGTCATCAGGCGCGAGGCGCGCTCGTTTGTCAGGAAGGGCAGTTTTTTCACGTTCGGGAGTTCCTTTCTTGCAGGGGAAGTACGCCTGCCTTTTGACCGCTTTTGGTCGCAGCCACAAGGGAGGATGTTTATGGAGCGCCCTGCGCATTTACCCCTGCGGGGTCACATAATTGACTTCGATGCCCGCGTGCTGCAAACGCGCCACCAGCGGCGCAAACGGCTCCTCAGCAGGATCGAAAGTCACAAGATACAAACGAACATTGGGGCCCATGCGCTTCATGCGCACGATCACTTCCACCATTTCGCTGCGCAGGCGCGTGGTGATAATGACCACCGCGCCGGTTTTGCGCAGTTCGGGCATCTGCAGCATCATCACGCGCTCGAAACGCTCGGTTTCATTAAATGTGCAGCGGGCCAGTTCCTCCAGAAGCAGCGGCAGACCCATGCGGCTGGAATATTCCATGGGGCGGTCGCCCACCAGCGGCATGCGCACGGGATTGTCCTGCCGGATCTGGCAGCTGACCACGCTGGCGGCGGTTTCCAGCAGCGCGTCGCACAGGTACGGCGCGCGGGCGGGATCAATGCCGGGGCTCAGATGGGGCGGGGAGGTATCCAGCAGAATCAGCGCGTCCGGCAGCGCAGGTTCTTCAAACTGGCGCACCATGATCTCGCGTTTGCGGGCGCTGGCCTTCCAGTGAATGCGCTTGAGCGGGTCGCCCTGCTGCCACTGGCGGATATCGCTGGGCGAGGAAGGATCCTCCATGGCGCGCTTCATGGTTTCCACGCCCATGTCGCCTGCGGCGAACGTGAGCGGTTCCACCTCAAAAGGCACGGGCAGCACCAGCAGTTCCTGACCGGCCATGTCCGGCTGATGCTCGCGCTTGAAAAAGCCGAACACATCGCTGACCACATAGCTGTCCACGCCGGGGAACATGGCGCCTACATGATCGGCGGCGAACCTGTGCGTGACCCTCTGGCGGCGTTTGCCCAGCTGGGTCAGGTGGATGGTGCCTGCGGGCGTGTTGGAGGTGGCGCGCATGCGCAGCGCGACGGGCGCGATGGGCAGCGGGCTTTTGTGGCTGACGGCGATATCCATGCTCACGACCTCGCCGCGGTTGACCTTCTGGCCGCTCAGCGCGTTTTCCACCTTGACGGATTTTTCCGCCATGCGCACGCTGGCAAAGGAGAACACCCACGCCAGCGCAATGATGATGGAAATCAGCAGATAGGCACGGTTGCCCATGGACAGCGCGCACAGCAGAAAAAAGCCGAAACACACGCCAAGGGTAAAATTGGCTTTGCGCAATTTGGGGGACCTCCTTTCTTTGTAAGTACTTCCGGGGATTGATTTTTTTGACGGGGCTTGCGTGCTCAGGTTGTTGCAAGCACTGCCGTGGCTTGCGTTGTTCTCTTTGAAGGAGCTTGCGTGCTCAGCTTGTTGCAAGCACTGCCGGTGCTTGCGCGGTTCTCTTTGGTGTGGCTTGTGCGCTCAGTTTGATGCAAGCACTACCGGTGCTTGCGTTGCTCTCTTTGGTGTGGCTTGCGTGCTCAGCCTGTTGCAAGCACTGCCGTAGCTTGTGCGGTTCTCTTCCGCTCCGCTCGGGCCAGAGGATCAGGGGGGATTTCGATTTCCCCCCTTAGATCCTCTGGACTCCTGTATCCCCCTTAAAACGAC
>JAFYQB010000104.1 GCA_017547285.1 Clostridia bacterium
GGCTCGCCGGGCGGCAAACGGTGTAAGGAAAGCCTTGCTGCGCAAGGCTTCCGAAGCTGACGCACATGTCGTCAGCTTCGGAACAAGAGTCGGAGGGCTGCGGCCCTCCGACGCCTCCTAATGGGTTTATCGACAAGCTGAGCGAAACCGAACTGGTTTCGCTCTTTTTTTGTTAGTCGTTGGTGATGTTGCGCACCCAGCGGCCTTTTTTGACCACATACAAACCCCACAGCACTTTGGCGTTTGAAAGAAACTGAATGACGATCACAGCCGGGAACAATCCCATCTTTCCGGGCAGGAACAGGCCCATCAGTATAGCGGCAGGTACCGGCAGCATCCAAAGATAGCCGCTGTCCAGCAGCATGGCGTTGCGCGTGTCGCCGCCTGCGCGCATGCAGCAGAAACAGAAGCTGTACACAAAGCTCAGCGGCGAAAAAACGCCCAGAATAATGGCGAGTCTGGTTGCCAGCGCTTTGAGCTGCGGTGTGATGGTGAATGCATGCGGCATCACAAAAGCCAGTCCGGTACAGATACCGGCGCATACAAGGCCGATGCCTAACACCAGCGCCACCAGTTTTTTTGCGTTGGCCTTTGCCTGAATCAACCGATTGGCGCCCAGCTCCGTACCGATGAGCACCGCTACCGCAGACGATGTGCCGGCCGCCATGACGGAGGCCAGCTGGCTGATTTGCTCAGCGATGGTGAGCGCGGGCAGGGAGGCCTCGCTCAATCTGGAATAGGCCCAGAAATAGATGCTGACGCCGGTTGACCAGAGCACTTCGTTAAATACCAGCGGCCAAGTACGCCTGGCAAAGGAAATCAGCTGCGGTTTGCGCAGCCAGCGGAAGGCTGTTATGTCCAGCGTAAAAACCGTCTTCCTGCGCAGCAGGATAAACAGATAGAACATCATTTCTGCCATGCGTGCGATCAGCGTTCCCCACGCCGCTCCCTTTACGCCCATGGCAGGAATGCCCAGCTTGCCGAAGATCAGCACATAATTGCAGCAGGCGTTGATGCCCATGGCCATCATGCTGACGAACATGCTGGCTTTGTTCTGCCCTACAGAGCGCATGGAAAAAATGCATACATTGGTTATTGCCAGCGGCAGATAACTCAGCCAGATAATACGCAGATAATCCATGCCCAGCGCCACGGTGGTGGGATCGCTGATGAAGATGCGCATAATCTGTTCCGGGAACAGCACCAGCGCTCCGCCGAACAGCACCGACATGATCAGTCCCAGCAGAATCTGCGCTGCAAACAGTCCCTGACAGGAACGTTTGTCTTCAGCGCCAAAGTACTGGCTGATCATCAACCCGCCTGCGCCGGTCATACCGAAAAACAGGCAGGAAAAAATCATGAACGGCCGGTTGGCGACGGACACGGCGCTCATTGCCAGACCGTTCACATCCAGACTGCCCACCATCAGGTTATCCACTGTGTTAAACAGCGTGTTGATCAGCTGCTGAATGGTGACGGGAATCATCACCTTGAGCGCACTGGTATAAAAATCCCGTGTACCGATAAAGGGTTTGATCCGCTTGGAAACTGCCTGCATAACCGTTTACCTCTGTATAAAAACTCCGGCCGCAGTGCTGCGGCCGGTTTGGCATTTACTCCTTGGTCTTTTCACGCAGCACAAACCGGATGGGCGTGCCCTGGAAGCCGAAGGATTTGCGGAAACTGTTTTCGAGGTAACGCTCGTAGGCAAAGTGCATGAGCTCCTCGTGGTTGATAAAGAACACAAAGGTGGGCGGACATACGGACTGCTGGGTGCCGTAGTAGATTTTGAGGCGGCGTCCGCCGGAGATGGGCGGCTGCAGGCTGGCCTGTGCATCGGCCAGCGCCTCGTTGATCACACCGGTGGGGATGCGCTTGCAGTATTGGCTGTAGGCTTCCTTCACGGCAGCAAGCACGGTATTGGTGCGCTGACCGGTGAGCGCGGACAGGAACAGCACGGGCGCATAGCTCATGAACTTCAGGTCGCTCATGATCTGCTTGCGCATCTTTTCCATGGTGTTGGTGTCCTTTTCGATGGCGTCCCACTTGTTGACCACCACGATCACAGCCTTGCCGGCGTTCAGGATCAGGCCGGCGATCTTGGTGTCCTGCTCGGTCACGCCCACCTGCGCGTCGATCAGCAGCAGGGCCACATCGCAGCGGTCGATGGCGGCGATGGAGCGCAGCACGCTGTAACGTTCGAGAGATTCATCCTCGATGGTCTTTTTCTTGCGCATGCCGGCGGTATCGATGATGTTGAAGCGGGTGCCTTCCGCATCGGTGAAGAAGGTATCCAGCGCATCACGGGTGGTGCCGGGAATATCGGAAACCATGGCGCGCTCCTGGCCCAGCAGCTTGTTGGTCAGGCTGCTCTTGCCCACATTGGGACGGCCCACCAGCGCCAGCTGGATGGTGTGCTCCTCTTCCTCCAGCTCATCGTCCTCGGCAGGGGGCAGATTGCTGACGATCTCTTCCAGCAGGTCGCCCAGACCCAGCATGTTGGTGGCGGAAATGGCGATGGGGGTGCCGATGCCAAGGTTGTAGAACTCATAGAGCTGATCTTCCAGACCCATGTAGTCCATTTTATTGACGGCCAGCACAATGGGCTTGTGGGTGCGGCGCAGGAAGTTGGCTACTTCCTCGTCCTCGCTGGTCATACCGGCACGGCCGTCGCAGAAGAAGCAGATCACATCTGCGGTATCCATAGCGATCTCGGCCTGACGGCGCATCTGGCTGAGCAGCACGTCTTCGCTGCGCATATCCAGACCGCCGGTATCCACCATGCTGAAACGGCGGCCCATCCACTCCACATCGGCATAGATGCGGTCGCGGGTCACGCCGGGCACGTCCTCCACGATGGAGATGCGGCGGCCGGCAATTTTGTTAAAGAAAGTCGATTTACCCACATTCGGGCGGCCAACAATGGCTACGAGGGGCTTTGCCATGGGGAATCCTCCTTGTTCTGAAAGGGATACGGGAGTGCCTCCGGCGGGCAGGGAGAGGCGCTGCCTCTCCCTGCATCCTCACCGCTCAAGGGCTTTGCCCTTGAGAATCCCAGTTCTGAGACCATTTCATGGTCTCAGCTGGGAGCAGAGGCGTGTTATGCGTCGAAACGTCCGCGCAGGGCGTCGTAGAAGGACTGTCCATCCGCATCGGACAAACGGACGGGCAGAGGCGCGCGGGTACGGAATTCGTCGATGGACATATCGTCCAGGAACAGGTCGCGCTCATGGCGCAGGGTTACATTGCACAGCAGGATCTCATCCGCGCCTTCCACCGCTTCAGGGGTGAGCGCGGCCAGCAAGTCGCTGCCGGTGAGCAGCCCTGTGACGGTCACGGTTTCGCCAAAAAACTGATTGGCGACCGGAATCACGCGCACATTGACGCCCCTGGGGGCAAAGCGGTCCGCCCAGCGCTGCATGTGCGGAGCGATGCTGCGGCCTGTGGGAATCACATAAGTCCTGGGTTCAGTGGGTTCTTCCTCGCCCCAGAGCTTTTCAAAATGCTCGGCTTCTTCCAGTTCGCTTTCAAAGCGGCGCATCAGACCCACGCCGTTTTCGATCTGGGGGAAGTTTTCATACCAGTCTTCGTCAGGAATGGGATAGCCCGCCTGACAGTAGAACTCATCGCTGGGAAAAGCAAAGGTGGAGCCGATCTTCTCGCGGCATTCCTGCTGGAAAGGCGCAATCATATCCAGCAGCTTGCGGGCTTCTTCGGGCGTGAAGGGGCGAAGGGACGTAAGACCATCGCGGAATTTGGTCAGTCCTACGGGCACCATGGCCACCGTCTGTGCAGCAGGCGCAAGGGAGCGCAGGTCGCGCAGGGTGCGCAGCAGTTCCTCGCCGTCGTTCCAGCCGGGGCAGGTAACAATCTGGCAGTGGAACTTGATACCCGCATCCTTGAGACGGGTGAGCTTGTGCATGATATCGCCTGCAAAGCGGTTGTTCATCATGCGGCAGCGCAGCTCCGGGTTGGTGGTATGCACGCTGATGTACAGGGGCGAGGCCTTGCGGCGGATGATGCGGTCAAATTCCTGATCGTTCACGTTGGTGAGGGTCACAAAGTTGCCCATCATCAGCGAATAGCGCCAGTCATCGTCCTTCACGTACAGCGTTTCGCGGCGGTTGGGGGGCATCTGCGCAATGAAGCAGAAGATGCAGTTGTTATGGCAGGTGCGGGGGCTGAGCGCCATGGTATCGGCAAAATGCAGACCGAGAGGTTCGCCCTCCTGCTTGCGGATATCAATGCTCATCTGTGTGCCCGCACGTTCGATCACGGCAGTCACATGGCTGCCGGCAATCAGCGCCTGGTAATCAATTTCATCCAGGACCGGCTCACCGTTGAGCGAAAGCAGAAAATCTCCCGCGCAAAGTCCGGCGCGCTGGGCTACGCTGCGTGGTTCAACGGCAGTGATCTGATGGCGCATGGAAACATTCCTCCTTCCAAAGGCGCACAATCCAACAGTTTATTATGCTCCGAATCCGTGCAGAAGTCAAGAGCAGCTTGAACAAAACGGCTTTCTTTATGCTTTGCGGCGCGGCATCTTCCGGGGTTTCGCGGTCTGATCCACCAGCCGGTAGCTGAGATCGGTCAGAAAGAAAAGCTCGTCTTCTGTGACCGGGCCGTCCAGCAGAACGGAAATCCAGTGCTCCTTATTCATGTGGTATGCATGAAAAATCCGGCGGTTATCGATCAGCGAATGAGTCATGATGGGGTCGCATTTCAGGTTCAGCACATCCGCCGTACCTTCTTCACGCAGTCCAAGACAGCGCAGCGGCAGCTGTTCCAGCAGAACAGCAAACCATTTGCGGGTGCGTATGTTGCGAAAAACGGCAGTGTGCGGATTGGTCGGGAACGGGTGATCGGGTTCAACGCCGTAGCTGTCCAGAATATAGCCAAGCCATCTGCTTTTCATAGGGTACCTCCTGGCAGTTCACAATGCAGCTTCATTGTATCACATCCTTCCGGCGTTCCGAAACAAGATTTCGTATTGCTGGCAGCGTTTGGGCGTGATATAATGAAAAACGAACGCCGAATGGCGCGCCTTTTTGCATCATGACGATTCGGAGGAAGAAATATGGCTGCATTCAAGAACAACGGCAAGCTGAAGCTGCTGATCATCGTCGGCACCCGCCCGGAAATCATCCGTCTGGCGGCGGTCATCAAGAAGTGCCGCAAGTATTTTGATACCATTCTGGCGCATACCGGCCAGAACTATGACTACAACCTCAACGGCGTGTTCTTCCATGATCTGGAACTGGAAGACCCCGAAGTATACCTGAACGCTGTAGGCAAGGATCTGGGCGAAACCATGGGCAACATCATCGCCAAATCCTATGAGCTGATGGTGGAGATCCAGCCCGACGCGGTGCTGGTTTTGGGCGATACCAACAGCTGCCTTAGCGTCATCGGCGCGAAGCGTCTGCACATTCCGATCTTCCATATGGAAGCCGGCAACCGCTGCAAGGACGAGTGCCTGCCCGAGGAAACCAACCGCCGCATTGTGGACATTATCAGCGACGTCAACATGTGCTACTCCGAGCACGCCCGCCGCTACCTGGCCGACTGCGGCCTGCCCAAGGAGCGTACCTATGTGACCGGCTCCCCCATGGCAGAGGTGCTGCACAGCAATCTCAGCAAGATCGAAGCCAGCGATATCCACGCCCGTCTGGGTCTGGAAAAGGGCCGGTACATCCTGCTGTCCGCCCATCGCGAGGAGAATATCGATACCGAAAAGAACTTCACTTCCCTGTTCACTGCCATCAACAAAATGGCCGAAAAGTACGATATGCCCATCCTGTACTCCTGCCATCCCCGCAGCCGCAACCGCCTGGCTGCCTCCGGCTTCCAGCTGGACAAGCGCGTGATCCAGCATGAGCCGCTGGGCTTCCACGATTACAACTGCCTGCAGATGAACGCCTTTGCTGTGGTTTCTGACTCCGGCACCCTGCCTGAGGAGAGCAGCTTCTTCACCAGCGTGGGCCATCCCTTCCCGGCAGTGTGCATCCGCACGTCCACCGAGCGTCCCGAAGCGCTGGACAAGGGCTGCTTCGTACTGGCCGGCATTGATGAACACAGCCTGCTGCAGGCTGTGGACGCCGCCGTGGAACTCAACCTGAGCGGCGACCTGGGCATCCCTGTGCCGGACTATGTGGAGGAGAATGTATCCACCAAGGTCGTCAAGATCATCCAGAGCTATACCGGCGTGGTCAACAAGATGGTGTGGCGCAAGTTCTGATTTTGCCAAAACCGCCTGTTTTTTGAAAAACAGGCGGTTTTTCTGTTACATCCTGTACTTGATTGAAGTATGGGTGATAGGGTATAATCATCATGATGGGTATTTGTGCCCTTTGGCGGATGCCCACCCCACAGAAAGGAACGATGACAAGATGCGCAAAAGCGTGCGAATGGCTGCCAATCTGCTGGCGGCGCTGATGGTTTTTTCTCTGATGTTCACCATTCCCTCCGGCGCAGTGACCGAGGATGCGGTCAATGCTTATTATGACGCGCTGTATGAGGAATCCGAGGGCGATTACGCCGTTGAACTGCCCAAGCCCAAAGCCGTGCTGGCCAGTGCTGTGTTCAGCGATATTCTGCCCAGCGCGAATGTACAGTCGCTGGACGGCGGCCTGTTCACCCCCGGCAATACCCCCATTGCGGAGAATTTTACCGAAAGCGGCTACCGCGACGATACCATTATTGTGGAGCTGGAGCAGAAACGCATGTTTGACAGCGATGTGTTCATCGCCTATGTCAAGATCGCCACGCCCAGCCAGCTGCGCACTGCTATTGCGGGCGATAAGCTGAGCTCCACCCGCACTAACCAGACCACCAAGATCACTGCGGCCTACAACGGCATCGTAGGTATCAACGGCGACTATTATTCCGATAAAGACCGTCAGGGCGGCCACATCGTGCGTATGGGCCAGACCATGCGTGAGCGCGTGAGCGATAATTTCGACCTGCTGTTTATCGACGAACTGGGCGACCTGCATGTGTTCCACCGCGGCAAGAAGGAGCAGCAGGAGAAGGTGGACGCCTTCAAGGCCGAGCACGAAATCGTGAATGCCTTCTGCTTTGGCCCCGGCCTGGTGATCGACGGCGTGAAGCCCGATGATATCAGCAAGTACAAGTGGTTTGACGCCACCGGCGAAAATCCCCGCGCCGCCATCGGTCAGGTGGACATGCTCACCTATGTGCTGGTGGCCGTCAACGGCCGCGACAAAACCACCGTGGGCGTCACGCTGGATCAGCTGGCGGATATCATGCTGGAGCTGGGCTGCACCCAGGCCTATAACCTGGACGGCGGCAACAGCGCCACCATGGCTTTCAACGGCGAAGTCTACAACACCAAGGATTATAAGGAACGCGACGTTTCCGATATCATCTACTTTGCCTCTGCCACCGACGCAGAATAAGGAGTTTCTCTGAATGGCTGACACATTTTCTCTGTTTGGATTGGACATTTACGCTTACGGCCTGTACGCGGCCATTGGCGCGGCGCTTTTGCTGTTTGGCATGCGCCTGGTTGGCAAAGACCTGCCAAAAGGCACGGTCGGTGTGTTTGGCGTGCTGGGTATGATGTTTGGCATTGTGCTGGCCCGTGGGCTGTACTGTGCTGTGAACTGGAACGACTTTGCCTACAACTATGAGAACCCCATGCTCGCATTCCGTTTTTTTGACGGAGGCCTGAGCATGGCCGGTCTGATCGCCGGTCTGGTGCTGGCTGCCGCTGCAACGGCAAAGCTGATCAAGGTGCGCTTTGCACAGGTCATGGATGCGCTGGCTGTTCCCTTCGGTCTGCTGATCTGGGCGCTTCGCGTCGGGGAGCAGTATACCGAACTGGGCGTGGGCGCAGCTGTGGAAGAAAACTTTTTCACAGCTCATATGCCGTGGCTGTTTGTGGAAAGCCGCATGGGCGTGATGGTGGATTACCGCCTGAAGGTATGGCAGTATGAAGCGATCATGGCAATTGTGCTGTTTATCGCTGCAGTTGCCTGTTACCGCAAGCTCAAAAATCATGCAGGCGATACCGCCATCGTGGTATTCAGCCTGTACGGCGCAAGCCAGATCCTGCTGGAGAGCATGCGCGATGACGGCCATATGCTGATCATCTTCCTGCGCGTGGGCCAGCTGGCGGCGTTCCTGATGCCGCTCATCTGCTGCGGCATCCTCAGCCGCCGCACAAAGGAGAAAAAGGCTGTTGTGGCAGCATGGATCGTGATGATCCTGTGCGTCGGCGCAGTGGCCGCATTGGAGTTTTCTCTGGATGGCCGGCTGACCTTCGGCAATCCCACGCTGGCGCGTGACTGGAGCCTGATGGCCATCGCCTGCGCCGGGCTCTTTGCCACGCCGTGCGCGCTTCTGCGCAAGGCCCGCACCCAGGCATGAAATACCGCGCGGTAATGGATTCACCGGTCGGCCCGCTCACGCTTGTGGAAGAGGAAGGCGCGCTGACCGAAATCCGCTTTGGCAAGCGCTGCGAAGAGATCCTGCTTTGTGAAACGGCTTTACTCCAACAGGCTGTTCAGGAATTGAACGAATATTTCAGCGGTCAGCGAAAAATCTTTACCGTGCCGCTCAATCCCAAAGGCACGCCCTTCCAGCAGCAGTGCTGGAAGGCGCTTTTGCAGATTCCCTACGGCGAAACGCGCACCTACGGCCAGCAGGCTGTTATGATCGGAAATCCCAAAGCCAGCCGTGCGGTGGGCATGGGCAATCACTGCAACCCGCTGCCCATTGTCATTCCCTGTCACCGCGTGGTAGGGGCAAACGGCAGACTGACCGGCTATGCCGGAGGCCTGAACATCAAGCAAATGCTTTTGCAGACAGAAAGGATGAATCATCCATGATTCAGCGTAAAACAAAGATTGTATGTACCATGGGCCCCGCAACCAACGACGACAGCGTGCTGCGCGAGCTGATGGTTTCTGGCATGAACGTGGCCCGTCTCAACTTTTCCCACGGCGATCATGAGTATCACCTGAGCAATATGAACCGCATCCGCCGCATCTCCGCCGAGCTGGGCAAGCCGGTGGCCATCATGCTGGATACCCGCGGCCCGGAGATCCGTCTGGAGCTGTTCGAAAACCACAAGGTGGAGCTCAAAAAGGGACAAACCTTCACCCTTTGCATGGAAAGCATCTCCGGCAATGAAGAGCGCGCTTCTATCACCTACAAGGATCTGCCCGGCGATGTGCGCGAAGGCACCACCATCCTGATCGATGACGGTCTGGTGAGCATGACGGTTCGCAGCGTGACCCCGCAGGAGATCGTGTGCGTGGTGAACAACGACGGCGTTGTCAGCGACCGCAAGGGCATCAACGTGCCCGATGTGGATCTGAGCATGCCTTACCTCAGCCAGAAAGACCGTGAAGACATCGCCTTTGGCGTGCGCAACGGCATTGACTTTGTGGCTGCTTCCTTTGCCCGCACTTCGGAGGATATTCTGGAAGTGCGCCGCCTGTTCAGCCAGGAGGGCCGCTCCAATGTGAACATCATCGCCAAAATCGAGAACATGCAGGGCGTTCAGAACATTGACGAAATCCTGCGTGTGTCCGACGGCATTATGGTCGCCCGCGGCGACCTGGGCGTGGAAATTCCGCTGGAACAGGTGCCTGTCATTCAGAAGATGCTGATCCGCAAGGCCTATTCCAGCGGCAAGCCGGTCATTACCGCCACCCAGATGCTGGACAGCATGATGAAGAACCCCCGCCCCACCCGCGCCGAATCCACCGACGTTGCCAACGCCATTTATGACGGCACCAGCGCTATCATGCTTTCCGGCGAGACCGCTGCCGGCGCGTATCCCATCGAGGCTGTGCGCACCATGGCAAAGATCGCTCTGTCCGCCGAGGCGGACATCAACTACGCCAAGCGTTTCAAGGAACGCGAGGACGAAGGCACGCCGGATGTGACCAACGCCATCTCCCATGCTACCTGCACCTCTGCGCAGGACCTGGGCGCGGCGGCCATCATCACCGTTTCCAAGAGCGGCCGCACCGCGAAAATGATCTCCAAGTACCGTCCCAGCTGCCCCATCATCTGCTGCACTACGGATGAAACCGTGTGCCGGCAGCTTAACCTGAGCTGGGGTGTGACCCCGCTGATGATCGGCGAGGCCGAAAACACGGACGATCTGTTTGAACTGGCTGTGCAGGCCGGCGAGGATGCGGGCCTCCTGCATGACGGCGAGCTGGTGGTTATGACCGCCGGCGTACCGCTGGGCGTAAGCGGCACCACCAACCTGATGAAAGTGCATGTGGTCGGCCACATTCTGGTCAACGGCAAAGGCGTTACCCGCGAAACCTGCTGCGGAAGCCTGTGCGTGTGCAAAGACGCCGAGGATATGCAGAAGACCTTCAAGGACGGCGATATTCTCGTTGTGTCCCAGACCAGCAACGCCATGCTGCCCTTTGTGCGCAAGGCCAGCGGCCTGATTCTGGAAGATGATAACCCCAACGGCCACGGCGCCATCGCCGGCATGAGCCTGAATCTGCCCGTGATCATCGGCGCGGCAGGCGCAACCAAAATTCTGAAGAGCGGCGCGGTGGTCACGCTGGACGCTGTGCGAGGCGTGGTCAGCTGCAACTCCACCAACTCGATCCGCTGAGAGGTGCGCTATGAACCTGCTGATCAGCGCCTGCCTGATGGGCGTTCGCTGCCGTTATGACGGAGGCAAAAAACCGCTGGGCTGTCTGGAACAACTGATCGACAAGCACGTGCTGATCCCCGTATGCCCGGAGGTGCTGGGCGGCCTGCCCACGCCCCGCGTGCCTGCGGAACGAATCGGCGATCAGGTCATCACCAAAGACGGCCGCAACGTAACCGAAAACTATCAGCGCGGCGCGGAGGAAGCGCTGCGCCTTGCCCGCATGGCAGGCTGTACCCACGCCCTGCTCAAGGAACGCAGCCCCAGCTGCGGCTGCGGCGTGATCTATGACGGCACGTTTTCCGGCGGTCTTTGCAAGGGCGACGGCGTGTGCGGTGCGCTGCTCAAGGAAAACGGCTTTGAAGTGCTTGGCGAAAGCCGTGTACAGGAACTGCTGGAGGAAGACGAATGAATATACGCAGAGCCGATGCCGACGATCTGGATACTGTGACCTCGCTTGCGCTGGAACTTTGGCCGGACCATGCGTTTGATGAGCTTTGGCAGGAAATGGCCGGCATTATGGCCGGACCGGAAACCGCTTTCTTCATGCTGGAAGAAAACGATGAACCGAAAGGCTTTGCCCAGTGTCAGCTCCGTCACGATTATGTGGAAGGTACGGAAACCAGCCCTGTAGGCTATCTGGAAGGCATTTATGTGTGTGAGGACCTGCGCGGCAGAGGCGGCGCAAAGGCGCTGCTCAAAGCCTGCGAAAGCTGGGCGGCCTCGTGGGGATGCACGGAGTTTGCCAGCGACTGCGAGCTGACGAACACCGCCAGCCTTGCTTTTCACCTGAAAATGGGCTTTGAGGAAGCCAGCCGCAACATCCACTTCGCTAAAAAGATCTGAAGAGACGGAAAGACATGGTCGGCAAGTACAAGGTCATCACCCTGTGCGGAAGCACAAAATTCAGGGACGCCTTCATGCAGGAGCAGAAACGCCTGACGCTGGAAGGCAATATCGTGATCAGCGTAGGCATGTTCGGTCATTCGGGCGATCAGGAAGTGTGGAACGACGGCGTGAAGGAAATGCTGGATGACATGCACAAGCGCAAGATCGATATGGCGGATGAAGTTTTCGTCATCAACGTGGGCGGATATATCGGTTCCAGCACAATGTCGGAGATCGAGTACGCAAAGAACACGGGAAAGACTGTCCGATATCTGGAAGAAGCTGAATAAAATCAAGAGGAGTGGCGTCGCGCTGGCGATGCCACTCCTCAAGCCGTCGAAAAAGCTCGCCTGCGGCGATCTTTTCCGCCGAAGATAGCACCGTTTGCCTACTCGCCTGACGGCTCGCCGGGCGGCAAACGGTGTAAGGAAAGCCTTGCACGGCAAGGCTTCCGAAGCTGACGCACATGTCGTCAGCTTCGGAACAAGAGTCGGAGGGCTGCGGCCC
>JAFYQB010000105.1 GCA_017547285.1 Clostridia bacterium
ATGCGCGTCAGCTTCGGAAGCCTTGCTCAGCAAGGCTTTCCTTACACCGTTTGCCGCCCGGCGAGCCGTCAGGCGAGTAGGCAAACGGTGCATTCTTCGGCGGAAAAGATCGCGTCAGCGAGCTTTTTCGACGGCCTGAAAAAACCCGTTCTGCACAATGTGCAGAACGGGTTTTTCACTATCCGTTTCCTGCCGGAAACTTTGCCAGTATGCCGTTGATGGTCTGGATGGCGCACAGATATTCCTGCGCCATTTGCTCATCCAGCTGTCCGAACAAACCGGCCAGTTCGTTCTCAATTTCCGCTATCGCCTGTTTTTGAAGGGCAGCTGCCGCCTCCGTGGGCATCAGCTGCACCGTGCGGCGGTTCACAGCGCTGCGCTGACGAACCACCATGCCCTTTTCCTCCAGCTGGTTCACCATGCGGTTCACCTGCTGCTTTTTCATGTTGGATCGCGTAATCAGCTCGCTCAGCTGCACGCCGTTATGCTCCAGCACAATCGCCAGCAGCAGAAACTCCGCCTGAGACAGCGCTTCCACATGGATGGCGCGAATGCGGCGCGATATCTTTTCGTTGTACAACCGGTGAAAGCTCAGCATTTCACGGCTCAACAGGCGGTTCTGATCAGACATGGCGGTATGCCTCCTCATGTTTGTGTCTATTTTGTAAACTTACATTTACTTTCGTTGACACCAGTATTTGATCGGCTATAATAGTAAACGAAACTTTACTTTGATTGTTTTCATACACAACTATTGTAAAAAGAAAACAATTCGTTGTCAAGAATGGAGGAACAAAGGATGTTTGGCAACAAACTGAACAAAATCAGCAAGATGATCGAAAAGAATCAGGCCGAAAAGCTGGAACAGCTGCTCAAAAACAAGGATCAGGCCATCGTGCTGGCTGCGATTGACGGTCTGGGACAGTGCACGGGCGATACTGCCTTCAATGCCCTCGTTCCGCTGATTCTGAGCACGGATGTTCAGGTTCGGATCCACGCCATCAAGGCGCTGGGCGTGATGGGTCTGCCCAAGGCGCGCACCTTCCTGCTGCATCAGAAGGACAAGGAAACGGACAAGGATGTTCTGGCCGCGCTGGAAGAAGCCCTCAAAAAGATCAGCGTCAAAGTGTGATGATTATAAAAGCCTGCGCAGCTCAACGAACTGTGCAGGCTTTTGCTTTGTTACTGAATGGTTCCCGTAAACTTGAGCAGCGTTGCGCCGGGCGGGTTGAGGAGCCTTCCGGGCAGCCAGTTGGCCCCGCCCGCGCCAAGGCCGGGTGAGATGTACTGATTGATGCTGTTGATGCGGTGCATGCCCATCACATTATCATCTCCGGGAAAGAAGCCGCGTTCGGGAATATACACCGGCCCGGCGCCCGGCAGCCGCCAGTAGCCGCCGCACAGATCGCCGCACAGCAAAAGATCGATCTGCCGGAAGCTGAACACCTGCTGTTTATCCGCCCATTCCAGACTGGATCGGATGTAGCCGGCTTCCAGCGGCGAATGGTTGACGGCAATCTGCAGATCAGCGTCCGTCATGGTTTTGACTGCCTCCTGCGTACGCAGCATGGCGTCCAGCCGGTATTGAAGCGCACGGTATACTGCGCTGCCCTCAGCCGTGTACTGCTGGCCGTTTTTTTCCATATCGGCGATCTGGCCGTTCAGGCTGTCGATCATGGTTTGCGTGTCCATGTCGTACAGGTATTGCGGCACAAACCACACCGTTCGTTTCCCCACCTTCTGGGCTACGGGCGCGTCCAGATAAATGGCGCCCTTTTCCTGTGCGGCGCGCACCCAGTCGGCCAGCACGTCCGGCGTGCCATGCGCAGCGGAAATCACCGGCGCGGGATCCTCGTCTCCGCTGATGAAGTAGATGGGCACATCCGCCTTTACCTGACGCAAAGCATGGATGAGCGACAGCAGCGGCTCATCATTGCCGGTCGCGCCCACCATATCGCCCGAAAGCACAATGGCGTGGAAGGATTTTCCGTACAGCAAATCGCGCCACAGCGCGGGATCGCTGCCCACATCACTGGCGTGCAGGTCGCTCAGGTGCAGAATGGAAAAGCCTTCATACGCTTTGTCCAGCCCCATCACCGGCACCTTTTCGGTGCTCAGGCTCACCCGCTGGTTGGCAGCGCTGTTCATAAACAGCCCGGCGGCGATCAGCGCGGCCAGCGCAAGCACCATCAGAATCACCCAGCCAAAGCCGCGCTTTTCCCGCGGCGGCGCAAAAATATCGTTCGAGCGGCGTGCCATGCGCCGCACCCCCTCCCATTGGTTCCTGTTTTTATCATAGGGAATCAGGCCGTACAAGTCAACCTTCATTTTGCCGCCTTTTGCTTTTTAACAGTTGTTTCCTGTGCGATCAGTGAGAAAAGTGTCCAGAAAAAACATGAGAAAAACATTGTGCAAACCTATTGACATTCTTTTTCGTACAGAGTATGATACAGCCAATCACTCAAACCGTTGAGGAAGAGAAGTAACCGTATACTGAGATGTTCAAGGGAGCTGCGAACAGTGAGACCGCAGCACAGCCTCCATACGGCGAATGGACTTCCGAGGGCCATGGCGAAACGCATGCAAGTAGCCGTGGACGGGTTCCCGCACCCGTTACCAGAGCGGCGCGTATGTTGGTACGCGAAAGAAAGCCCACCTCTGTGGGAAAATTGAGTGGCACCGCGGAATATCCGCCTCAAGCAGCACGAGCTGTTTGGGGCGTTTTTCTTTGGGGAACACCGATGAACACAGCAACCGGCTTTCCTGCCAACAAACATTCTCCCCCAAAACAGAAAGGCAGGTAAACATCATGAAGAAAATCACCGCTATGATCATCGCTCTCGTTCTGGCTCTGTCCCTGTGCTGCACCGCCGGCGCCAAAACGCTGACCATCGGCATCGCCCAGTTCGCCGAACATCCCAGTCTGGATAACTGCCGTACCGGCTTCATCGACGGTCTGGCCGAAGCGGGCTATGTGGAAGGCGACAACGTGGAATACATTCTGCAGAACGCCCAGGCCGATATGGGCCTCACCCAGCAGATTGCCCAGCAGATGGCGCAGGAATGCGACCTGATCTGCGCCATCGCCACCCCCATGGCGCAGGCTGCTGTGAACGCCTGTCTGGATAACGGCAAGCCCGTCATCTACACCGCCGTGAGCGATCCCGTAGCCGCCATGCTGGCCGACGCTGAGGGCAAGAGCGCGCTCAACACCACCGGCACCTGCGACCTGCTGCCCGTGGAAGCCCAGCTCAAAATGATCCGCGCCTTCCTGCCGGAGGCCAAAACCATCGGCATTCTGTACACCACCAGCGAAACCAACTCCGAAAGCCAGCTCAAGCTGTACAAGGATCTGGCTCCCGCCTACGGCTTTGAAATCGTGGAAGCCGGCGTATCCATGGGCGCGGATGTGCCTCTGGCCATGGATAACATTCTGCCCAAGGTGGACTGCATCTCCAACCTGACCGATAACACCGTCGTCAGCTACCTCGCCGTGATGATCGACAAGGCCAACACCGCCGGCAAGCCCATCTTCGGTTCCGAAATCGAGCAGGTCAAGAACGGCTGTCTGGCTGCCGAGGGCGTGGAATACATCAGCCTGGGCCGCCAGACCGGTCTGATGGCCGCCGAAGTGCTCAACGGCGCTTTCGCCGGCGAGATCGCCTTCTGGTCCTCCGAGGGCGGCGACATGACCTACAACTCCGAAGTGGCCTCCGCGCTGGGCATCGCCATCCCCGCCGAGTACGCCGACGGAATTGACGTAACGAAGTAAGCAGGCAGGGGCTCCGCCCCTGCACCCCGCTTAAGGGACAAAGTCCCTTAAGAATCCCGATATTGGGGCACGCTTTGCGTGCCCCAAAGATTTGCACTGATGGATGTTGTGTTTACGAGGAACTTGAGGGCGGGGCCATGCCCCGCCCGCGTGTTCCTCGCTGATATAAGCCTCACAGAAACAAGGAGAAGTTTATTTCATGAACGTTCTGATTGGTATCCTTGAAGAAGGATTGATCTACTCTCTGCTCGCGCTGGGCGTGCTGATCACCTACCGCGTGCTGGATTTTCCTGACCTGACGGTGGACTCGTCTTTCCCGCTGGGTGCGGCGGTGAGCGCCATTCTGACCGTAAACGGCATGAACCCCGTGCTCACGCTGCTGGTGGCCATGGTGGCCGGCGGTCTGGCCGGACTGGTGACGGGCATCATCCACGTCAAGTTCAAGGTGCGCGATCTGCTCAG
Organism: Clostridia bacterium; assembly: GCA_017547285.1. Lineage (GTDB taxonomy): Bacteria > Bacillota > Clostridia > Christensenellales > Aristaeellaceae > Limiplasma. The sequence goes on from JAFYQB010000105.1 coordinate 4,235, forward strand.
CGGCATCATCGTGATGACCGGTCTGTATTCCATCAACCTGCGCATTGCGGGCCGCGCCAATCTGCCGTTCTTTAACATGAACACGCTCATGAACAACCCCTTCGTCAAGTCCTTCCCCGCTGCTTTGCAGCCGTGGAGCAAGGTGATCGTGGTGCTGGTGATCGTGCTGATTGTGAAGGTGCTGCTGGACCTGTTCATGAACACCAAGGCGGGCTTCCTGCTGCGTGCGGTGGGCGATAACAAAACCGTTGTCACCACCCTTGCCTGCGACGAAGGCTTCGTAAAGATCGAAGGTCTGGTGCTGGCCAACGCGCTGGTCGCGCTGGCGGGCGCAGTGATGGCGCAGAAGAACCGCGTGTTCGATATTTCCATGGGCACGGGTTCCATGGTATTCGGCCTTGCGGCGGTCATCATCGGCACCAACATTTTCAAAAACCGCCAGAAGGTGAACTCCTCCACGGCGGCCATCATTGGTTCCATTATCTACAAGGCCTGCGTGGCGCTGGCGCTTTCTCTGGGTCTGGTGCCGCAGGATCTGAAGCTGATCACAGCCGTTCTGTTCCTGGGCATTCTGATCCTTGGCAACGGTCTGAAGAAGAAGGTGAAGTTCCATGCTTGAATTGCGCGATATCAGCAAGGTCTATTCCCCCGGCAGCGTGAACGAGCATGTGCTCTTCCGCCATTTCAACCTGACTGTGGAGGACGGCCAGTTCATCAGCGTGGTCGGTTCCAACGGCAGCGGCAAAACCAGTATGCTCAACCTCATCTGCGGCAGCATTCCGGCGGATGAAGGCAAAATCATCATCAACGGCAAGGACATCACCCGCGTGCGCGAGCACAAGCGCTACCGCACCATCGGCCGCGTCTATCAGAACCCCGCCATGGGCACCTGCGGCAACATGACCATTCTGGAAAACATGGCCATGGCTGATAACAAGAACCGCCCCTACAACATCACCCCCGGCATCAACCGCCGCAGGGTGGCGGAATACCGGGCCATGCTCAGCGAACTGGGTCTGGGTTTGGAGGATAAGCTGGGCGTGCCGGTTTCCAACCTGTCCGGCGGCCAGCGGCAGGCGCTTTCGCTGCTGATGACCACGCTTACCCCCATCGAATTCCTGATTCTGGACGAGCACACCGCCGCCCTCGACCCCAAGACAGCCGAGATCATTATGCAGCTGACCGGGCGCATTGTGAAGGAAAAGAAGCTGACCACGCTGATGGTTACCCACAACCTGCGCTACGCGCTGGAATACGGCAACCGCCTGATCATGATGCACGAAGGCAATATCGTGATGGACCACGCGGACGAAGCCAAACAGGCCTTGAAGCTGGATGATATTCTGGGCAAATTCAACGAGATCAGCATTGAATGCGGCAACTGAACATACCGTGTAAAGAGCCGGCAAACCAGCCGGCTCTTTCCTTATGCGCCTTGACCGGCGCGGATTTTGGTATATAATAAGATAGAATGCGTGAAATATCGGCTTTTGCCGTTTGAATTGTGAGGAATGATTATGCCCGCTGCCATCGCCTACCGCCGCGCCCCCCTGCTGGATCCCGCCTATGTGCCGCTGAGCGACGCGGCTGTTCACACTGCCGGTCTGCAGCAGGAACTGACCGACCGCGTGCTTGCCATGGTGGATGTGGAGCGCATGAACGCGCTGGACGCCATTCTGGCCACCAAGCTGGGCGGCTATACCCAGACCCCGCCCATGCCGGATGTGGAGAACGCCGCTGCGCTGCTGCCCGGGCAGGCAAAGCTGTTTGCCCAGACGGTGCGCGCCGCCGCCATGATTGCCGCCATGAACCGCGATAAGGACGGCATGCTGCGCACGCTGAATGCTATGCGCGGATTCCTCAGCATTCTCCCGCAGATGAGTGAAGCCCAGCTGTTTGAAAGCGGCGCGGACATTCTGCGCACCACGGTGGATCTGTACCGCCGCACGGGCCAGCGCTTCCTGCTGGATCTTTTGGAAAACCTGCGCTCCCGCCTGCCCGATGTGAGCGGCGTGATGCACATGTTCCCCTTCCAGACGGCCTATCAGCCCGAGAAGGGCGTTCATTCCGCCCAGGAACAGGAATACTATGACCGCATGGATCGCTTTGCCACCGGCAAGCTGACCGCGGACAGCGCCGCCATGACGGCCTGTCTGTCCCAGTATTCCGGCAGCGGACGCGACGCGGCGGCGGCCAGGGCCGGTCTGACCGCCCTTAACCGCTACCACGGCATGCCTTCGGGCGCATTTGCCGCCGACCCTTATCTGGCAGGCCGCGATCCCGCACGCGCCGCCGAGCTGGACTGCGTAAGCGCTCAGGCCGAGGCCTGGCTGGATGCGCTGCTGACCGCCGGTGATCTGTCCATGGCGGATCAGCTGGAAAAGCTGCTGGTGAATGTGCTGCCCGATCTGGCGACCGAAAACGGTCTGCGCGTCCAGTCCCCCACCAACCGTCTGACGGATGATGACAGCTGCCAGACCGTGCAGCCCGAACCGGCGGATGTATCCGCTCTGCTGCGCGCGATGTATGCCATCCGCCGCGCCGTATGGCTCAGCCCCGACGACCAGACCCTCGCCTATATGCTGCCCGTTTCCGGCGGCTGCGTAACCCGTTTGAGCGGCGTGCCCGTGCGCCTGACCGCCGATGTGCAGGGCGTTTTCCAGAAGGAAATCGCCATCCGCGTAGAGTGCCGCCAGCCGGTGAGCTGCACGCTCAAGATCCGCGTACCTGCCTATGCCGACGGCGCACAGCTCATGCTCAACGGCGACAAGGCGCAGGCCGTGCCGCAGGGTACGCTGGCGGAAATTCGCCGCACGTTCCACAACGGCGATGTGATCACCCTCAAGCTCAGCCTCAGCCCCCGCCTGGAAACCGGCTACCGCAGCAGCGTAAGCGTGTATGTGGGCGCACAGCTGATGGCGCTGGCCCTGCCCGAAAGCGGCATGGCATGGCGCTATGCAGTGCTGCGCTCCCTGCCGCTGACCAGCGTGGAGGAAAACGGCCTGCCCTATGCCCTGCTGACCGCCTGCGAGGCGCACGACTGGCAGCAGAAGGGCGGCTTCATCCTCCCCCCGCCGCAGGGCGTGCCCATGGGCGATGCGTATGAACTGACGCTGATCCCCTTTGCGGGGACGGATGGCAGAATCGCCGCGTTCCCCTGTGTGAGGGAGTAAGCATAGGATGGCGCGGAGCTTGCGGGGGGCCACCGCATCAGTTACCCTGCGGGTGACAGCTTCCCCTCAAGGGGAAGCGTGCGAGGGTTGGCGTGTTCCCAGAGTACGCCATTTCCGCAGGGGCAGCCATTGGTTGACTGCCAAGTTGCTCACTGTTCGCTGCTTTTCCACCTCATCCGACCGCCTGCGGCGGCCACCTTCCCCTCAAGAGGAAGGCAATGCATGCAAGCGAGCCGGAGGTCGTTGTTTGACCTCCGGCGGTCTTCGATGCAGCATCAACCCTATCAAACCCGCCCCGCGCGTGAAACGCGCGGAACTGGGGTGCAGGGGCACTGCCCCTGCCGAAAGGATTTTACTTTGAAAAACGTTCTATGTCTGGCGCCCATGGCCGGGATCACCGACTGGCCCATGCGCGTGCTGTGCTACCGGATGGGCGCGGATTACGCCTGTTCGGAAATGGTGAGCGCCATTGGCTTTATGTGCGCCAAACCGCATAACGATACCTACCGCAGGCTGCTGGAAGTGCATCCAGAGGAAAAGAACACCGCCGTGCAGCTCTTTGGCAGCGACCCGGTGGTAATGGGCGAAGCAGCACACCGGCTGACTGAGCTGGGCCGCTTTACCATGATGGATATCAACATGGGCTGTCCGGCACGAAAAGTGGTCAGCGGCGGCGACGGCAGCGCGCTGCTGCTGGACCCTGACAAGGCGTACAAGATCATGGAAATCGTGAAGCGCAACACCTGGCTGCCCTGTACCATCAAGACCCGTCTGGGTTTTGATGACGAGCACATGACCGCCATCGACCTGTGCCGCGCCGCCGAAAGCCTCAACTACGCATGGGTCGCCATCCATGGCCGTACCCGTGCGCAGCAGTATAGCGGCACCGCCAATTATCAGGCCATCGGCGAACTGAAGGCGCAGCTCAAGATTCCCGTGATCGCCAACGGCGATGTGTTTGCGCCGGAGGACGCCATCCGCATTCAGCAGGAAACCGGCGCGGACGGCATCATGATCGGCCGCGGCTGCATGGGCAACCCCTGGCTGTTCCGCACGGCGCGTCAGGCGCTGGAAGGCAAGCCCATCGAAAAGGAAACGCTGCTGGACCGTATCGAAACCGCCATGCTGCAAGCGCAGTGGATGGTGGATTTCAAGGGCGAAAGGCTGGGCATTGTGGAAATGCGCAAGCATGTGGGCCACTACATCAGCGGTCTGCGCGGCGCAACGACCATCCGCCGTCAGGTGAATTTTATGCTGACGCTGGATGAAATGCGCGATCTGCTGGAAACCATGCGCGAAGCAGCTTTGCAGGAGGAGGAAGCATGAAGAAGCTCATCCGCCGCATCGTCGTGATGATGATGTGCATAACCATGCTCTGTACCGCAGCAATGGCGGATACTGCCGGACTGAACCGTACGGCGCAAAACTATCTGGCTGCGTATGAAGACGTGCAGTTTCATGCGTCCGCGCAGATCGAAACCCTGACGCCCTACGGCGACGGCATGTTGGAAATGATGAATGCGCTGCTTAAGAACACCAGCGTCTGCGGCCGGATCGGCAGCAGGGATACCGAGGTGGATTTCTGCGTGGCCGGTGACTCCGTTGTCTCTCTCCACGAGGTGCAGGCGGATGTGGGCACCCAGCTCACCACCAGCCTGCTGCCCAACCGCACGCTCATCAGCAGCGCATCCGCCATGGATGCCGTAAGCGGCTTTGAACAGCAGGAACTGCAGTTTGATTTTTTGGCTGCGCTGCAGGAGACCGAAGCCTGCTATCAGCAGCTGACGGACGCCATCCTCCCCTTCGCGGAGGAAAAAGCCGCCAGCTACAGCATCAAAGGCGTTGGCTCCGCCCGTTGGGTGCGGCTGGCACGCCTTACGCCCGAGCAGAGCACGCAGATCCAGCCTCTGATCGCCAAAGTGCTTGGCTGCGGCATGGATGAGGCTTTCCGGGAACAGCTCCGCGGCATGACCTGCCAGAAGAACTTTACCGTCGCCCTGTACCGCAGCAAGGAAGGCGGCAATGACATTGCGGTGTACATCAAGGGCAGCGTGGTGTTCCCGGACGGCAAAAACCGTGCCATCAGCTATCAGTGGGCCTTTGCCACCAACGAAAAGGGCCAGCGCGTGGACACCTACAAGTTTGACATGACCAAGGAAGCCTCCCCGCGCGACAACCGCCAGCTCAGCGCCAGCTACAAGCGTGTGGCCAAGGCGGGCTCCCTGCTGGTGGACGGCAGCAGCAAGGCCATCATCCGCAATCCTGAAACGGCTGAAACCGTTACCACGACCATTACGCACAAGTTAAACGGCAAGAACGGCAGTGTGGATGGCAGCGTGACCACCGCTGTGCGCACCGCCATCGGCGAAACGGCCAAAACGGAAACCACCGTCATCACGCCCAAAGTGCAGCTGAAAGAAGCGGATGGTCACTGCCTGCTGACCGGCAGCGCGCGTGTGGAACAGCTGGCCGGCAGCACAGTGCATGCCGCCATTGATGTGCTGTTTGAGGAAGGGGCTGCCGTTTCCGAAACGGAAGAAGAGCCCGCGCTGTACATTGTGATTGACGAACGCATGGCCGAAAGCAGCCTTACCCAGAACATCGATTTTGGCAAAGACGAGCCGGAGGATTATCTGGTGGGCAAGCCGCCCATCGGCTATGCCGCCCACACCGTGCCTGAAACCGAAACCGCCGTGGAGCTGGATGCGCTCTCTCCCGAAGCGCTTGCCGCCCTGCGTGATGAAATGAACCAGCGGCTGGCCGGATCGCTCATCAGAGCCATGGCTATGCTGCCGGAAGATGCGTCCGCACTGCTGCGGGACAATATGTCCGACGCGGATTTTGCCGCATTCCTTGCAATGCTGGAAGAGTAAGGAGGCTGAACCATGAAACGATTCTTTGCACTGCTTCTGATTTGTATCATGCTTCTTTCCTGCGCCTGCGCCGAGGATTACACCGTGGCTGAAAAGCTGTACAAGCAGCTTTGGGCAGGCAGCGGTTTCAGCGGCGTTCTGAGCGTGGAGATCGACAGTCCGCAGTTCAAAACGGTACGCCCCGTTACGATCGATACAGATTACATTTACGTGCGTGAAACCGGCGAAACCGAAGCCGAGCACCGGCTGGATCTGACGCTGCTGGACGGCGAAAGCCCTATCAGCGCAGCCTATGCCCAGCTCAGGAACGGCAAAATTTCCTTTCAGGCGGACGTGCTGAGCCCTGACTGGTTTACGCTGGATCCTTCTGCTCATACCCAGGCCGCTTCGGAGGCCGTTGAAAAAGTCATCAGCCAGACCGGAGCACCTGCACTGGCGCAGCTTTTGCTCACGGGCAGCGCCGCCCTGCGCGGTCAGACCGAGCTGCAAAACGCGCTGGAGCCCTATCTGACCCGTATTGATCTGTGGATCGAAGGCTACCGCCAGAACGCGGCGCTGAGCAAGCTGGAGGACGGTTCCACCGTCATGCAGGTGAACTATCTGCTTACCCCGGCTGCCATCAAAGCGCAGGTAAAGCAGCTGGTGGTGGATGTGCTGAACGATGAAAAGCTTTTGCCCCTGCTGGCCGAAGCCATGGACAGCGAAACCGCAGGCATGTACCTGAACCCCGCTTTGCAGAGCTGGTATTTTGACGCGGTGGATTCCCTGCCCTTCCCCGGCGACCTGACCCTGAGCCGCACCCTGGCCATGACCGGCGAAACGCTGGAACTGCACCTGTCCCTGCCCATGTATGATGCGCAGGCAGGCGTGATCACCCTCAGCTACGACCGCACCGGCGGCGAAGGCGATCTGCCGGATGAAAACGTGCTGCGGCTGGAAAGCGCGGACAAGGTGATTGCGCTCAGCTGGCAGGAGTACAGCAGCATGACCGGTGTGAAGGTCATGCAGGGTATGCTGACCAGCCAGCCTGCGCAGGATTTTTCTGTGGATGAAAATGCGCAGAGCGTTGCCGTAAACTTTACCATCAAGCAGTCCGTATCCGAAACGCTGGATCAGGAAGGCCGCGACGTGTACGACTGTGAATACGCTCTGACCCTTGCGCCTGCCGAAGGCAGCGAGCTGGTCTTTGAGGAAACCGAGCTGGAGCTGAAGGCGCAGTTCATCAGCAAGCAGCTCAAATCCGCCGCCACCGGCATGACGCTGCATTTGCATGCGGCTTCCGGCGACATTGCCGTACAGGTTGATTTTGAGGGCGCCTCCCGCAAAAAGTGGACGCCGGAAGTGATCCCGCAAGGCATGCCCATCACCGGTTGGAGCGATGAAGCCATTGCCAAACTCCTGCCCGGCGCTGCGCTGCGCGGAATGGCGGTGCTGGCTGGATTTTTGGGGGAATAAATTCCCCTTGCCCCTATTGTGAGCAACAGGAAGGATCCTGCGAAGCGGTATGGTACCGTTTGGCAGGATCCTTTGTTATTTTCTTTTTGGAGAAGGATTGCTGAGCGCATTGCCGGGGCTTGCGCGGGGGGCTTTGGAGGGGCTTGTTCGCTCAGTTTGATGCAAGCACTGCCGTGGCTTGCGCGGTTCTCTTCGATGGAGCTTGTTCGCTCAGCTTGATGCAAGCACTGCCGTGGCTTGCGCGGTTCTCTTCGATGGAGCTTGCGTGCTCAGCTTGTTGCAAGCACTGCCGGTGCTTGTCGCGTTCTCTTCCGCTCCGCTCGGGCCAGAGGATCAGGGGGGATTTCGAATTCCCCCCTTAGATCCTCTGGACTCC
>JAFYQB010000106.1 GCA_017547285.1 Clostridia bacterium
TATCATGAATGCGAGTATCGAATCTGAAAAACTTCAAGAGATTTTAGAATGGAACGCTTGCTGCAAAGGTGGGGCAAGAGAGAAAGCATCAAGGTCTTTTGCCAGAGAAAACGCGAATCTTTCTCTCGAAGAAAAACTTGAACTAATTAAAGATGTTCCTAATATGGGAAGACCTGTTAGAAACGAAGATGGTACTATAACTATCCATGCAGTATACTACTCTGATGGTGAAAAATTTTTATGCGCCTGCTCGAATTTTAATGGAGTAAAAAGAGAATACAGTGTATCCAGAAATTATTGTTTTTGCTGCGCAGGACACTTCAAATATCATTATGAAATTATGTTGGGCGTGAAATTAAAAACACTTGAAGTGTTGTCGTCACCTTTGGATAGTGATGGTAAAAATCCTTGTATAATGAAATATGAAATTCTCTAAAAAGAATTCGACTGACAAATTCCAATTTGTCTAATGCTCATCATGCTAATAACATCCCCCACAACCTTTGAAGAAGAAGGTGTGGGGGATGTTTGCATAAAAGAAATCCCGGGCCATGAAATGGCCCGGGAACACGGGATTCTCAAGGGCGAAGCCCTTGAGCAGGATCCAAGGGCAGCGCCCTTGGCCGCCGGAGGCATCCCTCGTTTTTACTTACCCATTACGCTTGCAGCAATGCCGGCAGCATCAAGCTTGTAAGCCTTCAGCAGATCAGCAGGCTTGCCGCTCTGGCCGAACTCATCGTTCAGGCCCAGCTTGGTCAGGCGTACGCCGTCCATGTTGACCAGCGCAGCAGCGGTGGCATCGCCCAGACCGCCGATCACGCTGTGCTCTTCCACGGTGAAAACCTTCTTGTACTTGGCAGCCAGAGCCTGCACGCCTTCCACGTCGAAGGGCTTGATGGTGTGGCAGTTCACAACAGCCACGTTCACGCCCTGCTCAGCCAGCAGATCCGCAGCAGCCAGACATTCGCTGACCATTACGCCGCAGCAGAGGAGCATCGCATCGGTACCTTCGCGCAGCACGTTGACCTTACCGGGGATGAAAGGCATATCCATCTCAAAGATGGGGCTGGGCAGGCGAGCCAGACGGATGTACACGGGGCCGTCGATGGCCATGGCAGCATCCACACAGCGCTCGGCTTCGTTGGCGTCGCAGGGAACGAAAACGGTCATGTTGGGCAGAGCGCGCATGATGGCGATATCCTCGATGGCCTGATGGCTGCCGCCATCCTCGCCGAGGGTGATGCCGGCGTGAGTGAAACCGAACTTCACGTTCAGCTTGGGATAGCAGACAGAGTTGCGGATCTGATCGTAGCAGCGGCCCGCAAACACGGCAAAGGTGGAGCAGAAGGGGATCATGCCCATGGTGCTCATACCGGCGGCAACATCCACCATGTTGGCTTCGGCAATGCCGCAGTCAAAGAACCGGTCGGGATGAGCCTTCTTGAAATACTGGGTCATGGTAGCGCCGGCGAGGTCGGCGTCCAGAACGACAAGCTTGTCATGATCGTTGCCCAGCTTGGCCAGATATTCGCCGTAGGCAACACGCGTAGCTTTCTTTTCCATTGCATTACACCTCCGCATTCTCAAGGGCGTCCAAATCGGCCAGAGCCTGAGCACGCTGCTCTTCTTTGGGCGCTTTGCCGTGCCAGCCGCACTGGTTTTCCATAAAGCTTACGCCCTTACCCTTGGTGGTCTTCATCCAGATCAGCTTGGGCATGCCGGGAGTGTGGGGCTTGTTGAGCGCAGCCAGCACTTCGTCATAGTTGTTGCCGTCCGCCACAGGCACCACGTCCATGCCGAAAGCGGCAAACTTGGCGGCTACATCGCCCAGACTCATGACTTCGTCGTTGCTGCCGTCAATCTGCAGACCGTTGTTATCCATAATTACGGTCAGGTTGTCCAGTTTGTAGTGGGCAGCAGCCATGCATGCTTCCCAAACAAGGCCTTCCTGAGATTCGCCGTCGCCGATGATGGTGTATACCTGTACGCCCTTGCCCTGTGCCTTGGCGGCCAGCGCCATGCCGGTGGCAATGGAAATGCCCTGACCCAAAGAACCGGTGGAAGCGTCCACGCCGGGGCAGCGCTTCATATCCGGATGGCCCTGCAGGAAGCTGCCGTACTGACGGAAATTGGCAAACTCATCGCGGGAGAAGAAGCCGCGCTCGGCCAGTACGCCGTACAGAGCGGGGGCAGCGTGGCCCTTGCTGAGCACGAAGCGGTCGCGATCCTCCATTTTGGGATTCTGGGGATCGATGTTCATTTTTTCAAAGTACAGCGCAACCAGCGCCTCGACAATAGACAGAGAGCCGCCCGGATGGCCGCAGCCTGCGTTGGCCGTCATATTGATAATGTCACGGCGCACCTGCGTGCAAATGGAACGGATGGATGCTTCCATGTTGAGTCCTCCTTGTATCTCTTCGGGGATCAATACCATTCTATATCGTACCAAGCGGTACGCATTTTGTCAAGAACAGGGGTATGATAAATGCTAATGGGTGTGCCGCCCCATGGTGCTGCGAATGCGCGGGGTTGTCATGCGGGAACTGGGCTGTGAAATTGCTGCGGAAGAGTGGGGTACAGGTTCGGGCTTGGAATAGATGACTTCAGGTGTGGAATCGGGTGCCGGTTCGGGAACTGCGCGGATGAGGATCCGGCTTCCGCTTTGGCTCCATGCGCCGGATTCGCTTTCAAGCGCACGTGATTCGGCAGTGAAACGCGGGGAAAAATACGGCTGAGCAGTTTCGCCAGTATCGGTTTCGGTTGAAGCGTTTTCAACAACGTTACGCTCCAGAATCGGTTCCGGGCGAAACGTTTTTCGTGCAGGTTCCGTTACGGCTAATTCATGGTAGATGACTTTGGCATAAGGATTGGGTTTGTTTTCCAGCTCCGTCTGTGTTTGCTGCGGAGCAGAGGACGGCGTTTCAGGCTCAGAGGCAGCTTCAGGTTTAGGCATAAAGCGCAAAAGGAGGAGCGTGCCTGCACCTGCGATCAGAAGTCCCAGATAAAAAACCTGCCAGCTTTGAGAAAGTACAAAACGCATAAACCCGTTTATCCTTTCTACCAGCGGTTTCACAGAGACAAGCTGAAAACCAGCCAGCACCAGCTGCAGCTGGGGATTATCAATTGTGGGAAGAATAACGGCCATCAGACCGATAAAACTGAGCGCACAGCCCGAACCGAAGATCAATCCGCTCAAAAATCTGCGGAATTTCATAAACGAATAGCTTCCTTCCTGCAAAATAGTTGCTTTGATCATTTCGTGATGAAAGAGGGCTTTTCCTCCCGAAAAGGCAGGAAAAGCCGGAAACAGCGGAGAATCTCTGTAAACTGGGAGTATATACACAGGAGGAACCCTTATGCAGGGATATAAGCTGACCTATCACGTGGATATGGTGTTTTGTATTGATGCAACCGGCAGCATGCGCCATGTGATTGAATTTGTGAAACAGAATGCGCTGAATCTGTACCACGATATTGTTTCGGAAATGGATAAAAAGCACAAGACGGTAGACAGGATGCGTGTGCGGGTGATTGCATTCCGTGATTATGTGGCGGATGGCGAAGAAGCTATGCTCAGCAGCGATTTTTTTGAATTGCCGGAACAGGCGCAGCTGTTTTATGAGTGCGTCAACGGCATTGAAGCCAGAGGCGGCGGCGATATTCCGGAGGATGGTCTGGAAGCATTGGGTTTTGCCATTCGCAGCGACTGGACCCGTGCGGGCGTGAAAAAGCGCCACATCATTGTGATGTGGTCGGATGCGCCCACGCATGATCTGGGCTACAGCAAAATTGCTCCGTGGTATCCCGAGGGCATGGCGAAGGATTTTGACGAACTGAGCCTGTGGTGGGAGGATGAACAGCTGGGCGGCGGTATGGATGAAAGTGCGAAGCGACTGCTTTTGTTTGCACCGGACGCGCCGGGCTGGAACCGTGTATCCAGCGAGTGGGGACAGGTGATCCATGTGCAAACCGTGAGCGAGGGCCTGCTGGACGTGGAATACCGCCAGGTGCTGGATGCGGTGTGCAATACCATTTAACGAAAGGAAGAGGCGTTTTTGCACGAAATTCTGCAAATTAGTCATGCGGTTCTGCTTGATTCAGGCGAGGACAGTTTCTCGCTGCATTCAGACGGGCAAAGCGCTTTTTTGTGCGTAACGGATGGCTGCGGCGGATTGGGCAGCAAACGATACAGTGCGCTTGATAACCGGACGGGTGCGTGGATTGCGGCAAAACTGGCTGCCCGGGCTTTTGCAGACTGGGCGCAGGAACGTGGCTCTGTCCCTACCGATGAAGAGGAGGGAAAACTCCTCTGTACGGAACTTTCAGACGCTGTTTACCATGTGCTGAAGAGATTTGCCGATGAACACTGTGCGGAAGAAAAAGGCCGTATCGTGGGCAGTATGCAGCGCAGATTGCCCACTACGCTCTGTTCGGTAACCATCCATGAAAACCGCGCGGCTTTCTGGTGGGCGGGTGATAGCCGCGGTTACGTGATGGACGAGAATGGTCTGCATCAATTGACCAGGGATCATGTGCGCGGTCTGACGGACGCTTTTGAAACTTTATACCGTGACGCACCGCTGTCCAACCTGCTGAACGCTGACCAGAAAGGCCGTATTCTGCTGCGCGTAACGTCACTGAAATTTCCGTCAGTGGTGCTGGTCGCAACAGACGGTGTATACAGCAGCCTGCCAACCCCTATGGAAGTGGAAATGCTTTTGCTGGATACGCTCAAAAAAGCCAAAAGCATGCGGGAATGGGAGCGCTGTTTGTGTAAGCGTGTTGCGGCGAATGCACAGGATGATGCAACGCTGCTGCTGCTTCCAGTTGGCTTTGAAACGTTTGAACAGCTGAAGTCCGCGCTCCTGCCACGCCGGGAAATTCTGCAGAAACGGTTCATCACGCCTGTCAGAAGACGCAGGGGCGACATTCAATATGCGCGTGAAAAATGGCTGCAGTATAAACCCGACTATGACTGTACGGAGGATGCACATGGGTGATGTGATCGGCGGTTACCGCCTGCTGACAGCCATGCAGACCACCGGCAGCGGCAGCGCGCGCTGGTGTCTGGCCATGCGTGGAATGGAACGCTTTTTTTTGAAAGAGTTTCTGTCGCCTGTATGGCCGGTTCGGCAGGATACGCCCCTTGGACAGAAACAGTTGGACCGCTGTCTGCGTTTTGAAGAACGGAAACAGCGGTTATATGCATCCGCATCCTGCGTGCTGGGGGATGTGCTGGTGCCTGTAGTGGATTTTTTCAGGGAGAACGGTCATTATTATGCCGTGACGGAAGCTGCGCCGGATGGGCATATGACAGCGGATCGAGCTTTCCATTTGCCGGATGAGGAGAAAAGGCAGATTCTTTATGATCTGGCAGTCGGTCTGCAAAGGCTGCATGCGCAGGGCATTGTGCACGCGGATCTCAAGCCGGAACATGTGCTGCTCATTCCGCAGGATCGTGGCTGGAAGCCCAAACTCATTGATCTTGACAGCGGTTTTCTGACGGATGATCCGCCTCACTCTGCACAGGAACTGGAGGGCGATCCCGCCTATCTGGCTCCGGAAGTGTTTTTACGCATGGCGGGTGAGCAGACGGAACTGGGTGCAGCTTTGGATGTATTTGCCTTTGGAATGCTGATCAGCCAGATCTGGACGGGCGGCCTGCCGGAATTTGATCGTACAAGGTATCACTACCTGTATGAAGCGGCATTGGAAAACGGAAGTATTCAACTCCATCTTCCTGAAAAATGGGAACAGCTTGTGCGCCGCATGCTATGCGCCGAAAGGGAGCAGCGTCCTCAGGCTGCAGAGATCGCGGACTGCCTCTGGTTTCCCCAAGAAAGCGCAAAGCATAACGGCTTTGCAAACGGTTTGAAACGTTTGATGAAACAGGGATTATGATGCAAAGGAGCGAAGCGTATGCTTTACAGGGATCCATGCGTATTTGCCGTAGGCAAAGAGTACCAGATTGTATTCAATACAAAGGAATTTGGCATTGCATGGGTGGAGGTGGGGGAGAAACAGTACCGCGACAGCTTCGGCGGGCTGATGCGCTCCGAAACGCTGGTTCACCGTGTGGCGCTGCCGATGCCTGAACTGGACAAAGCAGGCAAATACACGGTTTGCTTCCGCGCCCTGCCGGAGCGTAAACCATATTTCCCTGAACTGGGTGCAGAGCAGCGCCGGGAATATGCTTTCCGCCCCATTGATTTTTCGGACGGTCTGCAGGCGGTGATGCTGGCGGATACGCATTCCAATGTGGAAGCGCCAACGCTTGCTGCCGACTATTTTGGCGATAAACTGGATTTGGTACTGCTGAACGGCGACATTCCTGCTGAAAGCAAGCAAATGAGTGATCTGCTGGCCATTTACGATCTGCTGAGCAACACGGCAGGCGGTGGGCGGCCGGTGGTATTTGCACGAGGCAACCACGATTACCGCGGCAGGCTGGCCATTGAAATGCCGCAGTATATCGGCAACCGTGACGGTCACACCTATTTCACCTTCCGGCTCGGTTCGCTTTGGGGGATTGTGCTGGACTGCGGTGAGGACAAGAATGACAGCAACGTTGAATACGGCGGTCTGGTGGACTGCCACCGGATGCGGCTGGAAGAGACGGATTACATTCGTAGTGTAATCGAGCGTGCAGAGGAAGAGTACCTTGCACCTGGGGTAGAAACCCGCATTTGCCTTACGCATATTCCATTTCCTTCACGTGTGATTGAAATCGGTCAGGATCCTATCTTCCAGATCGAACATGATATTTTTGGTGAATGGACGCATCTGTTGAACCAAATGCAGCTGGATGTGATGCTGTGCGGCCACATGCACCGCCTGAGCGTTACAGAGCCGGAAAGCGAACTGGCTCGCATGGATGTTCAGTTCCCGGTTGTGGTATGTGCGGAACCGCATATGGTGAAAGGCGTGATTCCTGTAGAGGGAGACGAGCCGCACTACATTTGCGGAGCATTCGAGGTGACGGACGGCAAGGTGACCGTGCACGCCGTGGATGATCACGGCAAAGCCACTCTTTTGTGGCAAAAAACAAAATCCGAATAACCCAACGAAACCCCGGAGCAATTGCCCCGGGGTTTCGTTGGGTTGATAGGGATTACTTCAGGTATTCCAGCAGCAGTCCCTTGGCAGCCTCCACATCGCGCAGGTCGATCACTTCGCAGGCGGAGTGCACATAGCGGCAGGGAATGCTGATGGTACCGGCGATCACGCCGCCGCGGCTAAGCTGCATGGCGCTGGCGTCGGTGCCGCCGTAGGGCAGCACTTCGCGCTGGGTTTTCACGCCCGCGCGCTCGCCTGCGGCCAGCAGGTCGTTCACCAGCTGAGGATTGGAGATGCTGCCGCGATCCATAATTTTGACGGCGGCGCCATCGCCCAGCTTGACGGAAGGCAACTTGGTTTCGGGGGTGTCGCCGTGACCGGTTACATCCAGCGCAATGCCAATATCAGGATCCACACTGTAAGCAGCGGTCCTTGCGCCGCGGCAGCCCACTTCCTCCTGTGTGGAAAAAACGGCGATCACGGTGTTTTTGGTTTCGCCCAGCTCCTGCATCACGGCCACCTGCAAAGCGCAGGCAACGCGGTCGTCCATGGCGGGAGCCGCCACGCGGTACTGCCCCAGACGGAAGCAGTCGGGAGCGTATACGGCGATGTCGCCCAGCTGGATCATGCTCAGGGCTTCGGCTTCATCCGCCGCGCCGATATCGATGAATATGTGCTTCATTTCGGGGGTCTCGCCGGCCTTGACAGGCTGCTGTACGATCACACCCTGTACGCCATTGGCAAAACATACATGACGGGTACGGCTTACAGCCAGGTTGATGCCGCCCACGGGCGCAACGCGCAGGTAGCCTTCCTTCTCCACAGCAGCTACGATGAAGCCGATGTGATCCATATGGGAGGACAGCATGATGCGCTTGCCATTGGGATCGGTGCCCTTCTTTTCGCAGATCAGGTTACCCATGGCGTCACGGCGGATGGAATCCACCTTGTCTTTCAGAAGGGATTCGATCAGGTCGGCAACGGCGGTCTCGCGGCCGGCCGCGCCGTATACATTCGTGATTTGCTGAATCAGTTCAAACATTTGCTTATACCTCATTTCTCAAGGAAGGCCTTGACCAGCTGATACTGCGCCTCCACATCATACAGGTCGCAGATGGTGGAGGGGCTGTGGATGTAGCGGCAGGGAACGCTGAGCACGCAGGTTTTGGCGCCGGTGTGTGCACGCTGCATGGGGCCGGAATCGTTGCCGCCTGCAACCGCCATTTTGACCTGATGGGGAATGCCCTTTTCCTGTGCCAGAGCGATCATTTCACGGAACATTTCAGGCTGGGCGATGGTGGCCTTATCCATAAAGCTGATGGCCACGCCCTTGCCTTGTGCGCAAACCTGCTGGCACTCGGGCAGATTGCCGGTATCATTGGCGGAAGTGCCTTCCAGCGCAATGCCGATATCGGGGTTGATGCGGAAAGCAGCAGCTTCGGAACCGCGGCAGCCTACTTCCTCCTGCGAGGTAAAGGCAAACCAGGTATCGCAGTTTGCATCGCAGTCCAAAAGGCGCAGCATGTTGTAGCAGGCAACGCGGTCATCCAGCGCCTTTACCAGCACCTTGTTTTCGCCAAACTCGGTGTAGGGCGTATCAAAAACGATAGGGGTGCCCATAGGTGCTTTGGCTTCCGCTTCGGCCTTGTCCTTTGCGCCAATGTCCACATACAGCTGGCTGATGGGCAGCACATGCTTGCGGTCCTCGGCGGTCTGCTGGTGGATGGCCATTGCGCCGATCACGCCGTCGATCTGATTTTCACCATAGCCGACCTTTACGCGCTTGGAAACCAGCACACGAGGGTCCACACCGCCGATAGCACATACGCGCAGCAGGCCATCCTCGGCAGCGGATACGACCATCAAACCCACTTCGTCCATATGGGCAGCGATCATCACGCGGGGCGCATCCGCCTTTTTGCCGGCCTTGTGGGCAATCACGTTGCCTGCACGGTCGATCATAACGTTTTCTTCGCCCAGCTTGACCACACATTCAGTGTAGATAGCCTTGCGCACAGGCTCTTCGCGGCCGCTGATGCCGGGCAGTTCGCAGATTGTTTTCAGATCCATAATTCACTGTCCCACCCTTCATCAATCTCGTTCAGGAAGTGCGCAAGCAGACGTCCGCTTTCGCGGATCACATTCATATCCAGCAGTTCCACGCTGGTGTGCATGTACTTGAGCGGTACGTCGATCAGTACCATGGGCACGCCGCAGCGGGCGATCTGCATGGAGTCGGTATCGGTATAGGTGCGGCGGGATGCCGTTTCGGTGTTCAGCTTGATGCCGTGCTTCTTCGCCGTTTCGCGCATGCGGTTGACCAGCTTATACTGTACATACGGTCCAATGGTTACCGCGGGCGCATCCAGCGGGATGGTGGTATCCGGACGGCTGGAGGGCAGGGTGGCGTGGCTCACGTCCAGCGCAACGCCCAAATCAGGATCAATGGCGTAAGCAGCGGTGGTCGCACCGCCGCTGCCCACTTCCTCCTGAGAGGTGGCAACAAAATAGATATCGCACTTATGGCCCATGGTCTGCAGGCGTTCGGCAGCTTCCAGAAGCACGCCTACGCAGGCGCGGTCATCCATGGTCTTGCTGGCACAGCGGTCGTTGAGCAGCCTGGTGGCGGGGCCGTTTAGGGTGATCAGGTCGCCGATCTGCACCAGCGCCTTGACCTTTTCGGCAGGCAGGCCTAAGTCTACATACAGTTCGGTAAACTGGTAGTTACGCTGGCTGTCAGCCTCGCTCTGCAGGTGGGGCGGCAGTGCGCCTACCACACCCAGCAGCTTCTGATAGCCGCCTTCTGCCTCGCGGGCATGTACAGTAACAGTGGAGGCAGGCAGGATGCGGGGATCAACGCCGCCTACGGTACCCATGCGCAGGGTGCCGTCCTCCAGAATATCCGCCACCATCAGGGCAATTTCGTCCTGATGAGCGGCCAGCATCACCTTGGGTGCGGGCGAGCCGTCCCTGGTGGGGATGGTTGCCTTTTTGTACGCAATGACGTTGAACAAACGGTCTACGGTCACGCTGTCGCACAAGGGCTCAAACTTGCTTTTGAACCACTCGGCGACTTCGTACTCGTGGCCGCTGGGGCCGTGCTTGCACGCCATCTCTTTCAAAAAATCAAATATTTCCATGTTCATCTGCCTTTCTCAGTTGTTCGACAGGGCATAGATACAGAATAGCGAATGCAAGACAAAAAAGCAAGAAAAACAGCCGTCCAAGCAAGTGAAATACGGCGAAAATACAATCTAAAAACCGTTCCTTTCGCAGGAACGGTTTTCAGTTTATGCTTTCTGTGTAAAACTGGTTTTGCAGCGGCTGCAGGTAACGGTCACTACGCCCTTGCCACGGGTGAGGCGCAGCCATGCCTTGCAGCCGGGACATTTGAAATACTTGTAGGTTTTGCGGTTCTGGAAACGCACTTTTGCCTGACGACGCTTTGTTTTTCTCTTTTCCATCATGGTTACATAGCGGCGGTTCTCTGCGCGGCGCTTTTCTACATTGCGGCTGAACACACGGAACAGAGAAAACATATATGCTGCAAAGCCTGTCAGATTCAAAAGAATGCCGATAACAGGGAAAATGACAGACACAGCGATAGACCCCACAATGCCGCCCAGCAGATAGCAAATAAGGCCAGTCCACAACAGCGCCATGGAAAGATGATCCGCGCCGTTGCGACCATACATAAAGGAGCGGAATGCCTGTTTGATTTTTTGCCAGAAAGTCATCTGGTAACACCTCTTTCGATTAGCAGTAGAAGAATCCGCCTCGACAGCAGCAGTTGCACAGCATGTTGACAGCGCAGATGGAAAGACAGGGATTGGAGCAGATATAGGATGCAAAATCCCCTCGCGCGCTGCGCTGCTGATAGCCGTAGCCGCTGGCGCTGAGCTGACTGAGCAGCTGCTGGAACGCCGGTTCGTTGGGATTCATGTTTACAGCGGTCTTTGCATCATTCAGCGCAGCAATGCGATTGCCCATGCCCATGTTTGCGCGTGCGCTCCAGTAGTACCACGCCGCCCTGCGGCCAACAACGCTGTTCAGAATATTCAGCGCTTCCTGATACCGTCCGGAAAGCACGGCCTGTGCAGCGGGCTTCAGCGCAGGATCGGTCTCGGTGTAGGCAGAAGACTGGCGCTGGCTGTAAGCGCCCCGGAACAGGTCCTCAAAATCAAAGCCAAAACCGCCATAGTAGCCGCCCTGCTGGCTTCCGCCGTAGGAGGACTGCTGGCCACCGTAGCTCTGCTGTTGATAGCCGCCATAGCTGCCGCCGTATCCCTGACCAAAGGGATTGTAGCCGCTCTGCTGCTGCTGTCCCGCAGCCCCCTTGTGCTTGATCAGAATATTGTAGGCCTCATTGACCTCTTTCATTTTAGCTTCGGCTTCTGCACTGCCGCCGTTTAAGTCGGGATGATATTTTTTGGCCAGCTTGCGGTAAGCGGCCTTAATCTCGTCATCGGTTGCGGTCTGGGGAACGCCCAGCACCTCGTAGGGGTCTCTCATGCCCCGTCCTCCTTGCGGTTTGTACTGCTTGCAGGCACGTTTTTGCTTTTCTTGTGTTGAAGCTGCTCATAACGTGTCCAGCATCCAGCATACAGGATGTTGCGCAAAATGTCCATATCCTGAACCAGTGGAAGCGCCTCAAATATTTCGGTGCATTCGCCAATCAGCATGGTCAGGCTTTCTTTGATAAAAGCCTCATAGTCCTCCCTCGCTTCGTAGGAGTTCAGCGGGTTGAAACGCTTTTTGCGCTTGTCGGCAGGCAGATCGTCGTAGGCGTCCATCAGGTAAATGAAACGGCCTAACGCCTGTCCCAGCTGTTCCAGTTCATCCGCCCACATGTCCTCCTGATAGCGGCACACAATGCCCAGCATTTTGGCCGAAGCGTTGGCTGCCGCATCCAGTGTGGCCGTGCCGCACTTTTCTAGCTGGCGAAGCTCTTTGAGGCAAGCCTCAATGGCCCTGCATTTCTCAGGATAACGCGCAGCCACCTGGTCGTAACCCTTTTGCAGAAGGGCAGCTTCCGCACGTCCAACCGGACTTTTGTCATCCTGCCAGTCGTCCATGCACTTGTGATAGGCCAGCGCAATGTTCATATCGCAGCAGTAGTCTGCGGGGACGCTGTATACATAGGGATGCAGGTGCACGGGGTGCGGCAAGCAGCGTTCCTTGCCCTGCTGTTCCTCGGGCTCGTAGAGGGAGGAGAGCAGCAGGTAGAGGAACGTGATATCGTAGCTCAGAGTCATCTGTCCGGTGGGGCCGAAACGCTTGCCCAACGTGCGGCAAAGTCCGCAGTACATGGCCCGGTAGCGGTCCTGCCTGTCTTTGCTCAAACCCGCAGGCGCAATGGTGATATAGCCAAACAAAGCGATCTTCCTTTCGGAAATCAGTTGGTATAATCCGCATCCATGGAACCGTCGTCGCTGTTGATAGAATCATCATCTACATAGCGGCCAACGGCCTGCAAGGCCTGTGTAAGCTGCTCGCAGGCATTTTGCAGAGCGTAATCATCCTTGCTGTCCAGCGCAGCCTGCGCCTGTTTGCGCAGCGTTTCAATGCGCTCCTTATCCTGCGGACTCAGCTTCTTTTGCGCGTTCCTGGCCTGATAGATCAGTTCCTCGGCGCGGTTGCGCAATTCTGCACTTTTCTTGCGCTTGGCATCTTCGGCGGCATATTTTTCAGCGTCGCGGATGGCGGCGTCAATCTCGGCGGAGGACATATTGGAGGACTGGGTGAGCGTGATCTCCTGATGCTTGCCTGTACCCAAATCTTTGGCGGATACATTCACGATACCGTTTGCATCGATGGAGAAGGTGACTTCGATCTGCGGAATACCGCGAAGTGCACGGCGGATGCCGCTCAGACGGAAACGTCCCAGCGTTTTGTTTGCACTGGCAATTTCACGTTCGCCCTGCAATACATGGATATCGACGCTGGTCTGGAAGTTGGCAGCCGTAGTGAAAATCTGGCTCTGCTGCACAGGCAGCGTGGTGTTGCGCTCAATGATGCGGCTGAATACATCGCCCATGGTTTCAATACCAAGGGAGAGCGGGGTTACATCCAACAGCAGCAGGCCCTTTACCTCGCCCTGCAATACGCCGCCCTGCAATGCTGCGCCCATAGCCACGCACTCGTCTGGATTGATGTCCTTGCTGGGTTCACGACCGGTAAAGCGCTTGACTGCCGCCTGTACCGCGGGAATGCGGGTGGAGCCACCCACAAGCAGCACGCGGCTGAGGTCGCTGGGCTGCAGTCCAGCATCGCTCATGGCCTGACGCACAGGGCCCATGGTGGCTTCCACCAGATGAGCAGTCAGTTCGTCAAACTTGGCACGGGTCAGGCTCATTTCCAGATGCTTTGCGCCGTTTGCATCCGCCGTGAGGAAAGGCAGATTAACGCTGGCAGTGGTAGCAGAAGAAAGCTCGATCTTGGCCTTTTCTGCCGCTTCACGGATGCGGCTCATGGCGGTAGCGTCCTTGGTCAGATCGATCCGCTCCTGCTTGCGGAAGGCATCCACCAGATAATTGGCAATGCAGTCGTCAAAATCATCGCCGCCCAGACGGTTGTTGCCCGCCGTAGCCAGCACTTCGATCACATCGTTGTTGATATCCAGAATGCTTACGTCAAACGTACCGCCGCCCAGGTCAAACACCATGATCTTGTGCGCGCCGCCCTTGTCCATGCCATAAGCCATGGCAGCGGCGGTGGGCTCGTTGATGATTCGCAGCACGATGAGACCGGCA